>JABWAU010000048.1 GCA_013360875.1 Anaerolineales bacterium | reverse complement strand
AACCGCGCGACAACAGTTACTGGAAGCAGAACAAAGACTTCGACGTGATTTGGACCATCCGCAACTCCGGCACAAAAGCCTGGCGCGATGGTCTTGACCTGGTTTTCTACAGCGGCACGAATTTCGCCACGACCACCGCCGTGGAATTGCCGGCCTTGGCGCCCGGCGAGCAACACCAGGTCATCCTCGACGCGGTCACCCCATCCAAAGACGGCTTCTACGTAATGACCTGGAAACTCGAAGGCGGTTTCTGCTTCCCCTACATCGCCATCAACGTGGAACAATAACGATTCGCCGACGCCGCCCAACAATGTCAACGCGTGGGTTCAAATTCCTGACGTGGTTCATCGTTCTGGCGCTTATCCTCGGATGCGCGCCGACTTTCCTTCCCGCGCCCGCCGTTCCCACACTGAACCCGGACTCGATCAACCGCATCATCGCGCAAACCGCCGCCGCAGCCTCCACGCAGACTGCCGCGGCAGTTCCCACCTCCACCTCCACAGCAACCTCCACCCCCACCCCACGCGGGACGAACACCCTCGAACCGACCTTTACGGAGACCATTGTCTTCGTGTACAACTCGCCGACGGCGTTCGTCATCCCCACCCTCACGCGCACGTTCAGCCCCACCAGCAAGAACGACTATGCTTGTGAAGTGCTGGACGGTCCCCCCGACGGGACGATCTACAGTCCGCGTTTGGAATTCAAGGTGAGGTGGCGGTTCAAGAACGTCGGCAAGAAGGAATGGGACGCGGAAAGCATTGACTTTGTGTACGACCGGGGTGACCGATTCCACAGGGTCGCCGGATACGATCTGACGAAGGACACCAAGATCGGCGAGGTGGCGGAGTTCTTTGTGGAAATGCAGGCGCCAAAAGACCCCGGTACGTACACCACCCACTGGGTAATGACGGCAGGCGACCTGAAATTTTGCAAGGTCAGCCTGACCATCGGAGTGAAGTGATCCAAAAAAGACAGCCGTTTTGAGACGACTGTCTTTTTTGGATCACCCATGAGCCTTTTCTCGACTGCTTACGAAGCCGGGGGAATTTCCTCCACAGTTGATTCAACCGCCTCGGGCTTCTTGCGAAGGGTGAAGAATCCCACCGCGACCGGCACCAAAAGCATCAACACGGTCAGGCACAACAACACGTAACCGACGGAGGGCGATACGGTCTGCTGTGTAACAATGTCATTGGTGGTCACGTCAATCGGTTGCCCGGTGGCGATGAGAAAGCCCCACACACAACTAAAGATGCTGGCGCATCCGCATAGAAGCGCGGTCACGGCTGTGGCAACGATGCCGATGGTTCTGTTTTGCATTGCGTTCTCCTTTGAAAGAAAGCGTGTTTTCCGATCTCTATGAAGCCGGGGGAATGTAATCGAATTGATTCGCAGGTTCCTCCTTTTTGCTCATCCGGAACGTGAAAAAGCCGACCAATGCTGGAATGAGCATTAGAAGCAGCCCTATGCACACGAACACACCCGCGCCCAACAAAGCCTGTTCCGGCGTGGCGGTGGGGTTCTCTTCATAGAACCCGGGCAGATTCGTGCCCAACATGCCGAGAGCGGCAAAACAGATCAACCCGATGCCCGGCAGACCGCAAAATAGCACGGTGACAATTGTGGCGATCATGGCTGTTGTGCGATTCATTGCTACCTCCATTTTCAGCGATTGTTTCCAGTATACATCCAAAGAATGGATACAAAAAGGGCAGCCCCTCCATGCAGATTGCCCTGGTCTTCAACTTCGCAACCTTGCGCCGAGTTCATGCTCCAGCCGCCTGACGATCTTCCTGCGGATGGCGGCGGCTTCGGCGTCGGTCATCGTCTTATCGGATTGGTACGTCAGGCTGTACGCGAGACTCTTCTTTCCCGCACCGACCTGCTCACCGCGATAGACATCGAAAAGTTTGACGTTCGCCAGCGCTCTGCCGCCCGTCTGACGGATCAACGCCTCCACCTTCGACGCCGGAATTGATTCGTCCAGAACGACGGCGATATCCTCGAAGACAGGCGGCACATCCGGGACGGGCTTGATCTCGTAACTCGGCGAGACGGTGCGCAAGACATCCAGATCGAACTCCGCCACGAGGATAGGCGCCTCTTCGACTTCGTATTTGTCCTTCACGAGCGGATGCAATTCTCCGAACACGCCCACGACCTTCTCATTGACCCTGACTTCCGCTGATTTACCCGGATGCAGGTATGGGACGGAATCGGTTGGGATGTAGGAAACGTCCGTGAAGTGGAGTCCGCTCAAAAGGAGTTCGACGCGTCCCTTCATGTCATAGAAGTCGAAGTTCGGGGACTCCTTCACATCCCACGCGAGCGCATCCCGCAATCCGGTCATCGCAAGGACGAGTTTGCGCGGTTCGTTCGGTAGGGCTTGTCCTGAGCCTGTCGAAGGGTCGCTTTTCACCGGCTCGAAAACGGGACCGATCTCGAACATCGCAATGGATTCGGCGCGGGCATTTTTTTCCACCGCATCCAGCACGGACGCGACCAGACTGCGGCGCATCACGCGTCGTTCGGGCGTGATGGGATTGGCGAGCGTGACGTACTCGTCGTATTTTACGACGCGGCTCTCGCGTTCGGGCGAAGTGAGGCGATAACTGACGACCTCCTGCAAGCCGAGGCTGACGAGAAGATCGCGCACGCGCTCCTCCCATTCGTAAATGGGATTGCCGATCTGCGGCGGGAGCGAATCCGACATGCGCGTTTCGGGGATGTTATCGTAACCGTAACTGCGCGCAACTTCCTCCAGTACATCCGCAAGACCGATGACGCCCTCGCCAATGTCGAGCCGATGCGAGGGAGCCGTGACGCGCAGTCCGCGTGCCGTGGGTTCGCATTTGAATTCGAGCCGCGTGAGCAGTTCGGCGATCTGTTCAACGGTGAGATCAATGCCCAGCAAGCGTTTGACATCGCGCGGCGAAACGTCCACCACCGAATCCTTTGGCTTGAGCGGATACGCATCCACCAGCCCGGGTGCGATCTTTCCACCCGACCATTCCGCCATGAGTTGCAGTCCGCGCTTTACGCCTGTTTCCGCCAATGAAGGATGCACGCCGCGCGAGAACCGGAACGACGCCTCGGACGGAAGATTATGTTGTTTCGCGGTCTTGCGGATGTTGATGAAGTTCCACGCCGCGCCCTCCAGCAGGATGTTTTTGGTTTTGTCCGTCACTTCGGATTCGGCGCCGCCCATCACACCCGCAATCGAAAGCGGGCCCTTTTCATCGCACACGAGAACGTTCGTCGAACTAAGCGTTCGTTCCACATCATCGAGCGTGGTGAGTTTCTCTCCATCCTTCGCAGAACGGGTGATGATCTTTACATTTTTATTTCCAGCGCGAGATTTCAACACATCATAATCGAACGCGTGCAACGGCTCGCCCTGATCGAGCATGGCGTAGTTGGTCGCGTCCACGACGTTGTTGATGGGACGGATGCCGGCCAGACGCAGACGCCGCTGGATTTTATAGGGACTTGGCTTGATCTCCACATCACGGATCAGCCCGATCACAAAACGCGGGTTGAGTTCGGGTTCCGTGATCTCGATGGAGACCAGGTTTTCGACCGATTCGCCTTCGGTTCTGTATTCGATGACCGGCTTTTTGAGTTCGCGCCCGGTCAACGCGGCGAGTTCACGCGCCACGCCCATCACGTTCGCGTTGCGCGCCATGTTCGGCACGACGGCAATGTCCAGCACCGCGTCGCCCATGTAATCCACGAGCGGCATTCCCACCGGAGCGTCGTCATCGAGAATGATGATGCCCTCGTGTTCCTCGGAGATGCCAAGTTCCTTTTCGGAACATGCCATCGAATAGGATTCGACGCCGCGGATCTTTGCGCGCTTGAGCGTGGTCAGCACCAAACCCTCCGCGTGACCGTCGTAAATGGTCGAACCTTCCTTTGCATAAGCGACCTTGATTGGTTTGGCTAATTTGCCCGTGCCTTTCAAATGGAAGATGTTGGGCGCGCCGGTCAACACGACTTGATTCTGTTGCCCGTCGTACAGATCGAGCAGGGTCAAACGGTCCGCGTTGGGATGCGGCATCACCTCGCGGATCTCCGCCACGACGATCTTGTCGCGATCCCAACTGATGCCGCTGGTCTTGAACTCGTGCCGCCCGCTGGAGTGCATGCCGGAGCCGGCGTGATCCGGCATCGGCAAGCCGGCGTATTTGATCTCCTCCACTTCGAGCCCGGCGAGGGTCAACTTGCGGGCTATGTCTTCGACAGTCAAGCCGTCCAAATCAATGTAATCTTTGAGCCACGAGATTGGTAATTTCATATTTCAACTTCCTTCTTTGAACCGCGAGTTTCCTCTTTCTGCTCCTCGCTTTTCACTTCTCACTTTTTACTTTCCACATTGCGTCCCTCGCGGTAAATTTTTAGAACTGTTCCAGGAAACGCAGGTCGTTTCCCCAGAAATAGCGGATATCGTCAATGCGGTAGCGTAACATCAACTGACGCTCCGGTCCCATGCCCCAGGCGTAGCCCGAATAGCGCGTCGGGTCATATCCGCCGTTCTGCAAAACGATGGGATGCACCATGCCGCAACCCAAAATTTCGAGCCAGCCGGAATTCTTGCACACACTACATCCTTTCCCACCGCAGACGAAACACTCCACGTCCATCTCGGCGGAAGGTTCCGTGAACGGAAAGTACGAGGCACGGAAACGCGTGCGCGCGTGCCGACCGAACATCCGACGCGCAAAGTCGCTCAGCGTTCCCTTCAGGTCGGCGAAGGTAATGTTCTTGCCCACCACGAGTCCCTCCACCTGGTTGAACTGGATTTCCGAGCGCGCCGTGATCTGCTCGAAACGGAAACACATGCCCGGCAGCGCAATGCGGATCGGCGGCGGGTTCTCAGGGTTCATCGCCGCATATTCGCGCATCGCATGGATCTGTCCCGGCGAGGTGTGAGTGCGAAGCAGAATGGGGTTGTCCTCCCGTCCCTCCGCTCGCACGAAGAACGTGTCCTGCATATCGCGCGCCGGATGGTCCGGCGGGAAGTTCAGCAATTGATAATTAACCTCGTCGGTCTCGATCTCGCGAGAGGTATATACCTGAAAGCCCATCTCCGCGAGAATATCCAACACGCGCCGCAATTGCTGTGTGGAGGGATGCAATCGTCCCACGCGGACTGCGCGTCCCGGCAATGTGACGTCCAATGCTTCTTCTTCGAGGGATTTCGCCAACGCGGCTTCTTTGATCGCCTGAGCCCTTTCCTCCCAAGCGGACTCCAACGCCGTCTTGACACGGTTCGCCGCCGCCCCGACAGTTGGTCGTTCCTCTTTGGACAGTTTTCCCAACCCGGTAAAGACCTGCATCAACGGCGAACTGCGTCCCAGGTTCGCCACGCGCCAGGCTTCGAGCGCGGCTTGATCGGTGATGGATTGCAACGACTCCAGCGCGGTCTTTTCGATCTCGTTCAATTTATCCAGCATTCGTGCCTCCAAATTTTCCCGTACCGCGACATTCATGTCGTTTCTCAACGGCGAGATAAATCTCGCGGTACGAAATTAACAAAAACCTCCCGTCCACAAAATGGGACGGGAGGGAGATTTCCCGCGGTACCACCCAAATTTCCCGCTGTGCGCGGGACACTCTGCGCTGACCAACATCAGCCTCCCCGTTAACGCTGGGATTGCGGTTCACACTACTTCTCCCGCAGAATGAATTTTGCGGTACGTTCACATGAACGGCTCGAGAGGGAACTTCAACTGGTTTCGGTCAAATGCGACTTTCAGCGCGTCCGTCGCATCTCTCTGGCGGCTTCCGCCAGCCTACTTTCCTCTGTCATTGCCTTTTTGTTTTTTTGGAGTCAGGGGGCTTGCTCCCGTAATACGCCAGCAAACTCCCTGATTCCAAATGGGGTCGCCTGTTGCGCCTTATTATCGGCAAAAACGGGACGATGTCAAGGCTTGGATTTTGGTGATTACCCACAACGCATAGGAAGCGTTCTCTAACACTGATGGGAGCATTAGAAAGTGTTTTGAAAATATAAGACAGAGACCCTAAAGGTTTCTATTACAAGCAAAAAGCATTTCAAGCAGGCTTTCTGTGCAAATTTTGAATCCGATTCGCCAGAAAAACCTTTAGGGTCTGAATTTCAAAACACTCTCTTAGCGAATGCGTCCTACGCGCGAGATGTAGGTAATCACCAGTTGGATTCGGTTTGGGATGTTGAAGCAGGTTTGGGGTCGCGCTGAGCGGAGGATGATGGTCAAAAAAACGAAGCGGGCAAAGCGTCCTCTTTAAACGGCATACTCCGCGATCGCTCGCGGAGCAGCCAATGACCAACTCAGAGGGAGGAGAGAGTTATTTTCCAAACAGGCGTTGATCAGCCCGTTTAGTTACGAAGGTCGTACATCCGGGTTCGTGCCGCACCAGGCGCAGGTCATTCTGTCCATTGCGTTACATTCCATGGCATTGGAGCATCGCCTTGCCAGGATGCGCGGGGGCTGGTCGGGAAGGTATTCAGGCGGGTAAACCACCTGGCTCTCCAAAGCGATCTCGTGACCAACGTGCTCGCAGTAGCGAATCTTGCTGACCTTCCACTGCTTATGAGCCATTCGGCACCTCCAGTGTACAAATAAAATTGTATGACAATTTAAGGACGCCTGCCAGTGACAGGCGTCACGTATTGAGATGACAATCCGCCTATTGTGGATGAGACTTGACTGAATTACCTGCGAACAAGTTTGTAAACCCCGCCGCCGTCGCCCAAGAGATAGACCTCCCCCATCTCGTCCCTACCAAAGGAGGTGATCCTCACATCCGTATCGAACAACAATTGAGTCTGCCACACCCCATTGACCCGCATCAAGCCCCAGACGAATCCTGTGCAGTAATCGCCGTAGAGGTAGATGCCGTTCCATTCAGGCATGGCGCCGCGATAGACGTACCCGCCCGTGACCGAACAGCCGCCCTCCGCATGGCTGTACTCCGCGATGGGGTCAACAAGCGCGAGCCCGGCAGGGGGATTCCCATCGTATTCGTGCGCGCCTTCGCGATAATCCCAGCCGAAGTTGACCCCGCCGGGTGAACCCGCTGGGATGTGGTCAATCTCCTCCCACGCGTTCTGCCCCACGTCGCCAATGAACAGGTCGCCGGTCATGGGATCGAATGAAATGCGCCAGGGATTGCGAAGCCCGTAAGCCCAAATCTCGTCGCCAAACGGATTGTCGAGGGGAACGGCATACGATTCGGCGGAATCCACGTCGAGCCGCAGAATTTTTCCGAGAAGGGTATCGAGGTTTTGGGCGTTGCCGAATGGGTCGCCCGCCGCGCCGCCATCCCCCAGGCCGGCATAGAGGTAGCCGTCCGGTCCGAATTGCAGAGTCCCGCCGTTGTGGTTCGGGAAGGGTTGGTTGACGCGCAGCAAATTGACCTCGCTCGCCGGGTCCGCCAGGTATGGATTGTCGGTGACTTGAAAACGCGAGATGAACGTATCGCCGCCCGCGCCGGTGTAGTTCACGTAGAAGTATCCGTTCTGCGCGTAATTCGGATGGAACGCCAGCCCAAGCAGTCCCATTTCGTTGGAGGTGTCGTTGACGCGGTCTTCGATGTTCAAAAATGGCGCGTCGATGAGCGACCCATCTTCGATGACGTGGATGTGACCGGGCTTCTCGACCGCGAACAAACGACCGGAGCCGTCGGCTTGAAGGTCAACGGGGCGAACGAGAATGGAGGCGATCAACTGCCAGGCGTAATTGTTCGGGTCGGGAAATGTGTCCGCGTTTTGGGAGGGCGGAGGCGTATCTGTTTCGGGAATCGTCGTCGGCGTGGAGGTATCCGGAATCGCTGTCGGCGGGGTGATGGTGGGTGTGGCGGAATCAACCGTCGGCAGGGGAGGAAGCGGTGTTCCCGTCGTAGCGCAAGCCGCCAGGATGGGCAACATCAGCAAACTCAAATGACGTTTCATGGTCAGTCATTCACGTCCGTTGACTCGGCGTCTATTACGTCATTCGCATCATCCAGGTTGCTTTGCAATTGCCGCATGTGTTCGTTGACGATCGCAGGCGGACAAAGTTCGACGAAGAGGGTCGAACCAATCCAGAGGATCGCGGCATCATCGAGGACACCGATCACAGGTATCACAACATTCGGCACAAGATCCACCGGTGAGATGAGATAGGCAAGCGAAGCAAGCGGCAACAGTTTCAGGAAGAGACTGACGCGGCTGTCTGCCATCAGCCGCCCGATGAGTTTGAGACGCAGGACGAAATCGCGCAACACGCCGCCCTGCGGTACCATCAATTGCCTGGGTTTCTTTTCAGCCATGAAAATCTCCTTGATCGGTTGGAAACGATTATAAAGGACTTCGGTTAATTTACGGAAAGAACGCCCCCCGGTTTCATTGTACAATATTCCCATGCCCTACCTGATAGACGGACACAACCTGATCCCAAAACTCGGCCTGCGCCTGGATTCGATGGACGACGAGATGGAATTGATCGCTGTCCTTCAGGAATTCTACAGACAGGAACGAAAACCGCTGGAGGTGTATTTCGACGGCGCGCCCCCGCTTCATTCCGGGACGAGGAAACTGGGCATTGTAACCGCGCATTTCATTCCGCTGGGAACGACCGCCGACGACGCCATTCGCAGGCGGTTGAGAAGAATGGGAAAAAGCGCGAAGAACTGGACGGTGGTCTCCTCTGACCGGCAGGTGCAGGCGGATGCGCACGCCGCGCAGGCGGAGGTCGTTTCGTCCGACGAGTTCGCGAAGCGATTGATACAGGCGCGCGATTCCGCGCCCAAACCCGCGGAAGACGGCGCGCTCTCGCAACAGGAAGTGGATGAATGGTTGAAGCTATTCGAACAAAGGAAGCAAAAGCCGGGGAATGGTAAAAGGAAATCAGATAAAACTGGATAATTTGTATCAAATTTCTAATAGATATTTAATGTAACTTCTTTTGTTCAAGGGTATAGTGAAACCACCGACACCTGCCCTCCCCTTTACTGGTATTAGGTGTCCTAACCGTCGTCTTGACCAGCATGTCCCCCCCATGCTGGCAGGGCGGCGGTTTTTTTGTCCGGCGGCTTTGCGCAGCGCCGCAAGATATTGAGATCCCATTAACGACCCTTAACCGATTCGCAACCTCCCGTGAAGGTTTGTGTAATGCGCTTCGCATACACTCAAGGCATCGAAGTCAACTTATCGAAAGGAGGCGCCCTCGAACAGAAGATAACGATGCTCACATGCAAACCAAAACACAAACCATTCGAAGGAGATCGAAATGAAATACAAACTTTCCATGCTGCTGCTTGTCCTTACGCTTGCATTGGCGTCCGTTTCGCCCGCCTACGCGGGACGCGGCAATGAAACGCCCGGCGTGATCTACGTCACCAGCCAGGGGCTGTACTACGAGACATTTGCCACCGCCGATCCGCTTCCCATGCGGGGCCGCTTCCAGAAACTGGAGGTGGTGAACGGCCAGCCGCAAACCGAATTCGGTCCTGGCGATCCTGGTTATCTCGGCGGGCGCTGGTGGATGGACAACAACGGCAATGACGTGATGGACGCGGGCGATCATTTCTTCCTCTGTCCGCTTCTCGGGCCGGGGCGAACCTCCCCATAAAGACTTCACCTCCGCATCCCCCAAGTCGCAACGATTTGGGGGCATTTTATTTTATGGGGCTATAATTCGGGCATGAGCACCGTCTATACCTTCGTGGCGTCGCCCGGGCACATTTACCCGGATCACCCTGAACGACCGGGGCGTTTGGATGTTTTGAGATCGAAACTGGATTCATTCGAGGCGGAGCCGCTGGATGCAAACCCCGCTTCACGCGACCAGATCAGCCTGGTCCATCATCCCAGACTTGTTTCCACGCTGGAACACGTCTGTCGTGAAGAGGCGCCCGGCATCATTGACTACGCCCCCACCTACGTGACGCAAACGTCCTTCGACGACGCGCTGCTCGCGGCAGGCGGAGTCCTCGCTTGTTCGCGCGCAGTGATCAACGGCGAAGCGCGCAACGCTTTCGCAATCGTCCGCCCGCCGGGTCATCATGCCGAGCCGGATCGAGCGATGGGGTTCTGCATCTTCAACAATGTCGCCATTGCGGCGCGTGACGCTCTCGCAAACGGATTGGAACGCGTGCAGATCATTGACTACGACGCGCATCACGGGAACGGCACGCAAGCCGCGTTCTTGAACGATGAGCGCGTCGCGTTTCTGTCGGCGCATCAGTGGGGCATTTATCCCGGCACCGGCTGGATCACGGACGCACCCGGGGCCCGCAAACGGATCGTGAACGCGCCATTGCCAGCCTATGCTGGAGACAAGGTTTATGAACAGGTTGCGGATCGAATCTTCAAACCATTCGTCGAGTCGTTCAAGCCGCAGATGATCTTCGTCTCGGTCGGTTTCGACGCGCATTGGAGCGACCCGATCACCATGCTTGGGTTATCCACGCAGGGATATTTGACGCTCGCAAGGAAGGTTGTCGCATTGGCGGAGGAATATTGCGGCGGGAAAATTGTCTTTGTCCTCGAAGGCGGCTATGACCCGGTCAATGTGGCAAACGGGGCGGATGGGATCTTCGAAGCATTGACCAACTCACGGTCGGGAAATGAAGCGAATGATCCAAACCCGCGCGCGGAGCCGGATTGCGAATCCCGCATCGAAGAGATACGAAAATGGCATGGCTTCGAATGATCCGTTCATCGGGTTGATGCGATAACAATTTTGAAATCCTTTTTTTCTCCGTTTGATTTATCATTCAGGAATTCAAACAAGGAGCGATCATGGCACGCAGACGAACGCTGGGCTACATCGAAAACGAATGGACCTGCCCGAACTGCAATTCGCGCAACAAGGGCAGCGTGAGGACGTGCGAAAATTGCGGCGCGCCGCAGCCTGAAAACGTAAAGTTCGAACTTCCCTCGGAGCAGAAGTTTGTGGAGGATGATGCGGGGTTGAGAGAGGCAAAAGCCGGGGCGGACATCCATTGCGGGTTCTGCGGTACGCGCAACCCCGCCACAGCAACCACCTGTTCGCAATGCGGGGCGGATTTGAAAGAAGGCAAGGCGCGCGAGGCGGGGCAGGTATTGACAGCGCCTCCGCCGCCGCCGAAAGTCATCAAATGCAGCAATTGCGGCGCCGAAAACCCGGGCAGTCAGTCCACGTGTTCGCAGTGTGGAGCGGCTTTGCCCAAAGCGCAGGCTCCTGTTCCAGCGGCTGCGCCTCCGCCGCCCGCTGGAGCGGCCAGACCGGCGGCGAAAAAGACCAACTGGCTGTTGGTCGGCGGCATTCTGGCGGCGTTCGCCATTTGTTGTGTGGCAGGGCTGTTCCTCTTCCTCTTTCCATCCCAATCCCTCGAAGCGACGGTCACCGATGTTCACTGGCAGACCGTTGTGCCGGTGCAGGAGATTCGCCCGGTCAACTACACCGACGAACGCGGCAGCCCTCCCTCAGATGCATACAACGTTTCCTGTCACGATGAAAGCCGCGAGGTCTGCGAACAAAAGACAATAGACAGGGGCAACGGTTATTCGGAAGTCGTGGAAGAATGTCACACCGAAACAGAGACCTATTGCTCCTACACCGTGGACGAGTGGACGACCATCCAGACCTACACGCTCGAAGGCAACGACCTTCAGCCCCTGTACGATACCCCCAGCCTTACCAGCGACCAGCGCATCGGGGACACGTCCGCTGAATTCACGGTCGTCTTTTCGACGGAGGACGGCATCAAAACCTACACACCCGGTTCGGTGACAGAGTTCCAACAGTTCAGGGTGGGCAGCAGTTGGACGTTGAGGCTGAACCCGTTGGGTGGAATCCTGAGCGTGGAGCCGTAAATGGGCAAAGTCAGTATAAAAAACTCCCGAACCGTTCGGGAGTTTTTTCATTTGGATGGATAACCTGCAGCCTTCCGGCGGGGATCAGGCGTTTTCTATTTCCTGCCGAACCTGAAGTATCCAAAACCAACCGCCAGCAACAGGTGCAGCAGGACGGCTGACCACCCCATTACACCCATCGTTCCGGAGAGAGTGGCTTCGAATACCACGGGCAGATCGATGAGGTTGTACACAAAACTGGCGAGCAGTAGTTCTCTCACTGTTGAATTTTGCAGATCGCCCTGCATGCGCCAGAAAACCATCGCAAAGCCGATCAGCGCCGCACCCAGAATCCGCGAAAGCATCGTTCCTCCCGGATCCAGCCCAACCCCAAACACACACATAAATGGAACCGGGGCGAGCAACAAACCGGCGCCAAACGAAAAATATGCGACTGCCGCTATTTTGAGAAATGTATTCAATGTCATGGTTGCTCCTTGAAGGGCAGATGGCGGTCGGATGACACGACAACGCCATTTGCCCTGATATTCGAATCCTATGCAGACCCAGCCGCCGGAATGACGCCCAATTGCTGCATCAATCCCATCTGGTCGAAGACCTCCCAATGTTCAACGGACTTGCCGTTTTCGAACCGGTCTATGGCGATGCCCGAAACCTGTACGGTCTTTCCGGTCGGCGGGATGCCCATCAGCTCCCCCTGATGGGTTCCGTGAGCAGACCAATGTGTCACCACCCGGTCGTTTTCTTCGACCAGGTTTTCGATGTGGACGTGGAGATCCGGGAATGCAGCGAGGAACGCGCCGTAGAACATCTTCCTTCCCTGAAATCCGGGCGGCAACATCGGCGGGAGGGCGTGATCGACAAGGTCCTGACTGAAATAGCCATCCAGGGCTTTCTCATTCCTCTGATTGAACGCCTGCTCGATGAACTCCCGTGCGTACGATTTCAGTTTGTTTGCAAACATGGCAACTCCTTCACTAGATATTCGACTGGTTAACTCGTGATGACTTTATGGGTTCGATAGATCTGCGGCTCGGGTGGGGTGACGCCGTTCTTCACCAATACGGGCATCAGTACCGTTGCGAAAGCCTCAAGATCTGCAGGCGCCTGCCAGACATCCATGACGAACCAGCCATCCGGTTTGGCGGCGGCATGGTGGTACAACCGCCCGTTGGGCTTGCCCATGCCTTTTTCCTCAAGATCTGCGATGACCTGGTCGTACTGGGCGGCTGTCATGCCTGGCACATCAAAAATTACCGTAATGCTCATTTTTTGTTTTCTCCTTTCAATACACTTTGAGTTTGTAGTTCACCCGGATGATTTCGACGTGAACGAGTCTTCCGTTCCGTCGAAGACGATCCTGCCATCCTTGACCTGTGTCAGGCCGTTGGTCCCCTTATCGAGCAGGTTGCCATCCTGCAAGACCTCATAGTCGTATACGACCATGCCGTCCGTGTTGCGGAAGTTGCTCAACCTGAAGGTGATCCCGTCCTTGATCAGCCCTTTCAGCGATTCGCGGATGGCATCTGTGCCTTTATACGTGCCGGTCGGGTTGATGAAGACCGCCGCGCCGGTGATATATGCCATGGCGGAGTCGAGGTCACCAGCGTTCAGCGCTTCATAGTATTTCTGAACGACCCATACCTGCTCGGCTGGCTCGAGCCCGTCAAATACGATCTTTCCGTCACGGACGTGGGTCACACCGCCACAGCCTTTGTCGATCTCGGTACCGTTCTCACGGACGAGGTAGCAGGTGGTGACGCGACCGTTATCGTTCTTGAACTCGCTCAGCTCGAACGTAAGTCCCGCATCCACCACCGCCTTCCATTGGACGGCGGCTTCGGCGCGGTTGTACGTGCCAAACGGGTCGTTCATCACATAATCGGGTGCGGTGTAGGTCATGGCTTTGTCCACATCCCCGGCGTTGAGCGCCTCGTAGAACATCTGGACGACGGCAATCGGATCCTGCGGACTGTCCGCGGCAGGGCTTGTGGGAGCGCACGCGGCAAGGAGCAGGGCAAAGGCCAGTAAAACCGGAAACAGCTTGGTATTCATGGAAATTTTCCTTTCGAGAGTTGTCTGGAATTGAAGGTTCTATCCGTTCACAAGAGGGATGGTGTATTCCTGGCTTTCTTCCGGTCTACCTCCTTCGGTTCGTCCTCGGATGGAAGGGCTGGCGCGGCATTCTCTGGTCTGTCGGCTTGGGGGACCGAATCAGCCTGAGGGTCGGAAGGAAGCGGGTCGTCCTTCCAGTAGATGGTCCATGTGGTGGTGGTCACAACGGTGACAACCCGTTCGATGATGCGGCGCATATGCCTCCTTGATCCATGCCAGCAGTGTAGCCGGACGAGGCTTTCCATATATGACATTTCTTACCAACTTTGGGTGTAAACTTTACGGAAATGGCATCGAAGGAACCCGTTATCCCGCTTGATTCGTTCGTGACGTTCGGGGATCTGCTCCGGTACGCGCGCCGCCGGGCGCGGCTGACCCAGCGCGAGGTCGCAATTGCCGTGGGGTACAGCGAGGCGCAGATCAGCCGCCTCGAGCAGAATCAACGCCCTCCCGATCTGGCTGTGCTGACGGCACTTTTCATCCCCGCCCTGTATCTGGAAGACGAGCCCGAGATCGTCGCGCGTCTGCTCGACCTCGCGGCGCAAGCACGCGGGGAGGAAATCCCCAAGGATGGGGCGATCACGTTCTCGAGATCGATCCGCAGTGAGACGCGAGAGATTGCTCGAACGATCGAAGAGGAGGTCCGGCATAACCTCCCCGCCCCGCTGACCAGTTTCATCGGGCGTGAAAAGGAGATCGCCGATATCCAGAACCTCCTCGAGGGAAATGCGCGCCTCGTCACCCTGACCGGCATCGGAGGGAGCGGGAAGACACGCCTCGCGCTACAGGTCGCACATCGTCTCGTGGACGCGTATCGCAACGGCGTCTGGCTGATCGAACTTGCGAACATAACCGATGCCGGGCACATGTCACAGGCATTCATCGCGACTCTCGGCATGCCCGACCCTCGCGACGGGTCGCCAATCGACGCGATCAAAAAGTTCCTGCGCGGGAAACAGGCTTTGTTGATCGCGGACAACTGCGAACACCTCGTGGACTCAGCCGCATCCCTCTTGAACGAGATCCTCACCCACTGCCCGCGGGTCCGTGTGCTAGCCACCAGCCGCGAAGCCTTGAACGTGAGCGGTGAAGTCCGCTATCAGGTCCCGGTGCTTTTGGAGCCCGAATCGAGCAGGCTGTTCGCGGACCGAGCGAGACACATCCTCCCTTCGTTCGAATTGACGGAGGAAAACGCTTCGCGCGTCGCGGGGATCTGTTCCCGCCTCGACGGACTCCCTCTTGCCATTGAACTTGCCGCGGCGAGACTCGATGCCCTCGGCATGGAGGAAATCCTCCAATTGCTCGATGACCGGTTCCACCTGTTGACCGGCGGCAGCCGCACCTCCCTGCCGCGTCACCAGACCTTGCGCACCGCCATAGACTGGAGTTACGAACTGCTCACCCCGCAGGAGCAAAGTTCCTTCCGATGTCTTTCGGTCTTCGCAGGAGGGTTCACCCTCGACGCCGCAGGGACCGTGCTGGGCAATGAGACGTCCGCGCTCGATGCGGTGACACTACTCGTGGAGAAATCGCTCCTTGTGGTGAACCAGTCCCCCCTCCGCGAGACGCGTTATCGAATGCTGGAAACGATCCGCGAGTACGGTCTGGAAAAGTTACGCGAGGCCGCTGACGAATCGGAAATCCGCGCAAGACATCTGGCGCATTTCATATCGTTCGCGGAGGAGGCGAATGCCGGGTTGCAGGGACCGGAGCATACCGTGTGGATGAAGCGGCTGGAACTTGACCATGAGAACGCGCGCCTCGCCCTGCGATTCGCCATGGATGACACATCGCCGCTCACCGCCCGCTCAGGCTTGCGGCTGGCGCACTCGCTGTCGTACTTCTGGTATCTGCGCGGGATGCACGAGGAACGGCGCAACTGGATCAACGGGTTGATGAACCTTCCCCACCAACCGCGCCTCACGACCGAATATGCCCGTGCGTTATGCATGAGCGCGAACTGGCAGGACAACCCGAAAGACGCATACCGCAATTTCGAGGAGGGCATCTCCCTGAGTTATGCGCTCGAGGATCAATCCACGGTTGCGATCGCGCATTCCCTGCGCGCCGGATACGGGTGGCTCGAGGAGAACCCGGAGGAAGCGCGCGCTCATTTCGAAAAGAGCATCGCCCTCCATCGGGAGTTGAACGAACATTGGGAACTGGCGCGTTCGCTGGCGGAACTGGGAGAGTTTGCCCAGGTCCGGCAGGATGACCGCATGACCGCCATGCAGTCGTTCGAGGAAAGCCTGCGCATCTCCCGCAAGCTGGGGGACAAACGCGGCATGGCATTCGCGCTCATCCGTCTGGGCGATCTGGTCATCGAACAGGGCAGGATCGAGGATGCCAAACAATACTGTTCAGAAGGGCTGGTGCTTGCGCTGGAACTCAACGACAGGGAAACGATGGCATGGGGCATCAACGACCTCGGCGTGGTGGCGATGTGCGAAGGCGATCTGGCAGAGGCGGAAAGAATGTGCGCCGAAAGCCTGAAACTAAGCCGCGATTGGGCAGGTAAATGGCACACGATCATCCGCCGCTACTGGTTGGCGCGCGTGGTCGTGCAACAAGGGGATGACGAACGCGCGGTCGCCCTGTTCGAGGAAAATATCCGCGAATCGCATGCCGCCTCCTTCGATTGGGGGCACGCCGCCTCGCAGCAGGGACTGGGAAACATAACCTTGCGCCACGGGGATGTTGACACCGCCCGTTCGCTCCACGCGGATGCCTTGCTGACCCTGCAAAAAGGAGGGTACGGCTACTCCCTCGCCTATTCCCTCGATGCCTTTGCAGCGATCACACAGGCGCAGGCTCAACCCGAACGCGCCCTCCTCCTGCTCTCCGCCGCGGACGCGTTCCGCGAATTCATCCATACCGACCTGCTCCCGCCCGAAAGACGCGAGAGGGAGACCCTGCTGGCGGCTGTGAAGGAGTCTGTACCTGCCGAAAGCATTACCCATCTGATCGAACAAGGGCTGGAGATGTCACTTGACGATGCGGTTGAATTGGCAATGAGTTAAACCTCTCGAAACCTCAACATTCCCCAGGAAAAGTTCTTATATAAAAGGGATTGTATTTGTCTGAAAATTGCCGTATAGTGATCACAATTGGCACACAAGCTCTCTGCAAGGGAAAAGGAGACTTGCCATGAACGAACAGGATAGATCGAACATCGAGATCGCCCGGAAAATGTACGAAGGAGACGAGTCGGAGCGTGCCAGCGTTGCCTCGGACATCATCTGGCACCCTCCCGGACACAACCCGGTTTCGAGGGACTACCATGGTTACGAGGAATATACAAAACTCATGTCTTCGCTGATGGCGCCCCTGACCCGTTGGGAATTCACACTGGAAAGCGTGATGACAAACCGCAACCTGGTGATGACGACCTATCATCTACAAGGCGAACGCAAGGGAAAAATCGTCGACCTGCACGGCGGTCACTTGATGCGGATCGAGAACGGCAAAGTGGTCGAGGGATGGGGTTTCACCGACGATCAGGACGCGCTGGATGAGTTTTTCTCCGCATGAGAAAATGTGTCACGTTAAATCTCTTCGAATACCATGACGCCTACACCGGAGACTCAGACCCTTCCGCGGTTACAGATGCGGAATAACGAATCTAATCCATAAAGGAGCCGATATGATGTCCCGAATAAATCTACTCATTGCGATCACGCTGATCATCGTACTGCCGGCTTGCATTCCTGCCGGGCAGACCAATGCCCCGGAAACAATGGATACTCCTGCTCCACCCACGATGCCTGCGCCTCCAATAACTGCCACTGATCCAGCATCTGTGGTCATTGCCTTCTATGGATCCTTGAATGGTAAAAACCTGGATGCGGCGATGGAGTACCTTGCGGATTCTCCAGAGATATGTTATCCCCCTGACTGCCTGACAAATAAAGACCAAGTCCGTGCCTTCTGGGAAAAGGAATTCGCCAACGGCTACCTGCCCTATGTAAGCATAATCACAGTGGAGGGTAAAGAAGTGACCTACTCATGGACGGCAGTTCATAATGGTCGAGCCGAATTATACGGGACCGGTAAAATCATCGTAGAAAACGGGAAAATCATATCGGACAAATAGCGTACCCACGCCTCTGCAATAAACCACTTATCTTACGTGCCCGCCCCATGGATATGCAGAGAGAGTTAACTCTCTGCATATCCATGGGAACAATGTGATTTATCCCAACTCCCCCACCACCTTCTCCACCTCACTTAATATCTCGCAGCGTTTCACCAGTTCCTTCATCGCGTTGTGATCGTTGTACAGCGGACGATCAATATCCAGGTGCTTCACGTATTTGCGAATGACTTCGCGTGCTTTTTGCGTGCCGCGTCCCGGCGTGAACTCGCGAAAGTCGAGCGCCTGCGCCGCCGCCATGAATTCGATTCCCAGAACGCCGTACGCGTTATCCAAAATCTGTCCGTTCTTGAGGGCGGTGTTCAACCCCATCGAGACGAAGTCCTCCTGATCCGCCGCGGCGGGGATGGATTGAATGGATGCGGGCGCGGACAAAATCCGTTGCTCCACGATCAAATGGTCGGCGGTGTATTGACTGAGCATCATGCCAGAGTAGAATCCAGGCTCGTGGGCGAGGAAATCAGGCAGTCCCTGGGAAAGAGCCGGGTTCGTCAATCGGTTCATGCGCCGCTCGGAGAGGACGCACACCATTGTAATCGCCGCGCCCGCCATATCCATCGGCAGGGCAACGGGCGTTCCCTGAAAGTTGGCGCCGGTGAGAGTCAACCTATCTTCTGGAATGAAGATCGGATTGTCCCCCACACCGTTCAATTCGATTTCAACTTGCGAGCGCGCGTACGCAATCGCGTCACGCGCCGCGCCGATGACCTGCGGCGTGGAGCGCATCGAATAGGCGTCCTGCACTTTGGTCTTCATCCTGCCCGTCGTCAGGTCCGAACCTTCGATGACTTTCATAATATTTTTTGCCGAGACAACCGCCCCGCTGAAGCCGCGTAATTCATGCAGTTTGGTGTTGTACGGTTTGAGATTTCCAAGCAGCGCCTCGATCGTCATCGCCGCCGCGATCTCTGCCTGCTTGATGAAGCGTTCCATTTCGAAAATGTGGATGGCGGATATGGCGGTCAGCAGATTGGATCCGTTGATGGCAGCCAGACCGTCGCGCGCCTGCAAGCCCGGGACCTCGATCCCCGCCCGCCGCATCGCTTCGTGACCCGGGAGTCGTTCGCCATTATAAAAAGCCTCCCCCTCACCCATGAGCAACAGCGCGGCTTGCGCCATCGGAGCGAGGTCGCCGCTCGCGCCCACCGACCCCTTCTGACAAACAACCGGTGTGACGCCTTTATTCAGCATCTCCACCAGTGTAAGAGTGATCTCGGGTCGGCAGCCGGAATTCCCGTGCGCATGGACATTGATTCGCGACGCCAGCGCCGCGCGGACGTGTTCGATGGGCGCCGGTTCGCCTATCCCTGCCGCGTGATTGTAAATGAGATATTTTTGAAACTCCTTCACCTGCTCATCGTTGAGCAACACCTCCGAAAACTCGCCGATGCCGGTGTTCGTGCCATACATGATTTCCCTTGCGGCGAGTTTTTCCTCCAGCATGGCGCGGCAGACTTTGATACGCTCCAGGGCTTCGGGAGCAAGTTCCACTTTTTCGTTATCCCGCGCAATCGCAACGAGTTTTTCGATGGTCAGCGATGATCCGTCGAGGGTAATGGGCATGGGCTACTCCTTGACAAAGAATGACGATATTGTAACCCTGTTTGAAGCGCCGCTTGTGCTATACTGACGTACATACAACCAGCCGATGTCGCTTCTTTGCAGAAAGTGTCTGAAAGGTTCCTTGCCATTGTTCCAAACTGCGCAGGATGCACTCTTCCTTCAACAGGATCAGGGCGGGCTCGCGCATCCGACGACTTTGGAGAACGTCGCTTACGCGCGAAACGTCGGTTTTCAGACACTTTCAGAGATTGAAGGAGCAGGACGTGAACGCAAATCACGAATCAGACCAAACCGCAAAACGATCAAAGGTGGGACGGGCAAAACGGCATGCCTGGTTTTTCTCCCTGCGCCCCGATCTGCGTATCGCCCTCGTGTACGCCGCTTTTGGGGGGTTATGGATCCTTTTCTCCGATCGCCTGCTCGCCGCGCTGGTGACCGACCTTGCCGCGCTCACTCTACTGCAAACCTATAAAGGCTGGGCGTTTGTCGCCGCCAGTGCGCTGGTCATCTTCCTGCTCCTGCGGCGCGAACTGAACCTGCTCACCGCCACCGAACGAAGGCTCAACAAGAGCGAGGAACGATTCCGCGCCACGCTCGATACCATGCTCGAAGGCTGCCAGATCATCGGGTTCGACTGGCGCTATCTGTACGTCAACGACGCGGTGGTCGCCCAGTCGGGTTATCGCAGGGACGAATTGCTCGGTCATACCATGATGGAAAAATATCCGGGCATCGAACATACGGAGTTGTTCGCTGTTCTGGAACGCTGCATGAAGGCGCGCGTTTTCCATCGCATGGAAAACGAATTTACGTTTCCCGACGGCTCGAAAGGCTGGTACGACCTGAGCGTACAGCCAGTGGACGAGGGTTTGTTCATCCTCTCGCACGACATCACCGAGCGCAAACGCGCCGAAGCGGAACGCCTCGCACGCGAAATCGCCGAACAAGCCAGCCGCGCCAAATCCGAATTCCTCTCGCGCATGAGCCACGAACTACGCACGCCGCTCAACGCCATCCTTGGCTTCGCGCAATTGATGATGATGGATGAGATGAAACCGGAACACGAGCGCGGCACAAAGCAGATCTACAAATCGGGACGTCACTTGCTGGACCTGGTTAATGAAGTGTTGGACATCGCGCGCATCGAGGCGGGGCGGATGCATATCTCACCGGAGCCGGTGCATCTGGAAGAGGCGATTCACGAAGTCGTCGAACTGATCCGCCCAATGGCGGAGGCGCGCCGCCTCTCCCTCCACTTGAAAATTCCCTCCTCCAAGGATGTATTCGTCCTGGCGGATCGCCAGCGACTCAAACAGGTATTGCTCAACCTGCTCGCCAACGCGGTCAAGTACAACCGCGAAGGCGGCAGGATTACCGTCACCGCCAGCCTGAACATCGAAGGCAGACTCCGCCTCCAGGTCCGGGACAGCGGCGTGGGCATCCCTCCCGAAAAAATGACGCGGCTCTTCATCCCGTTCGACCGTCTGGGCTCGGAAACAGAGGACCAGGAAGGCACAGGCTTGGGACTCGCGCTCTCCAGGGGATTGGTCGAAGCCATGGGCGGACGCATCGGCGCGGAGAGTATATTGGGCGTGGGCAGCGTTTTCTGGATCGAATTGAAACTGGTCACCGAAAGACTCAAGGAGGTCATTCTGGCTGAAGTGGATGAAAACCTCACCGAACGGATGCGCGCCGGGCGCGGCGTGGTGTTATATGTGGAAGACAACCTCGCCAACATCAACCTGGTGGAAGCCATCATGGAACGACTGCCGGGCGTCAAATTGATGGCTGCCATGCAGGGACGCCTCGCCCTTTCGCTGGCGAATGAACACCAGCCCGACCTGATCCTGCTCGACCTGCACCTGCCCGACATTCACGGCGCGGAGGTGTTGCATTGGTTGAAAGCCGACCCCGCCACGCGCCACATCCCGGTCATCGTCATTAGCGCGGATGCCACGTCCTCCAAGATCGAGGAACTGCGCAATCTGGGAGCGCATAATTACCTGACCAAGCCGATTGACGTAAAGGAATTCCTGAAGGTGATCGTGGATCACATCGACGCGTCGAAAGCGGAGGCATCTCCCCGCGATGATTGACGAAATCCTTGACTTTGCTCGCAGCGAAACGGGTCGCCTGAAACTCGACCTGCAGCCCGTGGACGCCTCCGCCTCCGTTCGGGAGGTCCGCACGAAACCGGCTTTCACTCGCAGGCTGACGCAAATGTACGAAGGGAACATCCGCGCCGATGATGCACCACGAAAGTCCGACCGCCCGAGGATCGAATCATGTTCGATGAAACCTTCAAGAACGCCCGCATTCTGATCGTTGACGACCAGGAGTCGAACATCCTTGTAGTGGAAAGCATGTTGGAGCGGCAGGGATACAGCGATCTGAAAAGCGTCACCGACCCGCGCCGAGTCCTGCCCCTGCTCGACGAGTTCAAGCCCGACCTGATCCTGCTCGACCTGCACATGCCCCACCTCGACGGCTTCGCGGTGATGGAACAACTGCGCGGGCGCGTCCCAGCGGACGATTACCTGCCCATCCTCGTCCTCACTGCCGATATCACCCCCGATGCCAAACTGCGCGCCCTTTCCATGGGCGCGCGCGATTTCCTCACCAAACCGCTGGACGTGGCGGAGGTCTCCCTGCGGGTCAGGAACCTGCTGGAGACGCGTTACCTTCACCTGCAACAAAAAAACCAGAACCAGATCCTGGAGGAAAGGGTGAGGGAGCGCACCGCCGATCTCGATCGTCAGTTCCGGCGGCTCTCGGCGTTGCGCACCATCGAGATCGCCATCAGCAGTTCCACCGATCTGTGGGTCACGCTGCGGATTATCGTGGAGCAGGTGGCGGCTCAATTGGAGGCGGACGCGGTCAGCATCCTGCTTTACGATCCGCACCTGCTCACGCTCGAATACGCTGCCGGCAGCGGTTTCCGCTCCCGGGCAATCGAGGGCTCGCGCGTCCGTCTGGGAGAGGGGATCGCCGGGCGAGCCATCCTCGACCGCGAATTGATCGTCGTTCACGACATTCGGGAGGTCAAGGATTTCGAGCGCGCCAACCTGCTCGCGGAGGAGAATTTCACCTGCTATTGGGGCGCGCCGCTGGTCTCCAAAGGAGAGATCAAGGGCTTGCTCGAGATCTTTCACCGCCATCACCGCAAGGAAGACTCCGCCTGGCTGGATTTTCTCAAAGCCCTGGCGGGACAGTCCGCCATCGCGATTGACAACGCCCAACTCTTCGAGAGACTGAAACGCTCCAACACTGAATTGATGCTGGCGTACGATTCCACCATCGAAGGCTGGTCGCGCGCCATGGACCTGCGCGACAGAGAGACCGAAGGACACACCCGCCGCGTCACCGAAATGACGCTGGAACTGGCGCAGCTGGCGGGCATGAGCGACGCCGAACTGGTGCACGTGAGGCGCGGCGCGCTCCTGCACGACATGGGCAAACTCGGCATCCCCGACGGCATCCTGCTCAAACCCGGCAAACTCACCGACGAGGAGTGGGAGATCATGCGCCAGCATCCGAAGTTCGCCTTCGATATGCTCTCCCCCATTGCCTACCTGAAGACCGCGCTCGACATCCCCTACTGCCATCACGAAAAATGGGACGGCACCGGCTACCCACGCGGATTGAAGGGCGAGCAGATTCCGCTCGCCGCGCGTCTCTTCGCCGTTGCAGACGTGTGGGACGCGCTGACCTCGGATCGTCCCTACCGCCCGGCGTGGACGAAGGAACAGGCGCTCGAATACATTCGGGAGCAATCGGGAAGGCACTTCGACCCGAATGCAGTGGAGTTGTTCCTGCAGGCGACGAAGGAATCGCGCTGAACACGGGGATTGGCGCGTTCGTTCATGCTATACTGACCTTGAGGGAGGATGGGATCAGGGTCTTCCTTGATCGCGTCCGAAGGAGTCGGTATGACGACAAAAAACAAACCCAATGAACGAGGACGACGCGGGAGGGCGGGAACCGCACAGCCCGGAGCGCACAGATCGAAGCGCAAGCCGGCGGAGCAAGCCCTTCGAAGGTACAGACAAATCCTGCACCTATTTGTGGAGAACTCCCCTGCCGCCATTGCCATGTTAGACCGCGAGATGAACTACATCATTGCCAGCCGCCGCTATCTCAGCGATTACGAATTGGGCGAGCAGAATCTCATAGGCCGCTCACATTACGAAGTGTTCCCCGAAATCCCCGAACGCTGGAAGGAGATTCACCGGCGCTGCCTGGCGGGGGCAATCGAAAAAGCCGATGAAGACCCGTTCCCGCGCAAAGATGGGAAGCTCGATTGGGTGCGCTGGGAGATCCGGCCGTGGCACGAAACGAATGGAGAGATCGGCGGCATCATCTTGTTTTCGGAGGTCATCACCGAGCGCAAACTCGCGCAGGAGGAACTGCGCCTCAGCCGCGACCGGCTGGCGGAACTCTCGCGCCGTCTGGTCGAAGCGCATGAATCCGAACGCCGTGCCATTGGGCGCGAACTGCACGATCAGATCGGGCAGATGCTCACCGCGCTGAAACTCACCATTGAGATCGCCATGCAGTTGCCTCCCGAACAGGCGTTACGGAAAGCCGCGCAGGAAAAAGAACTCGTTGAAGATCTGCTGGCGCGCGTCAGCGCGCTCTCGCTCGAACTGCGCCCACCCATGCTCGACGATCTCGGTCTGATCCCGGCGCTTTTGTGGCACGTCAACCGTTTTCAGGAACAAAGCCGCATCGAAGTGGACTTCAAACACAGCGGCGTGGAAGGCAAACGTTTTCCTCCCGAGATCGAAACCACCGCCTACCGCATCGTGCAGGAGTCGTTGACCAACGCGGCGCGTCATGCCGGCGCAACGCGCGTCAGGCTTGAGGTCCAGAGAAGAGACGGGTGGATGGAAATCCAGATCGAAGACGACGGCGCGGGCTTCGATGTGGAATCCGCACTGGCAAAGAATCGCGGCTTGGGCGGCATGCGCGAACGCGTCCAACTGGTCGGCGGCACATTCCAGATCGAATCAGAGCCGGGCAAAGGGACGCGGGAATTGATCCGGCTTCCCATACGGGAGGAGACCCAATGAACACCATCATCCTTGCCGACGACCATCAGGTTTTGCGCGAGGCATTGCGCCTTTTGCTGGAAACCCAGCCCGATTTTCAGGTGATCGCCGAAACGGGCGACGGGCTGGAGGCGCTGGCGTTGACGGAGAGACACAAGCCCGACGTGCTGATCGTGGACATGATGATGCCGGGTCTTTCGGGACTGGATGTTGCGCGGCGGACGAAGCGCGTTTCCCCCGCTGTAAAAGTGATCGTGCTTTCGATGTACGATACCGAGAGTTACGTGGTGGAGTCGCTTCAGGCGGGC
>JABWAU010000047.1 GCA_013360875.1 Anaerolineales bacterium | reverse complement strand
GCCATACTCGGAAATCAATTTTCGACCCAAAAATGGATCGTTTTTGGTTCATCGGAGTCCTTACGGCTCTCCGAAAAGCGTGTCCTCACGGCTATGAAAAACGATCTAGCCATTTGGGCTATGGTTCGAAATTTTTATAAGAATGGTTCGGGTCCGTGAGGTCCGCGGTTCAAATCCGCGCACCGCGACAGAATTAATCCCTGCAGTGCAGGGAAGGAGTGGCTACGTTGTTTGCCGACCCGGAATCCTGATGCGAGACATCCTCTATACGACGCAGTTCAAGAAGGATTACAGGCGGGTCAAAAAACAAGGGAGAGACCTGATTGGGATCGAAATCTTTTGTATTGCGTGTGACCAAAACGGAATTGGTTGCTTTTGCAGTTGCCCAAATGATCGCATATCGGTTTGAGCACGACCCTCGTTTTCTGGCACGGATCGAGCGCGCGCGCCAGAACCTGCGGGAAGGGCGAGGTGTCAGGTTTGAAGATGTCAGGTAGATAAGGAGATTTACATGCCAGGGTCGTATAGCGCGCTGAGAGGGTAATGTCGCTGTTAATATCAGACAGTTGGCGCGGAGTATTTGTTCCATCGGGTAGGGAGTAGTTTCAGTCTGTGGTCTTTTCGCCGATGGCGCCAAGTCCATACAGGTAGAAATTGGTATTGCCTGTTGATTCGGCTGTGAGCGGACAACCCCTATCCATTTCACGCCTTGCAAGGAGTTTTCCGTTCTGATGGATCGCAAACTTCCCATTGGCGCGTATTTGGATGCTGAACGTATCCCCATCCGCAAAGGCGACAGGGATTTCCTTGTCGAATTGCATCCAACTCTCCATAGTTGGATACGCCCGTTTGGTACGTCGTATTTCACTTGTATTGTCCCCTGTCCTCAAACGCCATTACTATGCGGTTTTTGCCTTAAAGTGACATATGGCACTTGTCGCGACGACTTGTTTGATTATGATGGAAATGGAATATGTAGGGCGTTGCGTCCTGCAAGGAAGCCATGACGTCGCCTCCGGTCGTAAATCCACACGGGGAGGGAGTCTCGGTCGCCCCGATAAGTTTTTCCAGCCATGACGATATTGTCTGGTTGCGTGATCGCGCGGGCATTTTTATTTTCGACGCCCATCGCCGGAAATACTGGCTGTTGGCTGGGTTGGACGCGGATCTCTGGGACTGGCTCGCGCTTGGACATCCGCTCGACCTGATGGTAAAACGCCTCGCTTTGATGACAGACCAGGGGGAGGACGCGGCAAAGCAAGCGATATTCCGTTTTTTTCGATACCTGGTTCAAGAGGGGATTTGGATGGAGGCGCGCTGATCCATGCCGAACCTGATGTTGACAAATCGCTGCAACATAAAATGCGATTTCTGTTTTGCCGTTGATATGCTGCCGGAAACACCGAGCGCCTCCTCGAACGCTTCCTTCGGCGTTTTCCAGGCGTACATTGATCTTCTCGACCGGGCAGGGTTGGATCAAGCCCGGTTGCTAGGCGGCGAGCCGACCCTTCATCCTGAATTTTCCAAATTTCTGGAATACGCGCGAGCGCGCGGCAAGAAGATACTGGTTTTTACAAACGGATTGATCCCCAAGCCCGCCATGCTTGCGTTGATGAAAATCCCGCCAGTCGAGTGTACGGCGCTTATCAACCTGGCGTCCGGGGACGCCTCGCCCGCAGTGCGGCGCCGACAGGAATTTGCGCTTGCCAAACTTGGACAGCGCGCCTGCCCGGGATACACGATCTCCCGCATGGATCACCCCGACCTGACGCAACTGCTCGATCTGATCGACCGGACGGGCTGCCAGCGTTGCCTGCGGATCGCCATGGCGCAACCTTCGGGCGGCGGCAACAAATTCATACATCCGAAACAATATCGCCGGGTCGCGCAACGCGTTCTCACGTTGGCATCGGAAGCGGGGAGGCGCGGGATCCGCGTGGAGTTCGATTGCGGCTTCGTCCGCTGCATGTTTACAAACGACGAAATCGAGACCTTGCGGGAAAGCGGCGCGTCGGTCGCCTGGCATTGCAGTCCCGTCTGGGACATCACCCCGGAGGCTGTCGCGTTCCCATGTTTTGCGCTGACGGAACGATTGCGGATACCGCAAGGTCTCGATCGCAGCCTGGAGGAGTTGCAAATCGAATTCGATTCGGCGTTATCAATCCTGCGGGTGGCGGGAGTGTATCCAGAGTGCAGTTCGTGTGAAGTGAGGGCAGTGGGCGGATGTTCGGGTGGGTGCCTGGCTGTGGCATTGAGGCGGATGCGCTCCACGCCGATAACTCACACGTTGAGCGCCGCGGAAGCGGCGGCGTTCCTGAATTTGTAAACCCCAAATCAAAGAAGGAGAATATCCCATGAGCATCGAGAAGGACAAGGAAACCAGCCAATCGCCTGAGGTCTTCGACCTGAAAAGGAACGGAAGGAGTTTTCGGGTTTCGCGAAGAACCTTCCTGAAAGTCACCGGTTCCATCGCGGCGGTTTCACTTTCGGGGTGCGTTGGGCAATCGTCGGATGGGGGCCCTTTTGCCGAACCTCCCACGCCCACGGAAACGGAAACGCCCGCGCCAACGCGCACTCCCACCCGCACGCCCACCTCCACGCGCACGCCCAGCAAGACACCGACTCCCACAAAGGTGCCGGTGACCGCCTCCGTCCGCACGCAGGGAGCGCGCCTGCGGCTGGGTCCAAGCACCGAGACGATGATGATCGGCGCGCTGGCGATCAATGTTGTCGTTACGATCGTCGGGAAACTGGCGGATGCGAGCTGGTTTCAGGTCAAGGTGAAACTTGCAGATCTGCCATCCTTGAAGGATGCCCCCATCGCGAAAAAAGGCGAGGACGTGGTGGGCTGGATCCGCGCGGACCTGTTGGAACTCCTGACGGGTTCGTTGGACGACGTCCCGGTGGTGCAGGCGCCGCCGACGCCCACGCCCCTGCCGAACAAGAAACCCTCCGGCGATCAGGGCATCACCTACAAATACACCGATCTTTACGGCAACACGTACACGTTCACCCTGCCTTGCGGCGCGCAGATCCCTGCGGGAGCCGTTTGCACGTGCAATTGCGTATCGCTATGCAGTTGTGTTGGTTACGTCGCGCCGTGCAGTTGCGACAGTTACAGCCCCGGCACCATCTGCACCTGCGATCTGGTGACCTACTGGTATCCGAACTGACAACCGCATGGAATTGGAAATCATCCCATTGAACCTGGATGGTCAGGAGGATGCCTTCCTGATCTATCGTCCTCTCGTTCGCCTGGGGTTTGTGGGAAATACCGCCATGGCGGAACTGGCTCGGCGCGTCAGCCGGGATCCAGCCCGGTTTACCGCGCAGGCTCAAGGTCAGGATGGAAGCGCTGCGTTCCTCTCACGGATCGGATTCCTCGAACCGGATCCGGACGTCCCGCTGGAGAATCCGCCTCCATCCACCGCGGTGCTCCTGCTGACCAACCGATGCCAGTTGCGTTGCGTGTATTGTTATGCCGCGGCCGGGGAATTTGCTCCAAGACAACTGAAGGTCTCGACCGGCAAAACGGCGATTGATTACGTTTGCGAGCAAGCGCAGCGGATGAACCAGCCGCGTTTTCAGGTGGATTTCCACGGGGGCGGAGAACCCACCATCGAATGGAAGACGCTGAAGGAATTGACGGAATACGCGCGCGGCAAACCCCTGCCATCGAAGATCAGCGTGACGAGCAATGCGGTTTGGTCCGAAGCGCAGTGTGAATGGCTGGCGGAACACATGGACGTCATCAGCGTTTCGATGGATGGTTCGTCTGTCACGCAGGATCGCCAGCGTCCGATGGCGAACGGTAATCCATCCTCGCCTGTTGTGATGCGTAATCTGCGGACGCTCGATGAACGAAAGATCGCGTACGGCATTCGCATGACCGCCTGCGCGCCCTGGGAGAAATTGGCGGATGACGTTCGATTCATTCTGGAGAACACGGCATGTCGGACCATGCAGGTCGAACCCGCGTTCAACGACCAGCGCGGCGGGCATCGCCAGCCGGAACGGGACGAGGAGCGATCCTTCGTCGAGGCGTTCATTGACGCTTACAACCTCGCGCTGGATCATCAGGCGAGCCTTTACTACTCCGGGGCGCGCCCAAACGTTGTGACCCGCGCTTTCTGTTCGGCTCCCTATCATGCCCTGGTCGTCAACCCCGACGACGAGATCGTCGCCTGCTATGAAATCGCCAGCGATCGCCATCCATTGGCGGGCATTGCCACGTTTGGTCGCATTCACGATGGAAAGGTCGAGATTGACCCGGTCAAACGCAAACGCCTGCACGACCTGTTGGCTCAGAGATTGGAGTCGTGCCGGTCCTGTTTTTGCCGATGGAATTGCGCCGGGGATTGCTTTACCCGCGCCTTTGGGATCGGGGAGCAGGCGCATCTTGCCAAGACCCGGCGCTGCGACCTCAACCGGGAGATTTCCCTGCACATGATCCTTGGGCTGATCGAGCGGCAGGGCGGCGTCTGGCAGGGAGCGGCGCGCATGGACGAAGAATATGGATAAAGAATTCCCGATCCATCCGATGGAGACCTTTCCGCGGCGCGAACTATTCTCCCAAATGAGCCGCAGAGCCTTCTTCACGACGATTGCCGCCGAACTCAAATTGCGCGCCGGTCAAGCGGAAGGCGCCAACGCCGTCAAAATTCCCGCCCTCGGGATCATGGAAGACAACCGGCTGATGGATTTCATTCCGCGCATCCTGCCCGGATGCGAGATCGAATTACGCGGCGAGGAAGTTTGGGGAAGATTGGAACATTGGTCGTCGGCGAACTTTTTATTCAGGATGGATCGCCTGACCACGTTTTGTTTCAATCAGGTAAACGGACAGAACAGTTTGAAGGAGATCGCCCGGGCGGTCGCGTCGGAGATGGGTTTGCCGTTTGAACGCGCCTTTGCATTGACGCGCGGGATGTTCCTGACGCTCGTGCGCGCCGGCGTATGCCTGCCGGCCAATAATCCTCTCCTTGGGTGACGCGATGGACTTCTTCCCCCTGCCATGCGCTTCGGGACCTCTCTTTCGCCTGCGAGGCGACGATTTCAACTTGTACTACGCCCCGGGCTATCTCCTGCGCGCCGCCCCGGACCTTGTCCCGCTGGTCGAAGAAAATATTGCTGTTTCCCATCCCGATTCCAACGTACCCGAAGTGGATATCCTCCTCGCCTGTTCGTCGCGCGCAAAACGGGAATGGAACGATCTCCTCGAGCGTCCCTACCAGCCCCAGAGTCTGCATTTGTATTTGAACCGGCGCTGTCAGTTAGCCTGCCAATATTGTTTTTCAGATCTGCCCAACCGGACGGACTTTTCCGAAGTGTCCATTGATACTGTTCGCGCGGGCGCCAACCTGGCGGCGAAGAATTGCGCGGAGAAGAATTTGCCGCTGACGGTGGTCTTCCATGGCGGAGGGGAGCCGCTCCTCTCCTGGCGATTGATCGAAGCGCTCCAACCGGAATTGCGTATGGCGGCGGACGCGTACGGTATTCCCTTATTTCGTTACATCGCCACCAACGGCGTGATGACCGAAGAACGCGCTCATTGGCTGGCTCGTTCGGTTGATCTGGTGGGAATTTCCATGGACGGTCCCCCCGATCTCCAATCCGTTCAGCGTCCGTTTTGGGGTTCGGGCGGGGACGCGACTTCCATCATTCTTCGGACGGCGCGTATTCTGCGCGAGAACGGCGTTCCGGTTCACGTCCGCGTGACTTTGACCAACGCCAGCGCGCTCCGCCAAGCGGAGATCTGCCGATACCTTTGCGAGAACGTTTTTCCGCGCGTCGTCGGCGTCGAGCCGGTCTATCTCGGCGGGCGTGCAGATTCATCCATGTTGATTCGCAATGAGAATTTGGACGGGTTGATCGAATCCTTTTTCGAGGCGCGCGCCGAAGCGCGGCGATACGGGGCGGTCTGGCAGGTTTCCGGCGCGCGCCTGTCGGAAATACACGGACCGTATTGCAACATCTTCCGCCAGGTGCTGCAATTGGTCCCCGGAGACGTCGCGTCCGCCTGTTTCAAGGATGTCTCTGCGAAGCAAACTTGCGAACGAGGCATGGCAATCGGTCGCTTCAACGAAGACCTCCGCCTGGACGATGAGCGGGTGAATGTCCTGCGCGCGGCGTTTTCCCGCCCGAAGGAATGCGATGCGTGCTTTCTTGCTTATCACTGCGCGTACAACTGTCCCAACGCCTGTTTGTTGAAGAACGAACGCGCACCGGATGTACTTTGTCAGATGCTCAAACGCATCTTCTCCCGTCGTTTGATCGAATTGGGTTGCGACCTTGCCCGCCTTCCCAGACCGATTGCCGGGACGTTCGTCGCCCAGGATTGAAACATCGTGCAAACGGTAAAACCATCCGACGCAGGGTTGCGGGATTTCAAAGCGGCTCGTCTTTGCGAGGCAACATGAATGTTGCGGTACGAGAAGCCGGCGTGACATCGGCGGTGAAATCTTTTCTTCCCGCGCTGGGCGGCATCCTCGCGGCGTTTGCGTTGTTTACCGCAATCGTCTTCCTGCCGATGCCCGGTTGGATCGGCGCCGCAACGCGTTATGGATTTGGTTTTTGGTTGTTCGCGCTGGGCTTGTTGTTATATCTTGCATATCGTTCCGGGGGGACGTGGATGGCTGGCGTATTGGTTTTGCTTTTTTGCGCGTTGAGTCTTTCCGGTCTGTGGGCGAATGCCGCCAACGAATTGCAGGTTCTGGGCGGCTATTTGTATTTCAGCGACGCGTCGCAATACCATGCCGACGCCCTGCGCCTGCTCGAAGGTTTTCCCGTTTCCGTTTTCAGCGGACGCCATCCGTTACCGACCCTGTTGTTGGGAATTTTGCTCCGGTTAATGAACGGCAATCTTCAATTGGCGCTCATTTTTCTCGCGGTCGTCGTTTCTCTTTGCATCGCAACGCTGGGAAATTCCGTTGCGCGCCAGGTGGGTCCGGCTGCCGCGGCGTTGTTGGTTGCCGGGCTGTTGCTCTTTTACCGTCGCTTTATTGGATTGCCGAACAGCGAACAACTCGGTCTTGCCTTGGGCTGCCTCTCGCTGGGTTTTCTGCTCCGCGCGGCGGCTGAAAAAAACGCCGGGAGCGGACTTGCCGGGTTATTGTTCCTCGGTTTGGGCGTTGCCGCCCGTCCGGGCGCTTTTCTCATCCTGATCTTTGCCCTGATCTGGGTCACAAGGAATGTCCCTGTTTTACCGCGAAAACGAATTGCAAGCCTGTGCCTGGGACTGGCGGCTGTCTCCGTGGGTTTCGTATTGACTTTCCTGGGCAATTTCATACTGGCGGAAAAGGGAAGTCTCGCTTTCTCGAATTACGCCTACAGCCTGTATGGTGTCGTTACCGGCAACCGCGGCTGGGAGCAATTCGCAGCCGATCATCCAGACGCCCTGACCCTGCCCTCTCCACAGGCGGAATGGATCGCGCTTCGCGAAGTCTCCCGCGCCATCCAGTCTGATCCAATGTCTGGGTTACGTGGCTGGGTCAATTCCTATCTGGGGTATTTCACAACGGGACCGGCTTCGTTGTTCGGTTTTTTGTCCGGAGGGGAAACCGCCTCGCGAGGGTTGCCGGAAACGGAGTCCTTGAAATGGGCATACGTCCTGACGCGCCTGCTGATGTATTCCCTGGCGATCTGGGGGATGCGGTCTCTTTGGCGGAGGAGGAGCCATGCGATACATTCCTTGTTGTTTTGGAGCGGGACCGCGACTTTCCTGGGACTATCCTTCTTCCCCGCGCGCGACGCCGGGCTGATGCGTATCCATGCGGCATCCATGCCCTTTCTGTTGTGCCTGCCTTCGCTGGGTTTATCCTCGTTCTTATCGGAAGTTCATGCCGGGGGTATATCGCCTGCGTTCCGCAATCTGCGCGTTCTTTTGGCGTATGGATTGTTGTCGCTCATGCTTGCGAGCCTCCCTCTTTTCTCCGCGTTCACCCAGAGACGGGACTATTCCGCTTCACGCTGCTGCCCCGGTCTAGTTTCGGTTACGACGAGGATCAACCGCGGAGGGTATATCGTGATCGTCGACGACGATCAAACCGTCGCCGCGGCATCGCCCTTCTTGCGCTATTCGGATTTTTTGCAAAGGGTCGGGAGTTTTCATCGCGCGGACTTGCTGGCTGATCTATCGCAAATCCCGCCCCGATCGCGTTTATCGGTCTTCGTGGATTTGCGGACCGGGCAATCGGGGTGGTTGATCCTGCCCCTTTCTGAGGTTCCAGCCCCCGGCGAGGTCGTGACCGTGTGCGGGACGTGGCATCCCAGCCTGCTGGCAAAGGGATTGGGTTTCTTCCTGGCGGAGCGGGTTGACCTGAAGACGATCCAATAGAGGCGCGCCAATGATTCTACCCGTTTATTCGACATACTTTGTTACAAAAATTGCGGATCGCCATCTGATCTATGCGCCTCTCCACGGACTTTCGGCGATCCTGAATGAAAAGCAATTGACCCAACTTCAACGCGCATGCCGCGGGGAGGTTGACAACGTTGACCCCGTGATCGTCGAGATGGCGCGGCGGCTGGCGGAACCGATGCGCCCTCCCACAATCCCGCAGGGAAGGATCGCATCGCCGCTGTTCCTGGGCATCATCACTACGCGAGATTGCGACATGAAATGCCGCTACTGCGACTTCGTTCCTTCCGCGCAGAGCCGCGTAGTCATGGATTTGGAGACAGGGCGGGCGGGCGTTGACGCGTATCTGCGCCTCCTTGTGGATAACGGAATCAATGAAGGGGAAATCCAGTTCTTCGGCGGGGAACCGTTCTTTCAAAACACCATCATCGAATCGCTGGTCGCTTATGCGCGGCATGGAGCGTCGAAAGAGGGCGTTTCGGTCGCGTTCAATGTGACGACCAACGGCTTGATGAGCGGGAAGCGGGCGATGTGGGTGGCAGACAACTTCGATGCTGTCGTCCTTTCCTTCGACGGCGCCGCGTTCCAGGATTTGCATCGTCCGCTTTTGAACGGGCATGGCAGTTATGCGCTCGTACATCGCACCGCAAAAATTCTTTCCGAAGGCAAAACCGATCTGGTCATCCGCGTGTGCGTAACGCGCGAATCCGCGGCGCGATTGCCGGACCTGGCGCGCGAACTGGCGGAAACGTACATACCCGGCAGCGTGTGTTTCGAGCCGTTGACCGATTCCCCGCTTTCCGCGGCGAACAACCTGTTCCCGCCGGAACCGGTGGAATTCGCCAGACAATTCTTCCTCGCGGAGGACATCCTGCTCGAGCATGGCATCGCCGCCGCTTCGTCTGGAACGGATATCGATTCGCTGCAAGCCGGTTTCTGCCCGGTGGGCAGGGACGCCATCCTCATATCCCCATCTGGGGAGATCAACGCCTGTTACTTGATGGAAACCGAATGGATGCGGGCGGATCTGGACCTGAAGTTTGGAAGGGTCAACGCAGCCTCGCGGGAATTTCTGTTCGATCTGGAAAAATTGGAATCCATTCGCGATATCCCGCGGCATCCCCCTATCTTATGCGGGACGTGCCTTTGTCGTTATCACTGCGCGGGCGGCTGTCACGTAAATCATCGTCAAATTCGTCAGGACGGCGAATATGATTCGGTGTGCATTCGGACGCGCCTGGTAACGATCGGGAAGATCCTCAGGCGGATGGGCGCATCGGATCTCTATCTTCGCTGGCTGGATGAACTCTCGCTAAATCCCAATCACTGACAATTGATTGTCGTTCACCTCCTCGCTGATCGTTGTCCGCGCAGATGATTTTGGCGATTTTACATCCGGACATTTCCACGCGTCGCCGGGATGATCGCGGCGCAGGTTGGCAAACGTGGGCAGGATGCCGCAGGCAAAACAGTTCAGGCGGCAATCCACGCGGATCTCGCCTTCGAGCGACTGCCTGAAATCCTGGAAGAGGAAATTCTTCCGCACTGCGGCGGTGATGTGTTCCCACGGGAAGACTTCATCCGTGCGGCGCTGGCGATGCGTGTAAAAGATGGGGTCGAGTCCGTGCTCCTCGAACGCCGCCATCCACGCGTCGTATCGCTGTACCTCGCCCCACGCGTCGAACTTCGAGCCGTTCCTCCACGCGGAATACACCACCTCCGCCATGCGGCGGTCGCCGCGCGAGAGCCACGCTTCGAGAAACGAATCCTCCGCCTTGGTTAGGCTGAGTTTGATGTTCTTGTCGCGCCCCAGTTCGCGCCGCAATAACGCCTGCTTGGCTTTGATTTGCTCCGGCGTGTCGCACGAAACCCATTGGAAGGGCGTCTGCGATTTCGGCACGAACGTGCTGACGCCCGCGTTGAGTTTGGCTTTCCAGCCGATCACCTTGCGTCCCTCGGCGATGACGCGCTTGCACAGGTCGGCAATCGCTTGCACGTCCTCCAGCGTTTCGCTCGGATGTCCGATCATGAAATACAACTTGATCGTCGTCCAGCCGCGGCGGTAGATCTCGCGCGTGGTATTGATGATGTCCTCGTCAGGGATGAACTTGTTGATGATGCGCCTCATGCGTTCGGTGGCGGCTTCGGGCGCGAGTGTGAATCCCCCTGAGCGCCTATCCTTCAGTTTTTCCATCAGGTCAATCGAAACGGATTCGATCCTTAGTGACGGCAACGAAACCTTGAGGTGCGAACCGCCGAATTTTTCCCCGACCTTCGTGACTAGTTCGAGAACGTTTGTGTAATCGGATGACGACAGCGATAAGAGCGCCAATTCCTCGAAGCCGGTGTTCCGGATCGCCTCTTCCGCCGCCTTTAGGATTTCGTCCACGCTTCGTTCGCGTACGGGACGCGTGATCATCCCTGCGTGACAGAATCTACACCCGCGCGTGCATCCGCGCATGATCTCCACCGAAACGCGGTTGTGGACGATGTCCACGTTCGGGGCGATGAATTTGGTCGGCGGGGGAGGCAGTTTGGCGACGATGCGTTTGGTGATGACTTTCGGGATGTCTGGCAGGATTGGTTCGATATGCGAGACCGTGCCGTCGTCCATGTAGAAGGTTTCGTAGAAGGATGGGACGTAAACGCCGGGGATGTACGCTAACTCGCGAAGTATGTCTTCACGGTCAAAGGTCGAAGGTTGAAGGTCAGTACCGACCTTTGACCTGTGACCTTTGACTCGTTGCATCGTGTTGATAATATCGTGAATCACTTCCTCGCCCTCGCCGATCACGAACGCGTCAATGAAGGCGTGCATCGGTTCGGGGTTCATCGTCGAATGTCCACCTGCGATGATGATCGGGTGGGTCTCGTCGCGGTCAATGGAACGGACCGGGATGTTGGCGAGTTCGAGGATGTTGAGGGTATTGGTGTAAAGCGTCTCGTAGGGGAGGGTAAAGCCGATGAGGTCGAAGCAGGCTAAGGGGCGTTTCGATTCGAGCGTGTAGAGCGGAATGCCGCGTTCGCGCATGAGCGCTTCCATATCCAGCCAGGGCGCGTAGGCGCGTTCGGCAAGCGCGTCCTCCCGCTGGTTGATCTGGTCGTACAGAATCTTCAACCCGACGTTCGATACTCCGATGTCGTAAATATCGGGGAAGACGAGCGCGACCCGCGTTCGAACGGAATCCCAATCCTTTTGAACACTGTTGAGTTCGCCGCCCACGTAGCGACCGGGCTTTTGCACCTTTAAGAGGATTCGGTCGAGTTCCTTTTCGATCTGTTCGGGGGTAAACATGGCGGGAATTATAACAAGGTTTATCGGAATAGGATTGTCCTTCATCGGCAGTCGAAATGCGGATGAACCGGAGAATCCAGCGATAGGAAATTTGTCCGCTTTTCAGACTTGTAAAGCGTCTTTATCTGGATAAATCATAAACGGGGCAATAGAATTTCATAAACCAAAAAAGGAGTAGTCGAGATGAAGAAACTTGTCATTCTTTTGCTTGCGGTGGCATTAGCCGCATGCAGTAGTCCAATTCCAACCGAACAGCCTGTCGCCGCTCCGCCCGAATCGACCGCCACGCCTGTGGTCGTCGTTCATACCGTTGTTGTGGAACCCACGCAAGCGCCCACCGAGCCGCCTCCACCCACTGAAGCGCCGCCCACCGCCGCGCCGGTGGTGGTAACGGTGGTCGTCGAGCAGCCGACGTTGGCGCCCGTAAACCAGGCCGCTCCGGAGCAACCGGCTGCCAATGCGCCCGTCACCTTTGACAGCGCCCTGGGCAGGGGTGTGTTTACGAACATGACCGTATCCAGCGCAAACCTGACCTTGCGTTGCTCTCCACGCGAACTCACCTTCAATGTCACCACGCCCAACACCGATATTCGCGACGTTTTGCTTTATTACCGGGTGGTGGACCTCAAGCGTTTGTATCCTAGCGAATGGAAGGCTTTTGGCAAGATGGCCTCCAACGGCAACGGGAATTTCTCCATCGTCTTTTCCGGCGAGGACGTTCACCCGAACCTGCGAATAGACGGTTCCTGGCTGGATTTCCAGTTCATCGGTCTGGCGAGGTCTGGCAACGTGGTGGATCGTTCGGAAAAGATCGAGTCGCAGGTCAGGTACACGTTTGATTGTCCGTAACCTGCATTCATGGCGCCCAAAAAGGACAGGCTAATGCCTGTTCTTTTTGTTCAATCGTCTTCGTCGTCCCACTGCGCGCCGTACACTCTTTCGACCGCCCTTTCTATTTCCTTGTCCGTGTGCCTTTCGCACGCCACCAGCGGACGATCCGCGTCTTTCACTTCCTTTCCGCCTGCGCTCATCATTTTGCTTCCGATATACTTCCCGTCCGCGTCGTAAATGACCAGCAGTTGATACAGTTTTCCGCACACGATACATCCGTGCATTTCGCCTTTTGCCTTTGTCGCTGACATTTTTTTCTCCGTCGTCACGCGGTCAACGCCCGAACCAGTTCCCGGCAAAAGGATGGGATGTCCGCTACGACCCGCCCCCAAACCTGGTTCCGTTCACGAAAAGCCGCTTCATCCACCCAGACCGCGCCCGCGTTGACCAGGTCGTCCTTGATGCCGGTGGAACCGGTGGCGCGCTGTCCCTTTTGGATGATGCCCGCCGAAATGGCGATCGAACCGCCGTGACAGATGACGCCGATGACCTTGCCCGCCTCGTCCATTCCGCGGACGAGGTTCTTTACCGCATCGTACCTGCGCAGTTTGTCCGGCGCCCACCCGCCGGGCAGAATGAGCGCGAACAGGTCGTCCGCTTTGAGCGATTCGATGGTCGCGTCCGGCACGATGACCAGTCCGTTTTTGCCGCGCACGGGCTTCAGATCCAACCCGGCGGTGAGGACGCGCGCGCCCTCCTCCTGCAATCGCATCATGGGGACGTAGTATTCGAGATCCTCCACGCCCTCCGCAACCAGCGTGGCGACCGTTTTTCCATTAAGTTTCATCCTGCCTCCGTTATTCACCGATGATCTTAATCAGCACGCGTTTCCTTCTGCGACCATCGAACTCGCCGTAGAAGATCTGTTCCCACGGGCCGAAGTCCAGTTGACCGTTTGTCACGGCAACGATCACTTCGCGTCCCATGATCTGGCGTTTGAGATGAGCGTCTGCGTTATCTTCGCCGGTATCGTTGTGGCGGTATTGGTTGATCGGCTCGTGCGGCGCGAGTTTCTCCAGCCATTTCTCGTAATCGTGATGCAGTCCCGACTCGTCGTCGTTGATGAAGACCGAGGCGCTGATGTGCATGGCGTTCACAAGAACGAGACCCTCTTTTATCCCGCTTTCGCGCAGGGCGGCTTCAACGTCACGCGTGATGTTGACGAATCCCCTTCGTGAAGGGATGTTGAACCAGAGTTCTTTGCGGTAGGAGTTCATGGGGAGTCTCTTTTTTGCAATGGACATGCGGCGCAGTGGTCTTCAAGTTGCCGTCGAAACCGATTTGCGCCAGGCTTGGAATCTGTTTGACTTTTGGCGATCATGTCCAAAGTGTACCCGTTCCGGTTCAATTGTGCCATAGGACTAATATTACAGCGCGCAGTCCGACGCTAGAGAGCGTCGGTTACGCTTCGGCATAGGCGGACGTTCTCCCCTGGCGCTTGCCCGCTAGGGCAAGTGTAACGTCCGCCCAACCTTGCGCTGTAATGCTAGTCAGTTTGCCTCTTTGCGGAGAAAATCCTCCAATCGAACTTTTTCATAAAAGCAGATGCCTTCCAGGCAGGCATCAACCGGTCGAGCGGAGGATACGCCTGATCCATGCCCGGCAACGCGCAGGAGGCACAATCCTGCTAAGAATCCATTTGCTGAATTTCCCGAATCTCCGTTCCGTGTATAATAACCACCCGGAGGCTGTTTTTTATGGAAATCACCTGGTACGGACATTCCTGTTTTCGTCTCACCGAGCGCAATTACGCGACGGTGGTGACGGATCCATTCGACAACAAATCCATCGGTTATGATCCGCTCAAACTCAGGGCGGATATTGTTACTGTCAGTCACGACGCGCCCGGTCACAATAATGTGGAGGCGGTCAAGGGCGCGTCGCACATTATCAACGGCGCGGGCGAATTCGAGATTGGCGGCGTATTTATCACGGGCGTAACCACAGACGGCGGCGGGACGAACGGAAAAAAGAAGAGTCGGGAGGCATCCTCCCGCAACACCGTTTACGTGTTCGATTACGACGGCATCACGGTTGCTCATCTCGGCGACCTCAAACAGATCCCAACCCAATCCGAGATCGAATCGCTTGGCACGATCAACGTGGCTCTCGTGCCGGTTGGCGGAGGAGGCGGATTGAACGCCGCAAAAGCCGCGGAAGTCATCAGTTTGATCGAGCCGAATCTCGTCATCCCCATGCACTACGCCACACCCGCCGTAAAGGTGCCGCTCGACTCGCTCAGCAAATTTATCAAAGAAATGGGCGTCTCCAAACCTGAGGCGCAGCCGTCCCTAAAAGTGACGCGCAGCGGTCTTCCCGACGAAACGCGCGTCGTTGTGCTGGATTACCAAAAGAGTTGAAAATGCCTGTAAAAGTTTTGATGACCTGGGATATCGACGCGGAACGCGACCAGGAATATTTCGAATTCGTCATCGGCGAATTCATCCCGGGCGTCCAACGGCTGGGATTACAACCCGCCGAAGCCTGGGCGACGCTCTACGGTTCGTATCCCCAGATACAAGTGGGTTTGCTTGCCGCCGATGCGGAACAGGCTCACAATATCCTCAAATCGGACGACTGGGGTTTATTGCAGGCGCGCCTCTTCAATTATGTGAAAAACTTTTCCTACAAGGTTGTCCCTGCGCGCGGCGGATTTCAATTCTAGGCAAAATATCACGGAGATGAACCGTCTCCGTGATTTTATTTAACCGATGCCTTGTCCCTCTCCTAAAACCTTCGATACGCTTCAAAACAGACTTTTGGACTGGTGCCACAAAAACAAGCGGATCCTGCCCTGGCGCGACCGCCCGGACGCCTATTCGGTTTGGGTCTCCGAGATCATGCTCCAACAGACGCGCGTGGAGACCGTGATTCCCTACTTTGAAAATTGGATGCGTTTATTCCCGACTGTCGCCGCCCTGGCAAACGCCTCCGAACGGGAGGTCCTCAACGCATGGGAGGGACTCGGTTATTACAGCCGCGCCCGCAACCTGCGCCAAGCCGCAAAGATCGTGGCTGGCGACCTTGAGGGAAAAATTCCGCATGACGTGGAGACGCTTCGAAAACTTCCCGGTATCGGACGATATACCGCCGGCGCGATCGCATCCATCGCCTTTGGCATGGATGAACCGGTCCTGGATGGCAACGTCAAACGCGTCTATGCGCGTCTGTTCGACGTGACCGAGGCGGTCAATTCGCCAAAAGGCGAAAAACTTTTGTGGGACATTGCGAGGGAAAACCTGCCTAAAGGAAAAGCGGGTGATTTCAACCAGGCGCTCATGGAATTGGGCGCGACGATATGCGCGCCGCGAAGTCCGCGCTGTCCGATTTGCCCGTTGCGGGAAATGTGCATGGCGCGGGCAAATGGGACGCAGGAATTACGCCCGGTGAAGAAACTCAAAAAGGAAACACCACATTACATTCACGCGGCGGGAGTGATCGTCGGTGAGGGAAAAGTATTATTGGCGCAACGCCCATCGAAGGGACTGCTTGGGGGGATGTGGGAGTTCCCGAACGGGCGCGTTGACGGCGACCCATCCAGGGGGGTGGCAAAGGCTTTGAGATCAGGGTACAGCCTCAAGGTCCGAAGGAAGGAAGCGTTGGGCATCGTCCACCACGCGTATACCCATTTCAAAGTCACAGTGTATGTGTTTCGCTGCGATCCGTTATCAATTCCCGAAAACGAAAACCTGGAATGGGTTCTGCCGGGGAATTTAGGTGATTTTCCCATGGGGAAGGTTGACCGGCAGATTGCCGGCATGGTCGGGCGATGAAATCGAATTTTCGACATTTTGGTTGACACATCCACATCCCGCATGTATAATACCGTCCGCTTCTGCCCCAGCGGTCGATTCTGGGGTAGTTGTTTGTCGAGAGACATCGAAACCCCAGCTTCCCCGTTCGCAGGCGACGAGAGGTCGAACTCCGCAGGCGCAATGGCGAAGTGAATGACTGGAGATGAAAAATGAGATTTGCAATCGTGGAAAGCGGCGGCAAGCAATATCGCGCCGTCGAAGGGCGAGCCATCGAAGTGGACCGCCTTTCCGTGGAAACGGGAAAACAGTTTAATCTCGAGCGAGTCCTGCTCATGGCAGACGGCGATGAGATCATGGTTGGGACGCCTACGGTGGACGGCGTCGAAGTCAAGGTCACGGCTTTGGAGCACGTCAAAGGTCCCAAACTGATTTCGTTTCGATATCGCCCGAAGAAACGCATCCGCGTCAAGAGCGGACATCGCCAGCAGTATACGCGTTTGATGGTGGATTTCATCGGCAAGCCCGGTGAAGTGCGGAAGGTCGAAGAACCTGTTGTCGAAGAGCAACCGATGGAAATCGAGGCAGCGATCAAGGCTGATGAGAAGGTACCTCGCGCTAAGCAGGGTCGCAGCGAGCCCAAGCCCAAGAAAGAAGCGACGCCTTCCTCGAAAGGAAAATCGTTCGCAAAGCGGGCTCCGGCGAAGAAGTCAACGGCATCCAAGTCTTCCGCGAAGAAGACCGATAAGAAGTAAGAGAGGTAGTCATGGCACATAAAAAAGGCGGCGGTTCGAGCCGCAACGGACGAGATTCCAACGCCCAGCGTTTGGGCGTGAAGCGTTATGCCGGTGAGTTCGTGCTTTCCGGAAACATCCTCGTGCGCCAGCGCGGCACGAAGATCAAGCCGGGTCTGAACGTGAAGGCTGGCAGGGACGATACGTTGTTCGCCACCTCCGACGGTGTTGTGATGTACGACATCGTTCGCGGGCAGAAGCGCGTCAACATCCTCCCGCAGGCGGAAGGATAACCCGATGAAGAAGGACATCCATCCCACTTATTACACCGACGCGACAGTGGTCTGTTCCTCCTGCGGCAGGACATGGAAGACCGGTTCGACTAAAAAAGAAATCCGTTTGGATCTCTGCTCGAACTGCCATCCGTTCTTTACCGGCGAGGCGCAGCGCATCCTCGATACCGAAGGCCAGGTGGATCGTTTCTACAAGAAACTATCCGTCCGCCAGGCGTACGTGGAGCAGCAGAAGGTCAAGGAGGAACTGAAGGGTTCCCCCGAACGCCCGATCATCGAACTCGGTCTCCCCACCCGCGCGACGGACGCGCTCAGGAATGCCGGCATCGAAAACGTGGGGCAGTTCATCGAGAAACTCAGCGGCGGCAACGAAGCGGTTCTTGCCATCCCCGGTTTTGGTCAGGCTTCTCTGACTGCCGCGAAGAAGAAACTCCGCTCGCTCGGCTATGAGGTCCCCGAAGCCGCAGCGTAGGAAATCGAGGACTTGCGGATTGGGTATTCTCAGGTAAACTTGCAGGCAGATGTGAAAACATCTGCCTGTATTCGTTAAAATCTTCGGCGTGAGCGTCAAAAGAATTTTTTTATGAAACATACACACGGTTCCATAGAGGTCGTTTGTGGTTCGATGTTCAGCGGAAAGACGGACGAGTTGATCCGCCGCCTGGTGCGGGCGACCATCGCAAAACAAAAGGTGCAGGTTTTCAAGCCCGCCATTGACGTGCGTTACGCGGTCGAAAAGGTCACCTCCCATACCGGTTCCAATTTCGACGCGCTCCCCGTCGAAAAAGCCGCGGACATTCATACGAAACTCGACGACGATACGACCGTCGTCGGCATTGACGAGGCGCAGTTCTTCGATCCGAAGATCGTGCAGGTCGCGCAGGAACTGGCAGGGAGGGGCGTCCGCGTCATCGTCGCGGGGTTGGATATGGATTTTCGCGGCGAACCCTTCGGACCGATGCCCACGCTCATGTCCATGGCTGAGCGGGTGGACAAACTCCATGCCATCTGTATGGTTTGCGGAAATGAAGCCTCGCGCACGCAGCGACTGGTCAACGGGAGTCCCGCGCGTTACGACGATCCCGTCGTGATCGTGGGCGCCTCCGAAATGTACGAAGCGCGGTGCCGCGAACACCACGAAGTGCCAAAATAGTCCATAAGCCCATCGGACTAAACACATGCAAGATTATCACGACATCCTCGCCGAAATCCTGATTGACGAAAAGACGCTCCAAGCCCGCATCAGGGAACTGGGCGCGCAGATCAGCGCCGATTACACCGACGGCAACCTTCTGCTCATCTGCGTCCTGCGCGGCGGCGTGCCGTTCCTCGTTGACCTCAGCCGGCACATCACCTCCCCGCACACAATGGACTTCATGGCGGTCTCCTCCTACGGAGTCGGCAGGCGCGAATCGAGCGGCTCCGTGCGCGTCACTCTCGATCTGCAAACCGACATCCGCGGCAAGGACGTTCTCCTCGTCGAAGACATCGTGGACAGCGGCAACACCATCGCATCGGTGCTCGAACTGTTGCAGGTTCGCCAGCCCAAAAGCCTGAAGGTATGCGCCCTGCTCGACAAAGCCGAACGCCGCGAAGCGAACGTCCCGATCCATTATCGCGGTTTCAGCATCCCGAATAAATTCGTCTTTGGGTATGGTCTCGATCTCGACGAGTATTATCGCAACCTCCCCTTTGTCGGCGTGGTGGACCTGGAAAAGTACAAACCGCCCTCCTGCTGATTTGCATGCCCGAAGACTCCGATACGCTCTCCGCATACGCCGGAAGATGGATCGCACGCATACGCGGTCGGGTCGTCGCGCAGGGGGGAACTCCCGAACAGGCTCTGCGCGCCGCGCAGAAAAGCCGGCACAAGGAAAAACCGGAAATCCTCTACATGCCCATCCCTTTTCTTCAATCCCCTCTGCTGGATAAAGTCCGTGGCGCCCTGCCGGGTCAGGAAACCCACCTGGTCGGCGGCGCAGTGCGGGATATGCTGCTCAACCGCCTCTCGCGGGACTTTGATTTTGCCCTGCCCTCGAAAGGCATTTCCAGCGCCCGACGCGTCGCCAACGCCCTCCACGCCGACTTTATGATTCTGGACGATGAACGCGACACCGGACGCGTCATCTTCACCGAAACGGACGGCGTCCGCACGTTCCTCGATTTTGCCACTTATCGCGGACAGAATCTCGAAGAAGATCTCCGCAACCGCGACTTCACGATCAACGCCATTGCCCTCGATCTCCGCACAGACACGATCTTCGACCCTTTGAACGGCGCGTCGGACCTGCGCGCAAAACTGATCCGCGCCTGTTCGTCGTCTTCCATTTCCGACGACCCCGTGCGTATTCTCCGCGCCATACGCCAGGCGGCGGAATTCGATTTCAAGATCGAGCTCGAAACGCGCAAAGCGATGAAAGAAGCCGCCAGCCTCCTGCCGAACGTCTCACCCGAACGCAAACGGGACGAATTGTTCAAAATCCTGGAGGGAACCAAGCCCGATACCGCCATGCGCGCGCTGGAGCTGCTCGGCGTTTTCCCGTATCTCCTTCCCGAACTTCCCGCTATGAAAGGAGTGATCCAATCCGAACCTCACGTATACGATGTTTGGGAACACACGCTCGGCGTCCTGGGTTACCTGGATTCCATCCTCGCGGCGTTGCGCATCGGTTACTCCGCCGAAGAGACCAGCGACCTGTTCACGGGGTTGCTTACCCTCCGCATCGGACGGTTCCGCCAGCAAATCGCCGATCACTTTGCGAAATCGCTGAACCCGAACCGTTCCGCGCGCGCGGCGTTGTTTTTCGCCGCGTTGTATCACGATGTCGGGAAACCAGGCACGAGGTCCGTGGATGAGGCGGGGCGGATCCGATTCTTCGACCACGAAGTCAGAGGCGCGGAGATCGCGGCCCATCGCGGGCGGGAGTTCAACCTGAGCAACGACGAGATCGAACGCATCCAGAAGATCGTCAGGCATCACATGCGGTTCATGTTCTTCGTCAGCCGTCTCGAAAACGACAGACAGGAACCTTCACGCCGGGCGATCTACCGCTTCTTTCGCGAGGCGGGTGAAGCGGGCATTGACATCATCCTGCTGGGACTGGCGGACCTGCGCGGCAAACTCGGACCTTTGCTCACGCAGGAATCGTGGATTGCCGCGCTCGATGTTGCGCGTCTCCTGCTCGAAAACTACTGGGAAAAGCCTCACGAGATCGTCGCCCCGCCGCGCCTGCTGGACGGGAACGAATTGATAAAGGAGTTCAATCTCGAGGCTGGTCCCCTCATTGGGCAATTGCTGGAGGCGATTCGGGAAGGTCAGGCGACGGGCAAAATCTCCACGCGTGAAGAAGCGGTGCAATTCTCCCGCAATTGGCTGGATGAAAACAAGCAGACAGGCAAATGATAAAATCGTAGATCGTCAGTCGTAAATCGCAAATCGTAAATTGAAATGAACATCGTTTACTTCGATCTTGAAAGCCAGAAATTGTTCGAGGAGGTCGGTGGGCGCGAACCTTCCAAACTCCTGCTCGCCTGCGGGGTGACGTGGTCAACCGAGCGCAACGATTTTGCGGTGTATTGGGAGAAGGACGCACAGAACCTGATCGCCGAATTGAAATCTGCGGACCGCGTGATCGGGTTCAACATCCTCAATTTCGATTACCAGGTGTTGAAGCCCTATGCCCCGGCAGAGAACTTCCGCGCCTTCCGCTCGACCGACATGTTGCAGGACATTTACCGCGCGTTGAACTTCCGCCTGAGCCTCGATTCGATTGCCAAGGCGACGCTTGGCGCGGCGAAAACCGCGGACGGACTCCAATCTGTGGCATGGTTCCGAAACGGGGAATTGGACAAGGTTGCCGAGTATTGTAAAGCGGATGTGGACATCACGCGCCGCGTCTACGAATTCGGTCGTGACAATGGTTTCGTGAGTTACTATTCTAAGCTGGGAAGCAAATTAAAAGTGGCAGTCAACTGGAAATGAAAGGAGAGACCAATGGATAAGATCAGCATTAACGGTATTGAACTAGCCTACGTTCGCCGCGGTAGGGGGGCTCCGCTCGTATTGTTGCATGGGTATCCGCTCGACCATCACATTTGGGACGGCGTGCTGCCCATGCTCGAAGACAAATTCGATTTGATCCTGCCCGACTTGCGCGGATTCGGTGATTCCACAACGGTGGACGCGCCTTACGCCATGAACGATTTCGCTTCGGACGTTGCGGGCTTGCTCGACCATCTTGAGATTCAGAAGGCGGCGATTGCCGGTCACTCGATGGGCGGGTATGTGGCGCTCGCCTTTCTCAATCGTTATCCCGGCCGCGTCAGCGGGTTTGGGATGGTCTCTTCACAGGTTCTGGCAGATACTCCTGAACGCAAAGAAGGACGCTATAAAACCGCGGCGGAGATAGCAGAAAAAGGCGTCCAGGGGGTGGTCGAATCCATGGCTTCCAAACTCACCCCCGATGAACGAGTGCGGATGCTGGCGGGTGAAATCATGAAAAGGCAAAAGCCTGCGGGGTTCGTCGGCGCGCTCAAAGCCATGGCGGAACGGATGGATGCAGCCTCCCTGCTTACCTCTTTCAAATTCCCGGTGGCGATTGTCCACGGCGATTCGGATGATCTGATTCCGGTTGAGCGGGCGCGGGAGATGAAGGGTATGGTTCCTCACGCGCATTTTCTGGAGTTGAAAGGAGTCGGTCATCTTCCCATGATGGAAGCGCCGCGGGAAACCGCCGGGGCGTTATCCATGCTCGGATAAAAAAACATCCCGTCGCTTTGGGAGGACGGGACGGCTTCTTTCGCAGGATCAGGCTCGAGGTCGGTTCGAAGCGGGGGAACTAGGTTGCGGGCAGCGGGTTGACGGGTTTGGTCAATGGGTTGTTTGCATCGGATTCGGAGGAGGTTCCGTTTCGGCGGATCAGGCGGTTGATGTGCGCGACCAGGATGCGGCTCGGAGTGGGTTTGGTCAAGTAATCGTCCGCGCCCGCATCGAGAACGCTCGCCACCATGGATGGATCGTTCAATGCTGAGAGGACGATGATCGGCACCTGGCTGAAGGAACGCACCTCTTTGCAGATCTCCCATCCGTCCATGTCGGGCATCATCAAATCCAGGATCACGAGATCGTAATCGCTCTGCCGGATCATGTTCATCCCTTCCGTGCTGCTGTTCGTTACGTGGACGTCGAAACCGTGCGATTCCAGGAGAACGGAGAGGAGGTCTGTGACTGCGGTGTCGTCGTCAATTACAATGATTTTTGTTGGCATTTTCATTTCCTGTACACCAGCCAATTATCCTCGAAATCATGTGAATTATACTTTGCAAGGTGTTTACAAAATCATACGCATAATTCGGAAGAGAAACCCTGACAAATGAATGGCAAAAACATCACATTTGGACGAATGTCTTTGTGGTAAACTTCACACAAAATATCGAAATTCTTGTCCCTTTATGGAGGAACACTATGGCTAAAAAATCCTTATCTGGAAAAAGCGCAAGGAAAACAGTCGGACAAAAAACCGTTTCGAAAAAGAGAGCGGCGAAGAAATGGGTTTATCTCTTCGATGAAGTGAAAGCCGCGGAAAGATACGCCGGCTCGTGGGAAGGCGTCCGTTCCCTGCTTGGCGGCAAGGGATCGGGACTTGCAGATATGACGCGCGCCGGCGTGCCGGTCCCGCCCGGTTTCACGGTCACAACCGAAGCCTGTAACGAATTCCGCAAGAGCGGCAAGTTTCCCGCCGGGATGTGGGATCAGGTTCTCGCGGCGATGAAACGCATCGAAAAAGCGACCGGGAAGTCGTTCGGCGATCCGAACAACCCGCTGCTGGTGTCCTGCCGCTCCGGCGCGAAGTTCTCCATGCCCGGCATGATGAACACCATCCTGAACATCGGCTTGAACGACGAGGTCGTGGAGGGGATGATCAAATTGACGAACAATCCCCGCTTCGTGTGGGACCTGTATCGCCGCCTGATCGAAATGTTCGGCACGACTGTCTTCAACCTGGACGACGAGGTGTTCGAACACCCCATGGCGGAATACAAGGAGAAACGCGGCTACAAGGTGGATACCGACATGACCGCGGACGATTGGATGGAACTGACCAACACCTTCAAGAAGGTTTTCGAGGGACACGTCGGGTTTGAATTCCCGCAGGACGTATACAAACAACTCGAACTCGCCACCAAAGCCGTCTTTGAATCGTGGAACGGAAAGCGCGCCGTGGATTACCGCAGGGCGACCGGCATCTCCGACGATCTGGGGACGGCGGTCAACATTGTGACGATGGTCTTCGGCAACATGGGGAGCGACTCCGGCACGGGCGTGGCGTTCACGCGCGACCCGTCCACCGGCGAAAAGAAAATGCTGGGCGAATACCTGCTCAACGCGCAGGGCGAGGACGTGGTGGCGGGTATCCGCAACGCGGACCCGATCGAACACCTGAAAGACCAGATGCCCAGAGCCTACAAGCAGTTCATGGACATCACCAAAAAACTGGAGAAGCATTACAAGGACATGCAGGATGTCGAGTTCACCATCGAGCGCGGCAAACTGTGGATGCTCCAGACCCGCAATGGAAAGCGCACCGCCAAAGCCGCAGTGAAGATCGCGGTGGATATGGCGAAGGAAAAACTCATCACGAAGGAGGAGGCGGTCCTGCGCGTCACCCCTGAAAACGTGGACTCGCTCCTGCATCCTCAATTCGACGACGCCGCGATCAAGAACGCGGAGAACAACGGAACCTTCTTCGCCAAGGGCGTCAACGCCTCTCCCGGGGCGGCGGTGGGGCAGGTCTACTTCGACGCGGACACCGCGGAGAAGATGGCGAAGGAGGAAAAACAGAACGTCATCATGGTGCGTCCGTTCACCAAACCCGACGATGTGCACGGCATGATCGCCTCCCAGGGCGTGCTCACCAGCGAAGGCGGTGCGACCTCCCACGCCGCGGTCGTCGCTCGTCAGTTCGGTATTCCCTGCGTGGTCGGCGCGTCGGCGATCAGGATTGACCTTGAAAAACGCATGATGTCCGTCGGTGGGAAAATCGTCCAGGAGGGCGAGTGGATTTCCGTAGACGGAACAACGGGCAGGGTTTACGTCGGCAAGATCCCCACGATCTCGCCGTCGCTCGAGGAACAAACCGAACTGCTCACCCTCCTGAAATGGGCGGATGAGATCTGCGCCCGCAAGGACATCCGCAAGGCGCCGAAAGGATGGCCCACGCGCGGTCTGCAGGTGTGGGCAAATGCGGATTACCCGAAGGACGCGCGCCGCGCCCGTTCCTACGGCGCGGTGGGCATCGGTCTTTGCCGGACCGAGCACATGTTCTTCGAACCCGAGCGTTTACCCATCGTCCAGCGCATGATCCTCTCGGATACCAGCGACGGGCGCACCGATGCATTGAACGAACTGCTCCCCTACCAGCGCAAGGACTTCGACGGTCTCTTCGAGGCGATGGACGGCTACCCGGTCATCATTCGCCTGATTGACCCGCCCCTGCACGAGTTCATGCCCGAGCAGGAAAAACTCCTCGAGGAAGTCGTCACGATGCGCGTCAAGGGCGAGACCGAGGGATTGAAGGAAAAGGAGAAATTGCTTTCAGCCGTTCGGGGACTGCACGAATCGAACCCGATGATGGGCTTGCGCGGCGTCCGATTGAGCATTTACATGCCCGAGATCGTTGAAATGCAGGTGCGCGCCATCTTCGAAGCGGCAGCGGACTGCACCTTGCGCGGCATCGTGGTCAAGCCCGAGGTCATGATCCCGCTGACCGGCACGGTTAAAGAGCTGGAATGGATTCAGCCGAGACTGGAACGCATCGCCAAGACTGTGATGGAAGAGAAGAAGGTCAAGTTCGATTACAAGTTCGGAACGATGATTGAAATCCCGCGCGCAGCGGTCACGGCGGAAGAGATTGCGCAGCGCGC
>JABWAU010000004.1 GCA_013360875.1 Anaerolineales bacterium | reverse complement strand
GAGTCGCGTTCGGTCAACGAGGAGTTTTCGGGCTGAGGGATTTGTCCGCGATAACGATGAATCAGTTCACGCAAGCGCTGATGGACGACAGGGGCAAGTTCATCGCCGTAGAGTTCCCGCAGAGTTGTGGTATAAAACGTTTGCATGATGCGTTACCTTAGACCTCTTGCATAAGTAAAAAAGAAACTCTTTATCCACGAATTTCACGAGGATTCACGCAGAGAAAATTTAAAAAATTCGTGTTGTTTCGTGTTCTTCGTGGATAAAAAAAGACTTTCGTAAGAAGTTTATTCTACTTCATGAAACAGGGGAACATCTTATCAGCAAGGAGACAACATGACACCCGCACGAAGAATCGGTTTCATCTCCACCCGCTTTGCAGGCACCGACGGCGTCTCGCTGGAAACAGCCAAATGGGCAACTGTTCTCGAACGCATGGGGCACGAGTGCTTTTATTTCTGCGGCGTTTGCGACCGGCCCGCCGAGAAAAGTTATGTGGTTCCCGAAGCGTTTTACCGTCACCCCGAAATTGACGCCATCAACCAGATTGCCTATCAAGGCACGTGGGGCAAACTGCACGAAGGGCGCAAGATGCACCCCGAAATTCACGTGCACCGCCAGGATTTCTTCTCGGTCTATATCCGCCCGGCGCACGTCACCCAGCGCATTCAGGAACTGCGCTTCTACCTCAAGGAGGAACTCTACAAATTTGCTCACAAGTTCAAACTCGAACTGCTCATCGTCGAAAATGCTTTGACCATTCCGCTCAACATCCCGTTGGGGCTTGCCATCACCGAATTCGTCGCCGAGACGGGCTATCCTGTCATCGCGCACCATCATGATTTCTATTGGGAACGCCAGCGCTTCATGAACAACTCGGTGCATGATTACATCGCTGCCGCCTTCCCGCCCGACCTGCCAGCGGTGCGGCATGTGGTCATCAACTCGCTGCAAGCGCATCAACTCGCCTGGCGGAAGGGCGTCAACTCGATGGTCATCCCCAACGTGATGGATTTCGACTCGCCTCCCCCGCCCTCCGACGGCTACACCGAAACGCTTCGCGCGGACCTCGGGCTGGCTCCCGATCAATATCTTTTTCTCCAGCCGACGCGCATCATCCAGCGCAAGGGCATCGAACACGCCATCGAATTGACGCGGCGCATCGGTTTGCCCGCCGAACTGGTCATCTCGCACGCCGCGGGAGACGAAGGCACCGACTACGAAAAGCGCGTGCGTGAGTTTGCCAGGCTGCTCGACGTGGTGGTGCGGTTCGAGTCCGACATCATCGGCGAGGCGCGAGGCGTCACCTCAGACGGGAGAAAAATCTACTCGCTGGGAGACGTGTATCAAAAAGCCGACCTCGTCACCTATCCTTCCACACTCGAAGGCTTCGGCAACGCCTTCCTCGAAGCGATTTACTACAAACGTCCGCTGGTGGTCAACAATTACTCCATCTACGAAGCGGACATCAAGCCGAAGGGCTTCAAGGTCATCGAGTTCGACGGTTTCATCAGCAGCGCAACGCTGGAGGAAACGCGCTACGCCCTGAGACATCCTGAGGAAACCGCCCAACACGCCGAGCATAACTACGAACTGGCGAAGCGGTATTACTCATTTACCATGCTGCATAACCACCTGGCGTTGCTGCTGGCAGATTGCTTCGGAGAGACGGTATGAAAATTGCGCTGCTGCATTATTCTTCGCCGCCCATCGTGGGAGGCGTGGAAAGCGTCCTCGCGCACCACGCCAGCCTGATGACGAAGGCAGGGCATGAAGTGACCATCCTGGCAGGGCGCGGCGAGGTCTTCGACGAACGCATCGGCATACGCATTCTGCCGCGCTGCGACTCGCGTCACCCCGATGTGCTGGAAGTCAAAGGGTTTCTCGATGCCGGCAAGCGCACGCCCATCTTCGAGGAACTGCGGGAGTCAATCAAAAGGGACTTGCTAGAAGCGCTGGCTGGGTACGATGTATTGATCGCGCACAACGTCGCCTCGCTGCACAAGAACCTGGCGTTGACCGCCGCCCTGCACGAGATTTATCAGACGCCGCGTTTTCCTCGCCTGATTCTCTGGCATCACGACCTGGCATGGACGACGCCGCGCTATCGTCACGAACTGCACGAGGGCTACCCCTGGGATTTGCTGCGCACGCAGTGGGAGGGCGTCACTCAGGTTGTTGTTTCAGAGTTGCGGAGGCGGGAACTTTCCGAACTGCTGGGGATTACAAACAGCTCGATCCGCGTCATCCCCAACGGCGTGGACATCGAAGCCTTTTTCAAACTCGAACCGCAAACCGTTGAGTTCATGGAACGCTTGAACCTGCTGGAGGCAGAGCCACTGCTGCTTTTGCCAGTGCGCCTGACGCCGCGCAAGAACATCGAGCTGGCATTGCGCGTCCTCGCGGAACTGCGCAGGGAGTTGCCGCGAGCCATGCTGCTTGTCACGGGACCCGAAGGTCCGCACAACCCTGCGAACCAAGCCTACAAGAAAAAGTTGTTTGCCCTGCGCGATGAATTGCAATTGCAGGGCGCGGCGCATTTTCTCGCGGAGGTCACGGCTGAGTTTATGCCCGATGCGGTCATCGCAGATTTTTACCGCCTTGCCGATGCGTTGTTCTTCCCCAGCCAGGAGGAGGGGTTCGGGATTCCCATCATCGAAGCAGCGTTCAGCAAAATGCCGGTCTTCTGCGCCGATATTCCCGTTCTGCGTGAACTGGGCGGGGAGGACGTGACGTACTTTGCTCCAGAGGCAGATCCGCCTGGGGTGGCGAGGCAGGTCAAGGTCCGGTTGGAAGCGGAGTTCACGTCCCGCTGGGCGCGCCGTGCGAAACGCGGCTATGCGTGGGAACAAATCTATGTACGTCACATCGCGCCATTACTCGAAGAGGTAAATCAATGACAAAGACACGCAATATCAAACTGGCGCTCGTCCCAATTGGTTTGGGGAACGATGGGCAGAATGCGTTTCATGCCGCGCATCGCATCGCCGAGGAGGTGATGTTGGTCGGCGTCGTATCTATCAAACGAGGGCAACCCATCAGTGCAGGAACGCAACAGGCAAGGGCGCTGCGCAAACGGTTGATGTCGCTGAGCGATACGAATGTGCGTTTCAAATCCACAGTTATCGTTTCGCCCACGCCGTGGAAAGACCTGCAGGGCGTCATTGCTGACGAGGAGCCCGATCTGCTCGTGCTGGAATGGAAGGACGGGATGACGATCTGGGGCGATTCGATCTCGAAGATCCTTGTCAACCCGGTCTGCAACACTGCCATCGTGCGCGGGAGTTTCAGCGCCACGCCGGAACGGACAGTAGTTTTGGCGCGCGGCGGACCGTTTGCCGAGCTGGCGCTGCAGATTGGCATGAGTCTGCATTCGAAACAATTGGATGTTCTGCACATTGCGCTGACGGGCGCGGCAACGGATGCGCCGTTCAAGGGTATGAAATCCATCCTCGCGCAAATCCCCGAAGCGAACCTGCGTTCGATCACGACCGATGATGCGGTTTCAATCATCCTCGAGGAATCCCGTCAATACGACACGATAGTGCTTGGGACGACAGCGGGCAAAACTGCGGGCGGAACGATGATTGGGCCGGTTGCGGAGAAACTGATCGCCGAATCATCTGCCAACCTGATTCTCGTCAAGACGCGCCGCCCGATGTCTGAAACGATGCTGGATGAGGGCGCGGGCGCGAAGGCAATTTCCGTCCTCGTGGATAAATGGTTTGCGGAGAACACCTTCCACGCCGAGGAATTTTCCAACCTGCGAGACCTGCTGGCGCTCAAGGAAAAGCAGGGCTTCACCATCAGTCTGGCACTTCCCGCTCTGAACGAGGAGGCGACGGTCGGCAAGGTCATCCGCACGGTGAAGAAGACGTTGATGGAAAAATATCCCCTGCTCGATGAAATCGTGCTGCTCGACTCGAACTCCACCGACCGCACGCGTCAAATTGCGCGGGGGCTGGGCGTGCCGGTGTACATCCATCAGCGCCTGCTCCCCGAACTGGGTGCGCGGAGCGGCAAGGGCGAAGCCTTGTGGAAAAGCCTGCTCGTCACCAAAGGCGACATCATCGCGTGGATTGACACCGATATCATCAACATCCATCCGCGCTTTGTGTACGGGATCATCGGTCCGCTCCTGCTGAACCGCAACATCCAGTTCGTGAAGGGTTTCTATCGGCGTCCCTTGAAGATCGGCGACAAGGTACAGGCGGGCGGAGGCGGGCGCGTGACCGAACTCACTGCGCGTCCGCTGTTGAATCTGTTCTATCCCGAACTTTCGGGCGTCGTTCAGCCTTTATCGGGCGAATATGCGGGACGCCGCGAGGCGCTCGAAAAAGTGCCTTTCGCTTCGGGGTACGGTGTCGAAACGGGCTTGCTGATTGACATCTTCGAGCGCTACGGTCTGCGCGCCATTGCGCAGGTGGATTTGCTGGAACGCATCCATCACAACCAGGAACTGGAGGCGCTGGGCAAAATGTCCTTTGCCATCATCCAGACGGTGCTCCGCAAACTCGAACCGCGCTTCGAGCGTTCCATCATCGAGGAGGTCAACAAGACGATGAAGTTGATCAAATATGCCAAAGGCGGATATTTCCTCGAAGTCGAGGAGGTGGCGGAACGCGAACGCCCGCCGATGATCACCATCCCCGCCTATCGGGAGCGTTTCCACAAATGACACAACTCTGCCTCGTTCGGCACGGTCAAACAGATTGGAATCTCGAAGGACGTTATCAAGGTCAAAGCGATGTGCCGCTCAACGAAAAGGGGCGCGCGCAGGCAAAGGCGCTTGCCGAACAACTAAAAGGACAAACCTTCGCAGCGATCTTTTCGAGCGATTTGATGCGGGCGCGCGACACCGCCGAAGCCATTGCCAATGCTTTTGGCTTGCCGGTGCAAATCGAACCGCGTCTGCGCGAAATCAATCAGGGCGAATGGGAGGGCGTGTTGGTGGAGGATATCAAAGCGCGATATGCAGAAATCTGGTCACAACGCACGATGGACCCCGCCAGCGTCCGCCCGCCCGGAGGGGAAACGGTCAGCGAGGTGGCGGAGCGGGTCTATGCCGCGCTGGACGACATCGCCCGCCGTTATCCCCGCGAGAATGTGCTGGTCGTCTCGCATGGTCTATCCATTGCGACGGCAATTTGCCGCGACAAGGGAATTCCCGTTGGGCAGGCGTACACGGTGATTCCCGACAACGTCCAGCCTGTGTGGATGGAGTGGCAGCTGGATGAAAAACCCGCTTCAGACTCAGGGAAGGTTGATACCGCTTAACATTACAGCGCAAGGTTGGGCGGACGTTAGAGAACATCCGCCTACGCCGAAGCGTAACCGACGCTCTGGGGCGGGACGACCCCGCCCCTACGATGCAACTATTTTTGAATTTATTTTCAACACATTCCCCTCGGCTTCGATCACATCATTCTCAAATCCAAAGAACGTCCAAAACGTGACCTGTGGTTGATTCACCTCGAGCATTACAGAAATGGCGGGTTCTTTGTGACCGTAATAACGTGACCGCCACCCGCGCGTGGAGTTGGGGTCGGCGCGGACAAGGGAGAACCTGCCATCGCCTTCGCTCATCCCAATTTGTACTTTGTATTTCATTCCATTTAGCGATAGCAAAACCAAATTATCTTTCTGCTCAAAGGGAAAATCAGCGAGCAGCCACTGAAGCGCGTAATGATGGGGGGCATTCGCCGCCAGATTGTCAATCACGAGCCAGCGATCACCACCGAGCGCCATGACAGTCCGTTTGTGGGATACGGGTTTATAGCCATCATGTTCGCCCTGCCAGAGATCCTTCTCGTGTCTGAGAACTTTGCCCTTTGACCAATTCGTCCATGTGAAGCGACTAAGCAGGGTCATTTGGTCTTTGCCGTCCACAGTGACGGTGTTGTGCACAGGCGTGCGCGCCAGCCCGTTGCGCCAGATGCCTTCCCCGCTGTAGAGGTACGTTCCTGCGTCAATGACGAGATTGTGACCGTGAATCCACAAGTCCACGTGGAGCTGGTCAGCGTGGGAGGGGCGGGAGGTGTGGTCCGTGCAGTGGAGGAGGGCGTGGGAGTGGGTGTTGTGGAGGAGGTAGACTCCCCCATTGGGGAAAGATTCACCGCGAAAAGCGCGAAGTTCGCTAAGATTATTATTTTCTTCCTTTGCGCTCTTAGCGTACTTCGCGGTAAGAGAATCCCCGCAAATCCAAAACAAATCTTCATCCCACGGACCAGGTTCGAAAAGCCGTTCGCCTTTGGTGATGTACCAGCCCAATTGCAGCAGCGGACGGTAGTCGGTGAAGTCGCAGTTGTTGAGGGGCAGGACGAGCGCGCCATCGTTGGAGCCGTAGGCAGGCATCTCGCCAGTTTCGGGGTTGATGAGGTGGGAGAGGTATTCGAGGGAGGAAGAAATAGAGGAGTAAAGAGAATTGGAGAATGGAGAATTATTTACTTCGCCCAAATGTATTGCATAAAGATAAATATGAAGGATGAAGCGATGGTAGTTGAGGGAGTACATGGAGTAAGTGCCATCGGGGAAGATCTGGTTTGCCGCTTCTTGTTCCAGGAGACGTTTTCCCAAAGACAGATATTTTTCGGCGTGTTTAAGTTCTGGGAAGAGCAGGCCGACCATCCACAAGCCGAAGGCTTCGCTGATGGTGTGGTTGCTGCGCGTGGAGATGGCGTAGCCGATGTTTTTGTAGATGCGTTCGGCTTGGGCGGCGATGTAGAGGAGGAATTGTTCTTTGCGTTGAGGGGTCGAAGAAGGAGAATTGGAGAATTGGAAGAATCCGAACGTCCATGCCATGAGGCGCAGGGCGATCTCCTGTCCATCCATCCAGTTGGGACCTGTGTTGGGAGGGTTGTGCTGTGCCCAGTCTTCGATGAGAGTCCAGAAGGCTTCGGGGTATTTTTCGTCTTGAGAGGCGGCGTAGGCGCGGACGAGGGTGTAGATGAAGGCAAAACGATTCGGTTCCCAGATGAATTTGATGTCGGTGGAGGAATCGTGAGGGATTTGCGACCAGTGTTTCATGGTGTCATTCTGAGCGGAGCGAAGAATCTCGGACGACGGTGGTAGAGACCCTTCGCCGCTAAAGCGGCTCAGGGTGACATAATCAGTGTGCCAATTGGGAGGGAAGCCTGTTTGGATGTATTGGCGGGAGAAGTATTTGAGTTCGCCACCCAATATCCTGTTGGCTTCGGCGATGGCGGGTTGGGGATTCCAAGTTGCTTTGCTTAGGTGTGATCTCGATACGAGCGGGAAGAACGCCCGCTCTACTCGACCAGCGGGGTTGGTTGAAATAAGGTTTTTATAATCACTCCACTCGCCCATCGGCATTTGGAGGCGAATGAGTCCTGTGCGGAGGCGAAAGGCGTAGGCGAGGCGAAAGAGCGTCCAACGCGGACCAAGTTCTCGGTAGAGGGAGGCGAAGGCTCGGAGTTTGGAAATCATTTTGAGAGGAGAATATTATCCACTAAGAGCACGAAGTTCACGAAGAAGGAATCAAAAAGATTAATTTCACTTGGTGTTCTTCGTGTCATTCGTGGATAATAATGTATTTGCGTGGCGGTTTAGCACGTAGTATGTGAGGGGAAGTCCGAAGAGGATGAGGGCAGAGGCGAGGCGGCTTCCGTTCCCCCAGGCTGAGGCAAGCGCCAATGCGAGCAGGGTCAAAGTGATATACAACGCGCTGATCTTTGCATGGGAATAGCCGCCGATGACAAGGCGTTGATAAACGTGGTCGCGATGACCGAATAAAAGTTTTTCTCGTTTGAGCGCGCGGCGAATGAACGTGACGCCCGCGTCCATGATGAACGTCCACATCAGGAGCGTACCGAGCATGAGCGCGTCGCCTTCCTCGTTCGATGCGAGCAGCGGCATGACCGCGAACGAATAACCGAGGAACGTGCTGGCAACGTCGCCCATAAAGATTTTGGCGGGCTGCCAGTTGTGACCGAGAAAGCCCAGGCTCGCTGCCGCGATCGCCAGCCCGATCCAGAACACGAACGAGTTTGCCAGATAAGGGATGTTCGACGCCAGCATCACCCAACCCAGCCCAGCCGCAAACGCCACGCCGCCCGCGATGCCGTCAATGCCGTCCATGAAGTTGTAGGCGTTCGTCAGTCCGACGATCCACAAGAACGTGATGACGACGCCCACCGCGCCCAACTGCAATTCACCGAACAACGGAATGGTGACCGAACTGAAATATCCCAACTCCCAAATGGACGCGGCGGCGACCAGCCCCTGCACCGCAAATCGGACGCGCGGCGAGAGCGAATGGGTGTCGTCGCGCCAACCAAGAAGTGCGATCACAATACCGCATGCGAGATAGACCGCCGCATGACTCAAAACCGCATCTCTCGCGACCGATAAACCTGTTCCAATGACCAAAACAACGATTGCCAGCCCGCCCCCGCGCGGCGTCGGTGTGACGTGTAACCCGCGCTCGGTGGGATGGTCGAGTATCTGACGCCGCTCCGCGTAACGGCGGATGAGGTGGACGAGGAGGTAGGAAAGGAGGACGAGGATGGTGAATGCGATGATGGGGAGCATGGAGATGATTCTAATGGAGAATTAGTGGACTGAAGGGTTGCATTTCGGGATAACCCATAAGAAACGCCTCAAACCCCGAAAAGCGGGTAGAATTGCAGCACACATGAATAACAACAAGGAGCAGGAAATGATCGGTGAACCGGTTCTCGTCATGCTCGTGGAAGACAACGCGGATCATGCGGAACTGGTCATCCGCACCCTTGAGGAGCATAGGATCGCAAACCAGGTGCGTCACTTCCTCGACGGGCAATCAGCCCTCGACTATCTCTTCCGCAGGGGGGAATATGCCGGACCCCCAAACACCCCCCTTCCTCACGTCATTCTCCTCGACCTGCGCCTGCCGCGTGTGGACGGGATTGACGTGCTGAAAACCATCAAGGAATCCGACGAACTCAAGACCATCCCCGTGGTGATCCTCACCACCTCCGAGGCGGAGAAGGACGTGGCGCGGGCATATTACAACCACGTCAACAGTTATCTCGTCAAACCGGTGGGGTTCGAAGAATTCAGGAAAATGATGGACGACCTCGGTTTCTACTGGCTGGGCTGGAACGTCAACCCACGCGGCAGGCAATGATCCGACTCGAGAGAATCACACGGCGCCCCAAACGGAGCGCCGTGTTCGTTTCATCGCCGTTCCACGCTCACCAATACAGCCCGCACCACCACACGCTTCCCGTATGAGTTCGCCTTCTCGTCGTATTCCCTGCACGTCACCAGCGTCAGCCACGATTTCTCCTCGTGCCTGAAGATGGACGCATCGTTTGGCGCCACCACCACATTGGCGCGCACCTCATAAATGAAGGTCTGCCCATAGGCGCGGACAATGATCCTGTCGCCATATTTGAGCCTGCCCAGGTTGACGAACGGACCGGGCAGGCCGTTCGACAAATAGACGTGACCCGTCAGCACACTGTTTCCGCTCCAGGAGGGGAATGCGCTTCCTTCCAACCATCCGGCCTGATTCTCCAGCCAGGACACGTTCCACTCCCCAGCCTTCAACGGCACGCCCACAATCGGGATGCTGATTCCCAGCGACGGGATATCCACCGTCAAGCCGCCGGTTTGAGCATAAGTCTCTTTTGGCAAATTGCTGATGTCTGTCACCACGTTCGGGGCAAAGCCAGTGGCGGGCGCGTTTCTGAAAACGCCGAGGACGAGCGTATCGCTCCTGCCGTATACGTCAACCTGGCTGGCAGGGTCGTAATCGCGTTCTGTCGAAAAGACGTTGTTGTTCTGCGGCTGGCTGACATCCCCGGGCAGACTTGTCCATGCCACGTTCGCCACGTTGCTGACGCCGTTTGAAGATATGGATGAAACCCTCACCTGAAACGTCACTCCACCATCCCCGCCGCCGAGGACAAAAGCATCCCACACGGCGTTGATTGTGCGCGCTCCCGCGTCGTAAGCGCAGAGGTTCGCATCCTGCGCGCCGGAAGAACATTCCAGCGTCCCCGCCACCAACTCCAACTCCGCCGGGAGAGGATCCGTCACTACGACATCGTATGCGTTCACTTCGCTTTCCGCCGTGTGCCGGATGTTCAAAGTGATCGTGATGAGCGAACCCACCGATACAAGTTCCGCATCGGCGGTTTTCGTGATGGACAGGTCCGGTTCAGCAATGAGTACTGTCGCGCTCGAGGCAGGCTGCGTCCCGGCATCCGACGACCAGACCGCGCTGTTATCAAGCGTCGCGCCGGAGATGTTTGCCGCGCTGTCCAAAACGACGGCAGTGTAAACGAACCTCAGCGTTTGATCCGCGCCGGAGGTGTTCGTCACCGTGCCAAGATCGAACGTGACGCGGCGTCCCACATCCACGGTCGTACTGCCGCCTGAGTCATCCACTGTCGGCGTGGAGCAGGCTTGGGTAAACGAACCAGGCAGATCGGTAGTCAGAGCCGGGTCCGATTCCGTAACGCTCGAACAGGTCACGAACGAGAGGCCGCGATCCATCGAATCCACCAGTTGGGAATTGGCGAATATCCCCGGCGGCACGTTGACCGTCACTGTGTATTCGACGATTTCGCCGATCGCAACGTTGGGATTCGTCGTGAATGTCTGGTTGCTGGCGCTCAGGGTTTTCGCCGAGCCAAAGTTCGCGCCCGAGCCTCCCTGAAAACCAAAGTCGAGGGTTGGATCATGGGTGACGCCGGTGTTGTACCTAATGGCGTTGTTGTTGAGCGCGCCCGAACTGCCCGGCGTCAATGCGACCACATTGCTCGATACCGTTCCGCCGGCCGTGCCGACGCCGTTGTCGTTATGATCCACGTTCGTGTTTGGATCGGTCGTATCGAGGGTATTCGCCGTGTCCACCGCGCTGACGTAACCGGCAGGCGGCGTGACGCGCACGCTGTAACTGCCCTGCGGCAAACCGCTGAACAGATAAGTACCGCCTGCGCCGGTTGTGACGCCGCCGGGCGCGTCGTCCGCCGTGCCGAGGATGCCATCGGGACCGACGTTGATCTCCGCGCCGTTGCTGGAAAACAGTTGGACGCTGGCGCCCGGGAGAGGCGCGTCGGTTCCGGAGTCGTACGCGCCGTTGCCGTTGACGTCCACGAAGACCAGGTTTCCGAGTTCGGTGCGATAAAAGCCGAAGTCCACGCTGCGGTTGCTCTGACCGTTCGGCGCTTCGCCCGCCGGGTTGGTTGGATCAGCATCCGAATCATCGGTCGGTTCGACGACGCCCGGCCCGAGCGTCACCGCACCGGCGATGACCGCTCCGTTGAACGCGCCGCCTGTTTGCAGCGCGCCGTTGTCGTCGCTGTCAGAGTTGCCATCCGGGTCGGGGGCGGGAGATTCGGAGATCGCGCCCGAAGAGTCAATGGTCGTGCCGCTGCTGTAGTATCCAGCCAGGGGTCCGCCCGAAGCGAATTGAGAGGAGGGGATCACAACGACGTAATCGCCCGGGGCAAGATCGTCGAAGCGATAATAGCCTCCGTTCGCGGTCACATCGGCTGCAAGGGGGATTGTAAGATCGCTGGCAAGGTACAGTTCGACGGTCACGCCATCCACGCCCACTTCCGAACCATTGATGAGGCTGTTGTTGTCCGTATCAAACCAGACGCGGTTGCCGAGGCTGTAGAGCGGGACAAAACCAAAATCGAGGGTCGGGTTGTAGGTGACGCCTGTCGCATTGGAGACGGCGTTGTTGTTCGCCGCGCCCGCGCTGCCGGGCGTGAGCGTGACAAGGTTGCTCGATACGGTCCCGCCTGCGACACCAACGCCGTTGTCGTTGTTGTCAACGTTGTTGTTCGGGTTGTTGGTATCGCCTGCGTTGGCGGTATCCACTGTGCTTGTAAATCCGGCAGGAGGCGTCACGCGTATGACATAATCACCCTGCGGCAAACCGCTGAAGAGGTATAAGCCATCCGCACCGGTCGTCACGCCGCCCGGAGCGTCATCCACAGTTCCCCAAATGCCGTCCGCGCCGACGTTGATCTCCGCGCCGTTGCTGGAATACAGTCGCACCACCGCGCCCTGCACGAGCGCGTCGGAGGCGGCGTTGTATGCGCCGTTCCCGTTCACATCCACAAAGACCAGGTTGCCGAGTTCCTGGCGATAAAAGCCGAAGTCCACCGTGCGGTTGCTGCGATCATTGGGAGCTTCGCCCGCCGGGTTCATGGCAGGAGCGTCGGCATCGTCTGTAGGTTCGTCGGCGTTCGGTCCAAGCGTGACCGCGCCGCTGATCACCGCGCCGCCGGACCGACGCGCGCCGTTATCTTCGTTGTCGGTGTCGTTGTCCGGGTCGGGGGCGGGCGATTCTGATATCGCGCCCGAAGCGTCAATGGTCGTTCCACTGCTTTGGTATCCGGCGAGAGGTCCGCCGGAGGCGAATTGACTGGCAGGGACGACGACGACGTAATCGCCCGGAGCGAGGTCGTCGAAGCGATAGTAACCGCCTCCCGCTGTGACCTGCGCAGCGAGCGCGGGACCGGTCGGCGCGCCGCCGGGATCTGCCGCAAACAATTCGACCGTCACCCCGTCCGCGCCGGATTCGCCCAAATCAATCTGGCTGTTGTTGTTCGTATCGAACCAGACGCGATTGCCGAGGCTGAACAGGTCGCCCACGCGGAGCGTATCGGTCGCCGGGTTGTTGTTCGTGACGTTGGGATCGTTCGTGATCAGCCCGCCGGCGGGAATCGTGTTGACGTAAGCCCCCGGCTCGCTCGTGGTGACATCCACTGAAATGGAACAACTGCTGTTGCCCGCCAGGCTCCCTCCGCTCAACTGGATCACCTGGTCGCCCGGGTTGGCTGTGGCAGTTCCGTTGCAGGTGTTAGTGAGGTTCGCCGGGTTTGCCACGAACAGACCGGCAGGCAGATCCCCCGGCAGGTTGTCCGTCAACCCCATGCTGACAACGGGGATGTCGCTTGTATTGGTGATCGTGAGAGTCAGGACTGTGGTTTCGTTCACCTGGATCGGATTCGGATTGAAAACTTTATTGACGCTCACGCCCGGAAGATTGGTGAGGGAGGCTTCTGTCGGTTGCGTGCTGCTCACGCCATTGAACGTGGTCACCGCGCCTGCCGGGATGCGATTGGTGCGGTTGCCGTTCACGTTCATGATCACGCGAAGCGTCAGGGTGCAGGACGAGTTGGGCAACAGAGTCCCGCCGCTGAAGGAGAAGGACGAGTCGCCGGGGCTGCCGGTCAACGCGCCGCCGCACGTCCCGGTGTTGAACATGACCGGGTTTGCCAGCACAATGCCCGGTTGGAGCAGCGCCATGTTGTCCGTAAAGGCGATGCCGGTCAACGCGACGCTTTCCGGGTTGATCAACTGCACGGTCATGGTGGAGGTCGCGCCGCCATAGACCAGCACGGGATCAAATCCCTTCACCACGCCGATGGAAAGATTCCGAATGTTCAGGGAAGCCTGCGCCTGCGCGAAAGGACCGATCGTTACGCCGGTGTTGGCGACAGTACCGGTCACGTTGGCGACCGGGATGGTATTGGTCTGGGCGCTGGGCGAGGTCGGGCTGGAATCCCTGCCCTGCACGTCCACTGTGATCGTGCAGATGCCCGGTACGCCGCCCACCTGCGCGGGGATCGTGCCGCCCGTCAATTGGATGACCTGGGCGCCGGGGTTGGCAGTGACGGTCCCTGCGCCGCAGGTGGTGATGGCGTTGGGTGTCGGCGCGACAACCATCCCGTTGGTCACAGAGCCGGGCAGGTTGTCCGTCATGGTCACGTTGATCAGGTCGGAGGGGCTGGTGTTCTGAAGCGTGATTGTGAGCGTGGACAAGCCGTTCGCCTGGACTGCCGTCGGGTAGAACGCCTTGCTCATGGACATGCTCGTCACGCGCAGGTTGGCGGTGTTGCTGTCGAACTCGTTGGTGCGTCCCTGCGAGGTGATGACCGAATTGGCGGGGATGAGGTTATCGAAAGAACCGGCTTCCGCCGCGACGACGTACACGTCAATGTTGCAGGAGGCGCCGGCCGCCAGCGTGTTCGTCGCCAGATTCGTAAAGGTGATCGTATCCGTGCCGGGAACGGCGGTCAACGTTCCGCCGGGACAACTCTCAGTCGGGTTGGGAATCGAGGGAGGGTTGGGCGTGGCAACCACCACCCCGGCGGGAAGCGTATCGGTGATGGAAATCCCCGAGACGCCGATGTCCGCGGGCGCGGTCAGCGTGATGCGCACGCGGCTGGCTTGTGCGGGCGTGACGGTCGCCGGGGTGAACGATTTGGCTACGTTGACCGGGAGCGTAGTAGCGTTGACCACGGTGAGGTCGGCGCCGGTGGTGATGGATGAATTGTTCCCCACGCCCTCGTCGGTGGTGATGTTCCCTATAGGGATGGAGTTCTCATAGGTTGTGCCGCTGCCAGGATCGTCGCTGGTGACATCGAACGAGATGGTACAGGTATTCCCCGGTCCCGGCGCGGCGGCGAGCGAACCGCCCGTCAGGGTGACAGAGGTAAGCGTATTGGTCACCGTCCCGCCGCATTGAGGCGAAGCGGGTACGCCGGAAACCTCCAGGTTTGTGGGCAGGATATCTGTAAAACTCAGGTTCGTCAGCGGCGCGGCGCTGTTATTGGTGAGCGTGATGGTGACCGTGCTGATTCCATTCAAAGGGATGATCGTCGGCGAGTACGTCTTGGTTCCGGTCAACGCGGGGTTGACGGCGATGTTGGCGGAGGCGGGCAGGTAATTCGTCACGCCGGGCTGGTCTGCCGTCAAAGCATTTGCCGGGATCGTGTTGGTTCTGGATCCCGAAACCGCAAGGGAGGCTTGCACCGGCACAGTGATGATACAAGACCCAACCGGCGTGGGAGGCGTCGCGCTGGCAGGGATCGTCCCGCTCGTCAATTGAACGGAGGTATCCCCAACGTTTCCGCTGACCGCGCCTCCGCCGCACGTGGTGGAGGGAGCGTTCGCAACCGTGATCCCCGCCGGCAGGTCGTCGGTCACGCTCACGCCTGTGTATGGACTCCCGGTTGGGTTCTGAAGCGTGATCGTCAACGTGCTGGTTCCACCCGCGACAATAGTGGACGGAGAAAAGGCCTTGGTAATGCCCACAGGCTGAATGTTCAGGTTTGCGGATGCTGGGCTGGTGTTGGTGACGCCCTGATTCGTTCGTATGGAGCCGGGCCCGCCAGGACCTGCGGGAATCGTATTTGTATACTGCCCGAACGAACCGGTCACATTTACGCTGATCACGCAATCCTGGCTCGGTGTGACGATTCCATTGCTCAACGAGACGGCTGTTCCGTTTGCCGGGGCTGTTACCGTTGCCCCCGCGCCGCAGTTCGCGACCGACAGCCCGGAGGGACTAGCAATCACCAATCCGCCGGGAAGGGTATCGGTATAGGAGACGCCCGTCAGGTTGGTGTCCGCGTCGTTGTTGTTGAGGCGGATCGTCAACTGGCTGGTCTGTCCGACGAAGATCGTGTTCGGCGCAAAAGTCTTGGAGAGGGAGGGCGGCGAGACCGCGACCACAGTGATCGTCGCGCTGGCTGGCGACGTGTTCGTGATGACAACCGGCGTGCCGTTGTCGATTCCGTCCGCGGTCAAGCCGATGTCGGCGGGAGGGTTATGCGCGGGAATTGTGTTGATCAGGTTCCCGGCCGTGACCGATGAAATGTTCACTTCAATGTAACACTGCCCCGGCGTAGGACCCACCTGTGCGGGAACCGCGCCCCCGCTCAACGATACGGTCGTCGCGCCGGGGACGGCGGTCACCGTCCCGCCGCAGGTATTCACCACCCCGGCGGGGTTGGCGACGTACAAGCCGGGCTGGACGCGCGCGAGATCGTCAATGAACGCCACGTTGAAAAGCGGGAATGTGTTCGGGTTGAAGATCGAGATCCTCAACACAGACACCCCGCCCGCGTCAATTTGCAAAGGCGTGAATTGTTTGTTGATCTCGGCCGGCAGCGATGCCGCGTGAACGGTTTGCGGCTGGGCGAAGATTCCCGCCAATAGCGCAGTGACCATGCCCAGGCGTAGAAAGGAAGCGAAACGATGCATTGTCAAAATGTCCTCGTTGAAAGAATATGATGCCGTCTCCCCGGCAACCAGATACGCGGTCGGTCACACCGCCTGGTTCGTTCGAGCCGCTGCGCGGATCACGGCAAAGCGAAACCCGTGATAAGGGACCGATTCATCAGTGAATCAAGGTTTGAAACGAATGAATTTGGAGCGCCAGAACCCAATTGTACGATGGGCAAAATCACAGACAATGCCCAAAACAATCATTCCTGTTAGGAACGCATCGGGCTTACGGTTATGTTAAGTTGACACTGCCCTCCTGTTCGGTTATCCTTCCCATCGTCCGGGCGGGCCCGGCGCGGCGGAGCCTTTCGAACCCCGCCAGGGTCGAAAGACAGCAACGGTAAGGATGTGTCTCCGGGTGCCGCCGATCTCCCGCCCGGATATTTCGATACTCAATGAAACCCATTCGCTGGATCTTCGTTATCGTCACATTCCTCATCGGCATCGGCGCGGGACTTGCCTACGGCTGGATCATAGACCCCGTTGAATTCTTCGACCTCACCCCCGACACTCTTAGGGCGGATTACAAATCCGACTACGTCCTCATGGTTGCGGAAGCCTACCGCCTCGAACAGGACCCCGGAACTGCCGCGCGCCGATTAGCCGTATTCGGCGCCCAATCCCCCTCTGCCATCGCCTCGGACGCGCTGGACTATGCGCGGACGAACGGATTCTCCGACTCCGACATCCTCCTCCTGCAGGAACTCGTCACAGCCATGCAAGCCTGGAGTGGGATCTCCCCATGAAACGATTCCCCTGGAGCTTCCTGCTTGCGCTTCTCGCGGGACTGGGGCTTGGTCTTGCCTACGCATGGATGATCTCCCCCTTGCGGTTGACAGACTCGGAGCCCTCCGTCCTGCGCGTGGATTTCAAGGACCAGTTCCGTTCGGTCATTGCCGCCTCGTACGCCGCCACCGGCAACCTGCCGCGTGCGGAGGCGAGGCTTTCGTTATTGGGCGACCCGGATCCGATTGAGGCGCTCAACGCGCAGGCACAGCGGACGATCTCGAGCGGCGATTTTGAGGGAGCCGATCAACTCGCCGCCCTCGCCGCCGATCTCGAACACGGAACGAACCAGCCGCCGCAGGTCTTCATCACCTCCACATTCGAAGACGCCAAGCCGCTGAACGTCGAGGTGACCGTAACGCCCTTCCCATCCCCGGAAGGCATTCCCCTTCAACTTACGGGAATGCCGGAAATCTTCGAAACCCAAATCGTCGAAACGCAACCAGTCCCGAACACCCCCACCCCGCGCCCCACACGGACGCCGCCGCCCACTCAGGGCGCGCCCTTCCGTTTGATCGCACAGGACACCGTTTGCGATCCCAACCTGCCGGAAAGATTGTTGCAGGTCATCGTGTTCAACTCCAGCCGCAGGCAACTGCCGGGGATCAGGATCGTTATCACGTGGGATTCCGGCGGCGAGGAATTCTTCACCGGGCTCAAACCGGAACTGGGCAACGGCTACGCCGACTTCGTGATGTTCCCGGACACCTCCCACGCCGTCCAGATCGCATTGGGAAGCGACATCGCGACGGACCTCGTTCCTCCTGCCTGCCGCGCGCCGAACGGCGAGACCTACCTGGGGGGTTACAAATTGACCTTCCAACAACCGTAAAAAAATCCCCTCCCCCGCTCGCGCTGGGCGGCAGCGGAGACGAAGCGGGGAAAGGGGTAAGAGGCGGGAGGGGGAATGATCGCGCCTTACGGCATCGAATTGCTGTTCGCCCAATCGTTGCCCAACCGTATCTCCACGTCCACTGTCGAAGTCGGGTCGGGCTGGATGCGAATCTGTGTGCTGTGCGAAATGCCGAATACCGCCTGCAAATATTTCAACGTGTATAGTTTCGGCGCATACAAATAGACGACCGTACGGTCGTAGGCAGTGTCCGCAGAACCGACCTCCACGACTGGCACGCCCTGCGTAAGGAGGTAGTTTCCAGTGGCGACTTCCAGACCCGGGGTGAACGAACCGTTCAAGATGCGGACGCGCGCGCCGTCCGCCTGCATCAACGCGGCCGGGTCGCCCTGCGCCAGCGGACTCAACGCCCCGCCGGAGGTGAAGATCTGGTCGCGCAGTTCGCGGATCTTATCCGGGAAAGGCTTCACGACGCTGGCATTCTCTCCGCCCAGTATGACGTTAGCCAGCGAACCCATGCTGTAATCAATCACGCCGCGCTTGATGGATTCCGGTGGGATTTGCGTCATCAGCGTGCCAAGCCGCAACGCGTCGTCGAAGGACATGTTTGTTCGCAATCCGCCGGATGCCTCCCGATACACATCGGGGGCGATGGCTACCATGTGCGGGAAATTTTCCGGGCTGAAGATCTGGTCGCGCAACGCCAGAATGACCTCTTGCTGGCGGTTCGCCCGGTCCACGTCGCCGCCCTCCGTCTTGCGGTTGCGCGCGTATCCCAGCGCCAGGTAACCGGGAAGGGTCTGGCAGCCCGCGTCAATGTGGAATTTCCTCGTCCTGCCGATCACGCTCACATCTATCGCTTCGGGAACGCAGATTTGCAAGCCGCCCATCGCGTCGATGGCTTCCTCGAAGGCGGAAAAATCCACCTGCGCATAATACTGAATCGGCACGCCAAGAAACTGCTCGACCGTTTTCATCGCCAGCCCGGGTCCGCCGCCGGGGAGTTTATTCCCCTCGCCCGATGAATAGGCGGTGTTGATGCGGCTGTATCCGAACCCCGGAATGTTGACCCATAAATCGCGCGGGATCGAGAGCATCCCTGCGGTTTTCGAGAGCGGATCAACCGTAAAGAGGATCATGGTATCCGAACGGGGCGCGCCCAAGCCTTCCACCCAATCGCGCTCGTCCAACCCGAGGAATAGTATGTTGACACGGCTGGCGCCGTCCCATGCGGGAGGCAAATTCACGTCGGGGATCGCGACAGGCGGTGGAGGAAGTTGCTGCGTTGCCGCCTCGGCGACGGGCGTACCTTGCTCATCCAGCACAGGACCGTCCGCCCCGGAAGTTTTCACGCCGCACTCGGACGGGACAACGCCCGGCAGGGGCGTGATCGTCCAACACTTGACCATATTGCGCGCAAAAAAGAAACCCCCGATCGCCAGGGCGGCGGCAATCGTCCAAAAAAGTATGTTTCCCACGGAGGGGCGTTTGATGTTTTTCAGAAATTTCATATTCATACCGGTTTTATGTATACCATATCCAAACCAAGCCTGTCCAAGCCCTCCTTTGCCCAATATTGCAAAAAGGCGGAGCCGCTTTCCATCACCTTCATCATAACGGGGATGGCGCGGTGATCCTTGATCTCGACCAGCGCGCGCAGGGCGTGGATGCGGGCGGACTTTTTCCCGTTCTCCACTGTTTCGATGAGGGAGGGGACCGCTGGATTTCCGATCTTGATCAGGGCATTGACCGCGAGACTGCCGACCATGCCGTCATCGTCGCTCAACGCCTGGACGAGAGGCTGGATCGCGCTTTCATCGGCTTTGAGCGCCAACCCAAGCGCGGCGCATTGACGAACTTCCGGGGCGGGGTCGGTCAATAGAAACGGGACCAGCCATTCGGTCCGGCAATGAGGCGACCCTGCGAGCGTGCGTAACGCCCACCAGCGCGAGTCCGCGTCCGAAGAGCGGGTCAAATCCAATAGCGCGGGAATCGCCTCCTCGCCTATTTCGATCAAAGGAGCGACCGCGTTTTCCGCGCGTCCCTCGTCGCCGCTGGCCAGGTCATTCAATAGAACCTGGATTTGCACCTCCACGTTCATGTCGTTCTTCGCAGCGAGATAACTCTCGCGTTACGGGTATTCACGTTATTTCGAGGGCGGCGGGACAGGCAGATCGGCTTCGGCGGTGTTGACCCATTTGTCGCCTTCGTCAATCAACATGACGGGGATGTCGTCCACGATGGGATACTTGCGCCCGCAATCGCTGCAGATGAACCATGCGTCCCTGTGGAGTTTGAGTTCGCCGCCCGTCGTGCGGACGCAGTTGGGGCAACGAAGGATTTCGATCAATGTTTCGCTTATCATGGATGCTCCAGTCGAGCAGGGTGGGATTGGACCACCGTGGTTACGTTTTCAGACGTTACCACGCATTATTACGAGGATGGGTTGCGGCACAGATTCTTTTCCTCCGCCAGTTTTTCGGGGTTCTTCGAGTCGGGTCCGTATTGGCAGATGGCTCGCCAGGGTTCGTAGTGGGTTGTGATCTGATCCTGGAAGAGGACCGCGCCGTTCTTCGAAACCGTGCGCGTGACGGTCACGTCCGCCCCGTTCGCCGCCCAATCCACCTGTTTCATTTCGTTCTTCCTGAGTTCCGGGTTCTCTTCGTAAAGCGGAGGCGGGGCGGAGACCATGTTGGCGGGACCTGTGGTCCTCCAATCCACGACGCGCCCGTCCTTCGTGGAGTAGAACTTCCACGTCAGCGTGCGCGCGTTGACGTTGACGTACGTTTCCATCAGGATCCAGTACGGCGAGTCGTTCCTGAACTTGAAATCCACCAGCGGGAAGTACACGGTCGCGTCCAGCCCGGCGAGTTGGGGGTTCACCCCGCCGCTGGCGGTCATTTCGTAATAGGAAACGCGGTAGGCATGGGAATATCGCTCCACGATGGGGAAGCCGGAGAAGAACGCCGTGCGAAACAGGGTCGTGCTGACCTGGCACACGCCTCCGCCCACGCCCTTGATGGTGCGCCCGCCATAGATGATGAGCGCCTCCGCAAAACCGCTTTCGAGGCTCACGTCGCCCATGGTCTCGCCCATGGAAAACACTTCACCGGGCGCGACGAGAACGCCGTGGAAACGCGCCGATGCTGCCTGGATGTTCTGGATGCGCTCGGGGCTGGAACCGTAGAAATAGGAGGTCTCCGCCCAGAGCAATTCGGTGATGCCCAGTTCCGCGCCGGTGGCTGTGGAGGGCACTTGCGGTTGGTCTTCCACCACGACCAGCGGAACGGTATGCTCGCCGCGCAGCAACGCGTCATTGATGGCTTTGACGCTTGCCTCCACGTCCACCACCAGCCCGGTCTGCGAGTCTTCCATCAGGTCCAATTGGCGCGTGGTGTCGTTGAAAATAAATTTGGCGTTTTTGGCGGGCCTGTCCACGCGGGTCTTGACGGGCTGGAGCATTTCGCTCAAGCCGCTGGTATTCAAAATCACCTGAATGCCGTCCTGGGTCTTCTGCACGCCGAGCATGTTGGCGAGAACCTGCGGATCGTACACAAAGGGACCCGGGTTCGCCGCGCCGGCGTTCGGCACGGTGAGCATAAGAGGCTTGCTCAAAATCTGCCGCGCCATTTCCGCCTGCGCGCTCACGTCAATGACCTGGGGCTGCACTTCCTGGATCACGAGCGGCACCTCGCCGTCACTGAAGGATTGTAGTTGCGCGCCGAGATAGATCAAGGTGGCGTCAATCTTCAACTCCCGCCCAACCTGACCGGGCGCGGCGACGACGTTCGTCCCCTCCAGGCTCAAGCCCGCTTCGCGCATGGGTTGATCCACCTGCTGGGCGATCTGCCGCAGGTATTGATAGGCGACGCGCTGATCGAAGACGATGACCGGCTGGACGTACGCCCCATCGGCGCGCGCCCGCACCTGATCGGATAACGCCCCGAACAAGCCGCCGCTTCTTCCCAACCGATAGGCTGACATCGCGCTGGACGATGGATCGAAGACCATGCCCAATTCTGCGGGACTCGCCACCCATGCTTTTTCCCCGTCTCGAAACAGGATCTTACCGCTTACGGGATAGGAAAGAGTCTGGTTCAATTTGACAGCCGCCTCGGAGGGAGTTAGACCGGAGAGGTCCACACCCGCGACCGAAACGCCGGGAAAGATGCGTCCCGCGTAGAGCAGTTGGTATCCCAAAGTCCAGGCGATGATCGTGATAAAGAACAACGTCACGCCGCTGATGAGCGCGGCGACGATCTGCGGAAAGACGGGTATTCGTTGATAAGGTTGTGAAACTGTCGTCATGGCTCGAAAATTATACCTTGCAAGAGAGGTCGAAAATTAATGCGGCATGAGTATCCAGACCATCATTCCAAAAACGAACCGAACGGGAGAATGGACACCCCGTTATAACGGATGCCCATCCTTATTTGTTCCCGCCGAAACTTCCCCACTGGCGCGGCTCTTCGACAAACCGGGGATCAGCATGGGCGTTACGGATTTGTACTCCGCATATTCCCGCCCGAACTCGTGCAGGAGTTTTCGCTCCTCGAAATATGCCCCCGCGAGGATGTAAACCGTCAGAGAGACATACACGACAAACGAATTGACGCTGACACTCGGAGAAAGCCAGAGGATCAACAATCCAAACGTATAAAGCGGATGCCGCATCACGCGGTAGAAACCGGTCTTCACCAGTTTTCCGGGTTTTTCCTCCTCGAACAATTGGCGCAATCCGATGAAGGATAGCGTGTCCGTTTGCAGGAATGCGGCAAGAAGAAGAATGGCTGAAAGTCCCTGCCCCGCCAGCATCGCGTAATTCCATGGAGACGGGACGCGGTACAAATCCCGGTCGGGGAGCGCGAACATCAAATACAGGATCGGCGCAAAACTGAGGACGGAGAATGTGTTGTAAAGCAAACGATAGAATCGCATGAATCCATCTCCAAGCGCGCGGCAGAGGAGTGTCTTGAATCCCAGCGAGGCGGTAATCGAATGGACTACGCCCCAGATTGCGATGGCGAAGATCAACCAGAACATGTTTCTCCATGAGAACAACCGTCATAGCGAGACCTGCATGGTCGTTTAGGCTCGCGGGTTTCACTATGAGGGGGATTTACTCCTCCCCAAACGCCGGCAATGTGATGATCTCCGCGTCGGTTTGGACAAGGTAATACGGCGTCCATGCGACGCCGAAGAGGGCGATGAATACGTCTGTTTTCTTCGGGGTGACGGTCACTTCGACGATATCGTTGACCGCGCTTCCCCATTTCTCGTTGATTTCAGCGACCGTCTCTTCACGGCGTTTTTCGAGTTCGGCGATCTGCTTCTTGTAGGCGGCAATGGCATTGACGGATTCTTCGACCTCCGCTTTTGCCTGTTCGGTCAGGCGGCGTTTGGTGAGCGAGGAGGATAATCGCGATGCTTTGCGCCTGCCGCCGAAGAGGCCCGTGAGATTCTCGAGGTGCGTGCCAGCCTCCTCCACTTTGCGGTGACTGAGTTCGGCTTCGTCCTCGCGCAGTTCGCGTTCCTCGCGCGCAAGTTTGTCTTCGAGCGTTTTGAGTTGACGGTCAATCTGCGCGGTGGTTTTGGCGATCTCGGCGTCGCGTTTCTGGCTGGCGGCGTCGGCGCAGGCGCGCATGAATTCCGCCCGGCTGACGTCGGGACCGGCGTACACTTTCAGCGTTTCGTTGGCGCGCGCCTGCACGGAGGAGTTGCGATGGACCCAATCGGCGAAGTCCTTTTGGAGCGCGGTCATCAACTTCGCGTCGTTCAACGGCGAAGCGATGGCGTCAAATCGGGAGGAGGGCGCGGGGGAGGTTTCCGCGTTTTCGAGCGTATGGCTATCGAAGGCGTATTCCTCCCAACGGACGGCGCCGCGTTTTTCGAGGGAGGGAACGAACGCGGCGCGCGTGAGTTCGCTGTCCACGCCGAGTTTGCGGTCGAGAATGCGTACCTGGGCGGACGCCATCAACGCGGGGCGATAAACCACTCCCTCGATCCGCGCTTCGGGCGGCATGGTTCGACCGGCGGCGTTGAAGGCTTCGGGAAGGGAGTAGGTTTGGGGGAGGAAGTATTCGCGGATGGTTGGGGGAAGGGAGGGTTTGGTAACGGAGAACTGAGAGTTGGAGGATTGGAGGGTGGGGACCGGAGATCGGCGCGCCGGCTGGGAAGTTGACCCCATGAACGACGGCGAAGCGGTTTCAGCGGAGGCAAAGGTTTGAGGGGCGGAAGCAGGTTTGGGCTGGGTTTGAGGCGACGCGTCCGCGTTGGCAAGTTTGTTGAGCGCGGGGATCTGGGTCCGCGTCAGGGGTCCCGCAAGATAGTTCATCGCCCAGCGGGAATGTAACAGGGTGGGCTGCTTCGCATGGACGTTGTGCAGGAGGAACACGCGCTTGCCGAGCGATGAGATCAACTTGTCGAACTCGGCGCGCGAGACGCCGCCCGCCGCGCCTTCGAGACCGTCGAGCAGTCGTTGTTTGTCCTGGTCCGTTTGCAATTTGCCCACCAGCCACGTGCCGGCGTTGGAGAGAGCCTTGTAATCCACGTCAACGGGATTTTGCGTCGCCAACATCAAGCCGAGACCAAAGGCGCGCGCGTTCTTCAACATGCGGAGGAGCGGCGGTTTCGACGACGGATTGCGCTGCGGGGGCAGATAACCGAAGATCTCGTCCATGTAGAGAATGGCGCGCAGGGAGGTCGAGCCGCTTTGCGCGCGCATCCACGTTTCGACGGCGGAGAGCAGGAGCGTGACGATGAACATGCGCTCGCTGTCAGACAGATGCGCGAGGTAAAAGACACTGTGGCGCGGACGCCCGTCGCTCGCGTAAAGCAGGGAGGCGATGTCCAGCGATTGACCGACGCGCCAGGCTTCGAAGGCGGGGGAGGCGAGGATGTTGTTCAGGACCATCGCGAGTTCCATGCGGTCTTTGGCGGGGAAGAAGGCGTCCACCGTGAACGCGCCAAGTTTGTCGAACGGCGGCGTTTGCGTTTGCAGGATGAGTTCGGTCAGTTCGACGTCCTTTCCAGCGCTCCACGCGTTTTCGAAAAGGTTCGAGAGCAGGATGTGTTCGCGCGAACGAAGCGGGTCAATATCCTCGTAACCGACCAATCCCAGTAAAGCCGTGACTGTGCTGGCGATCTTCTCGCGCAGGATTTCGCGGTTTTCGTTCCACGAAAGTTCGGGCGCGGCAAGCGAAGATAATACGCTGACCGGAATGCCCGCATCGGAGCCGGGCGTAAAGATCGCGAACTGCGCGGCGTTCTTGAGCGCAAGGACCCGCTCCTGCCCGATCCCCCATTCGCTCAATCCGTTGCGCCATTGCAGGGACGCCTCCAGCGCGGCTTGTTCGAGGGTTTTTCCCGCGCGACGCGCCTGGTCGGCGTCCACCCAGGGTTGAAAATCCTGCGGGGTGAGGTCTGGGAAATGGAGCAATAGATTCGTCAGGTCGCCTTTCGGGTCAATGACGATGGCGGGGATGCCCTTCAGCGCGGCTTCCTCGAGCATGGCAATGCACAAACCCGTTTTGCCGGAGCCGGTCATGCCTGTCACCACCGCGTGGGTGGTCAGATTGGCGGGATCGTAAGCCACCGCTTCGTTTGTGACGGTTTGTTCGACGGAGTCGTACGCGCGTCCAAGATAGAAATGTGAGTCGATCATGTAAGTCTCCTGCGCGATGCGATAAGGATGAATGCGGATTGATTGTAGTGTATCACGGTTGAAATTGCCCTTAAAAAATTTGCGGAGGGTTCACCTCCGCAAACGTTCAATCGTTATCGTCCGCGTCGTCATCGCCGTTATCGTTCTCGTTATCGTCGTCATTGTCATTGTCATTGCCGCCCCCGCCATTATCATCGCCATTGTCATTCCTGTTGCCGTTATCGTCCTCGCTTCCATTTTCGTTCGAAGTCGGCGGAGCGCTGCCCGGAGGCGCGCCCTTGAATTCGATCTTCGCAGCGATGAAAACGCCTGCGGCGTCGAAATATCCCTCAGCCTTCACAACGGCGCCGACGAAGGGCGTCCCTTTGACCTCGGCAAACTGGATGTTTATCAGGGTTCCGTTGACCGTGACGAAATTATTCGTCATGGAGGAGAGGACGCCCTCGATGGACAACCTCTTAGGCGTTGGATTTGGCGTGGAGGTCACGGTCGCTGTGGCTTTCGGCGCTTCGGTCGCGGACCCGGTAACTGGCTCCGCGTCAATCGGCTGATTCGCCCCTTTGCCCTCCTCCTCTTCGATCTCCAGATTGTCTTCGTCCTCGCCTTCCGGCAGTCTGTAACCCGGAGGAAGCGCCTCGATCCGCTCCGCAACCACGCCGTTGTTCTGAATCCGCCCCTTCACCCGCACCGCCGCGCCGACGGCGACCGGCTGTTCGGGCAGACGGGTCCCAGGCGAGACAAAGACCGTTACGCCGGAAACCCGCCACTCGTCCGCGGATTGACGCGTGACGTACCCGGCGAATTCTACTTCGGCGGATCTTCCCTTCGCGATCAGTTCGCGCAACTCTTTCAACCGTTCGTTTTCGTGTTCGAATTCCAACGCTTCGCGTTTCGCCACGTCGAAGGTGAAGAACAGGGATAATCCCTCCCAGGCGCGCTTCACAGGATACAGGTTATCGCCCGGCAACGACGAGGACGAGGCGCGCACAAGCCCCGTGCCGCTCACAAACAGCATCGCGACCACCGCCAGCGTCACCAGCGCGCGCCGCAGCGGAACGGACCAAACCCTGCGCGAGGCGGGCGCGGCTTTCGCTTCGCGCATGTGTGCCGCGCGTTGAAGAACCTTCGCGCGGCTGCGCCTCACCGCCTCCTCGGAAGGATCGCCGACCGCCATCTCTTTCGCCTTCACGGACGCCTCGAGAAGGGGACGCAATTCCTTCTCGAACTCGGGATAACGGAAGAGGACAGTATCCACATCCGCGCCGCGTTCGATCTCTTTCAGACAGATCTCTAAAATTTCATACACCTTAGTCATCGTCCACCTCCCCAATCAAGCGCTGGAGCGCGGCGAGCGCGCGGAATTGGAGAGCCTTCACGGCGTTCACGTTCTTCCTCATGGAGGCTGCCGTCTCTTCGAGGGAGTATCCCTGGCCGAATCGCAACGCCAGCACGTGCTGTTGATCGGGAGTCAGTTGGGCATACGCCTGCCGGACGGCGCGGTTCTGTTCGCGCGAGATCACCTCCGCATGAAGGTTTACGCCCGCGTCGGGGATCGAATCGGACAGGGCTTCGGTCGGTCTGCGGTACTTGCGGCGCAGGTGATCGTTCACTGCATTCGAGGCGGTTGCGATCAACCAGCCGCGGAGACTGGTCTGCGGTTCCCGCTTTCTTTGCGCGGCTTCGAGCAGGCGCACGAAAACGTCGCTTGCAATGTCCTCCGCAATCGCATCGTCGTTGATCCGGTAACGGACGTAACGATAGATCTCCGGGAAATGCCGGTCATAGATGGCGCCGATGGAGGCTGGGTCCAGTTTCCGCAACCCGTCCAGGGCGTCCTGTTCATCGCTAACCGGCATGGTTAGCGCGCTCCCGCTTCTCATAAACATCGAAAAGATACATGTGGCATCCTGCATGTCAGTATAACATTCCAGGACGATTCCGTCCGCAGCCTTTACGATGATCCGTCACGGCGCGGCGAGCACTTCATAGAGGATCGCCTGGTCGTCGCGATAGACCTCTCTCAAACCGGGGTCCTTCCCCGCGACCCGGATGAACCTGCCGTGATTCAGATCCGTGTGAACGTATTGCGACCCGAACGTCTCCGCGATGATCCTCGACGGCTGGTCCACCTCCCCCTGCGTGATGAGCGTCCATAGATCGTACAGGTCGGGGTCGTAAAGTTGCATGTACGTTGGATCGAGTCCGATCAGGTAGGTGTTGCGCGTGTTGTAATAGAACAGGCGTGGGAAGTCGTCCCAATCCGTCTGGAAGATGCGGGAACCGGCAGGAGTGTTTTCCTCCAGCCAGTGGGAGGCGCCCGCGTACAGGTTGTACGGCTTGGAATTGTCCACCGCTTCACGCGCCCGAGGCACTGACCGGGCGATACTGAGAGCGACCGCCGCCGACAGCAAAAGCGCCGGCGCGCTGGTAAGGATACGCTTGAGGGGAGAATCGGTTGATACGGCGGAGGCAAACCGAAAGTCGATGAAAAAAGGCGCCCACGCGAACGCCGCGAAGACCAGGGCGAACGGCGGGAAGTATTCCACGAAGCGGCGCGCCTGAAAGAGCATGAGTCCGAAGAGCAACGAGACGAGCAGGGCGAAGGCGGTCCGCACATCCATTTTCCTGTCGGTCAGTCCGAGCGCAAAAATTCCACCGACGAACGCAGCCAGCGAAGGGAACGAGTTTTCGAGGATCTGTTTTGTGTCGTAGGGAAACCACTCGTTGCCGACGCGGACGGACGTGGCGTCGGTCAGTTTGGGTAACATGTGATGCCACGAAAAGATGACGTTATCGGGGAAGTACGGATTGACGATCATCCCCAGCAGGATGCCCCCGCCGATAAAAAGCAGAGGCTTGTATTCGAGGTGCCGTTCGACGACGGCAACCGCTATCAGATACAGCGCGGCGAACGCGATGGCGAGAGGAAAGGCGTCGTACAGCCAGACGTACACGAATGACAGCGCTGCAAGGCGTTTGTACTTCCGCTCGAGGAGCCAGGCGAACGCAAGGGCAAGCGCGGCGAGCGAGAGCGACTGCGCGCGCGTCACGCTCATGCGATAGAGGAAGGCGTCTGAAATTCCCAGCAAAGCCAGCGACCACAGCCACGCATACGGCACGCGTTGACGATGGAAGAGATACCACACCGCCAGAAAAGCGAGGCTCGAAAACAGCGCCGCCGACCATTTCGCGCCGACGCGCAGGTCCTCGAAATACGTAAAGGGGATCAGCGCAACGTGATAAAGAAAGTGATGGTCGTAGTATTCCTGCTGGTTCAGAATGGAAAGCGGAAGCCAGGGGAAATCGGGCTTCAATCCCTCCGTGCGCATGAGCCACGCCAGTTTAATGTGATAGAAGCCGTCGTTATCGGGCATGTCGGGCGTGACGAATTGGATGAACACCATGCCCAGGAGGAACAGGAGGAACAAACCGAGGGAGCGCTGAAGGAATTGCCGTCGCGTTTGCATGTGGCGAACCTTGAATAACGGAACATCTGGAGCCTGCTTCAGCGTCCAGATGTTCCATGGAATTCAATTTGCGGGCGCAGGGTTTCTAACCGTTGTCGTTCGAATTGTCGTCATTGCCGTTATCGTCGTCGTCATTCGAATTGTCATTGGAGTTGTCGTTGTCATCGTCGTTATCGTTCGAATTGCTGTTCGAGTTGTCGTCGTCATCGTCGTTGTCGTTCGAATTGCCGTTCGAGTTGTCATCGTCGTCGTCGTTGTCGTTCGAATTGCCGTTTGAGTTGTCGTTCGAGTTGTCGTCGTCGCCGCCCAACGACAGTTCGATCTCACGGATGACCAGCGCGCCGTCCGCGCCCACGATCACGTGGATCTTGACCTGGTCGCCCACGGAAACGATATCCTTGAATTCCGTGAAATCGGCGATGGTATACGTCACGCCGTTGATCGTGATCGAGGTATCGGTGACGGCTTCCACGACGCCGTGAAATTCCTGTTCCGCGCCCGTGTTGTCGTTGGCGTTATCGTTGACATTGGTATTGTCGTTGGCGGCGTTGTCGTTCGCGTTGGTGTTGGCATTGTCGTCGTTGGAATTGGAATCGTTGCCGTTGCTTCCCGCATCCAGGACCTCATTGGAGTTGACCGTCGGAACCTGTCCGGGACCGCCTGCTTGGGTCGGCGTGCCTGCGCACGCGCTTAGCAGATAGCTTCCAAGAAGCAACGCGACCGCCATAAAGCGAAATGATCTCTGCATTTTGAACCTCCGAAACTGAATTTGATGTTGGTTTAACCGAACAGTCGTCGGAGGCGGAAAAAAGATACGGGCAGTCAAAAAACCTCCCGCAGTCACGCGGGAGGCGTTCTTTTTCGGCGCGGGTCAGGCAGACGGGTTATCCAGTCGTATGCCGTGTCCGCGCACCGTGTTGATGTATTGATGGGTCGGGTCGAGGGAGGCGATGCGTTCGCGCAGCCGGCGCACCAACGCGTCGAGCGCTTGGTCGGAGACGCCCGCAGCCTGCTCATCCCCCCACACCTCCGCCACAAGATCGGGACGGCTGACCACCTCCCCGTTGTTCTTATACAACAACCACAGCAATTTGAACTGTTGCGCCGAAAGTGGAGGCACAAGTTGCTGATGATTGACCCACACGCGCCTCGATTTCAAGTCCATCATCAACCGCCCGGAGGGAAGCGCCCCCTCCGCCAGCGGCGTGGTGGCGTCGGAAATGAGGAAAATGAATTGCTGCGCCAACGCAACGGACAGGAGGTCGCCGTCCTGCAAGACCACCGGGGTGTTCAATGATGCGCCGTTGTGATGCGTGCCGTTCTTGCTCCCCAGGTCTTCGAGGATCACCCCCTCCGGGGTCGGCGTCAATCGGGCGTGATAGCGCGAGATCTGGCGATCCGGGATGACCACGTCGCAGGTCGGCTCGCGTCCCAATACGATGGTTCGATCCAACTGCCAGCGCTGACCCTTCAAGGGTCCTTCCTGCGCGATCAACAATGGATAATCTTCATGGGGCGATGTCATGAATTTCTCTTCGATCAAATGATAACTTCAACAAGCGGAGCGTATATTATAATACTATAGCAGAAACGCGGGCTTTTTTTGCAGGATCACGCCGAAACTGCCAGCCCGTAAACGACGTTACAACACAACCTTACAGCCACAAGGAGAAGAGTTGCTCCCATCTCTCAGGAATGAGGAAATCCTGCGCGGGCGTTACAAGATCCGCGAACGGATCGGCCAGGGCGGCATGGGTTCGATCTATCTTGCCGACGACGTGCGCCTCAAGGGACGCCAGTGCGCCCTGAAGGAGGTCGAATACGACCGCGCCCTCCCGGAGAAAACGAGAGAGGAAGCCCGCGAACAATTCCTGCGCGAGGCGACCATCCTGGCGCGCCTCGATCATCCCAACCTGCCAAAAGTCTCCGACTTCTTTTCGATCGGTCCGCGCGATTACCTCGTGATGGATTACGTCCCCGGGCAGGACCTTCGCTCCCTCCTGCTCGAAGCCCGCCGCAACAAACGCTTCCTGTCCGAGAATGAAGTGCTTTCCTGGGCGGAGCAGATCGCCAACGCGCTCATCTTCCTGCACAGCCAGGAGCCGCCCATTGTGCATCGCGACATCAAACCCAGCAACCTGAAACTCATGCCGCACGGCTTAATTAAACTTGTGGATTTCGGTCTTGTCAAAATCCTTGCGCCCGAGGAAGTGACCATCACTATCATTCAGGGACAAGGCACCGCGCTCTACACGCCGCTCGAACAATACGGCGGAAGCGACGCGCACACGGACATTCGCTCGGATATTTATTCGTTCGGCGCGACGCTCTATCACCTGCTCACCAACACGCCCCCGGTCGACGCGCGCCGACGCTTCCTCACCCCCGAAAGCCTGCTCCCGTTACGAGAGATCAATCCCTCCCTTTCGCCGCGCACTGAAAAAGCCGTGTTGTGGGCAATGTCCATGCACCCGGACGAACGCCCTCACACGGTCGGGGAATTCAAACAGGCATTGCTCGGAAACCGCGAACCGCTGACCCTGCCCATTTCCACCCGCGCGCGCGCCCACCTATCGCCCCGCTCCGTGATGGAGTATCTCGCCAATCCCCCGGAAGCGGTACTGGCATGGAGCGCGGCTGTGCTGTTCCTGCTCAGCTTGCTCGCGACCCTGATCCGCTGAACAGCCGCCACCACATCCACGCCAGAACGACCCCCAACGCCTCCCCTCCCAGCGTAAACAACAAAACGCCGACCGCCCCGCCGGACTCGGACGCGACCCACGCCAACGCGCGCGGAAATCCCAGGGCGAGATAGTTATACGCGCCGAACCCGCCGATCAACACAGATAACGCAAACCGCACACCCCAGCGCGGGGTAATGACGCGGCTCATCGCCCAGTAGGCAAGCGCCGCACTGCCGAGAACGCCCGCCAGGACCAGAAGCCAGACGCCCAGGCGGGGATATCCTTCCGGCGAAATAAATTCGTTTTCAGGGATGACCGTCGGGGTGGGTGTGGGCGGCTCCGGCGTCTCCGTGGCCGACGGCACCACCACCGTCACAGCCACGCCCTCGCTCGTCGCGTCGAATTGCAGAACGTCCGAAACCAAAGCCGGTTCGCTGACCGCGCGGATTTCGACCTTGCCGGGTTTATCAATAACGAAGGAGGCGCGCGCCATGCCGTCCTGCGTGGTGGTCTCGACCTGTTGCAATATGCTCCCCGACTCGTCCCGCGTGGACATGGTGAATCGCACCACCGTCCCATCGGGGACGACGTGCTGGTTTCGATCCAGTATGGGTCCCGCGCGCAGCGAGATCGAAGCGCCGATCTTGTAAAAGGGAGTGACGGTCGGTTCAGGCGTGAGAGTGCCGCTTTCCGCGGGGGCGGGAGTCTCTCTGGCCTGTTCCAATTGCAGGGGAATGACCTGGTTGGGATCCGGCGAGGTTTGCCTGATCAGGTCGTATTCCACCGCCGGAACGGAAACCGGGGAAGCGCCCTGAAGCGACACCTGCTGAAAGAGAATGCGCGCGGCTACGTCCACGAAAGCCGGTTGCTTGCTGTAGACTGCGTAATATGCCGTGAGTTTGGATATGTCAGTGGCGTCCAGATAATATGGCGCCGTGAACGAGAACAGGATGACGTTCTTGTTGCGGATCAGGTTCGGGCGTTCGGAGAAGAACTTTCGGAGCAGGTTGATCTGTCCATCCCGAACGTCGGCAAGAGAAATGACCACCCACGAGGCGTTGCTCAAAGCCGATTCGATGTTCGTCTCGGTCGTGCCGTCCATCAACGCCCCCAATTCGTTCAGAGAAAACGAACTCACGCGATTCCTGAGAACCTGACCGCTCCCATCGGGACCGTATAAACGCAACACCTCCCTTTGAAAGGAATCCGCGGCGAGGGCGTCGTGCATTTCACAGGCGCCGCACTGTCTGTATCGGGACACGTCGGTCAGGAACACAATGCGGTCGTTCATGGTCGGCGGCGCAGGCAGGAGCGTGTTCAATTCCTGCGGGTCGGGGCTGATCAGCGTGGCAGCATTGCGCGCGATATCGAACGCCACCTGGCTCGATGAACCGATGTCGCTCAACCTTTCCACGGAAGGAACTACGCCCTGAATGTCAAGGACCGGGTACATGCGAAGTTTATGCGTAAGTATCCGCGTGACAGCCGCATCCACCAGGCGGGCAAAGATCGGGTCGTTGCGGTATTCCTGCGAAAACGCATTCAGGATTCGCAGAGTGGCTGAATAGGTATCGTCGAACTCATCCGCCCGAATGTTGCCCAGGTAGAGCAGGTCGTTACCCGCCAGGAAGGCATCGCGCGCGACCAGGCGCGGCGAAAAACTCTCCCCACCCAATGAATAGAACTCATGCACCGCCGCGCTCCCAAGATCGTCGCTGACGACCAGCCCGCCGTTGCCGCGCCAGGTCGCAAACTGCGGCAGGGCAAGAATGGCGGGCAGCGCCGAAGCGTCGAAACTGACGGGACGCGTCGTCGCCCGGATGTTTCCCTGAAACCCCTGGTAACGGATATGTGAGACCAACAATCCATCAACGACCTCCTGCGGGTTCGGGGAATTCGTCACCGCGAAGAAGGGAGATAACTCGACCTGCTTCAATTGCTCGAGAGATTTGCGAACCGTGGCGACCTCGTCCTCCGGCGAACGATCCGAGCCGCCGCGCCCCGGAAAATGTTTGGCAACCACGATCATGCGCCCGCTGCTCCCCTCGTGCAAACCGGAGACATACGCCGCGCCCATCTCCCCCACCCAGAACGGATCGCCGCCAAAGACGCGCGTCCCCAGGTTGCTGCGGGCGGAGGGATTCGGCGACTCGACCACGTCCAATGAAGGACCCAGGTACAAGTTGAAGCCGATCGCGGACAACTCGCTCCCCAACACGGAGCCGACCTGCGCGGCGTTGCCAGTGTTCCACGTCGCGCCGATCGCCATCTCGTTCGGCAGGGGAGTCAATCCGCTCAGAATCTGATCGTTCGGAGCGCCGTCCCCCTCCTGTGAAATGCCGACGAACAACGGCGCGTATGCCTTGCGCGGGTCTGTCTCCTCGAGCGAAGCCTCCCATTCGATGTTCTGCAAATCCGCGATCAATTGATGCGCGGATGCAACCGTCTCCGGCTCGGAGACAAAATTATCGTTATCCGCCAGCAGGATCACGCCGCCGATATGATAGTTTGCGATCAGGTCGCGGATGTGCGACGCGCTGCCGGTATCTGTGCCGCGAAAGGTGACAAGGAACAACTGTCCCACGCGCTCTTCCGGGGTCATGGAATTCAGCAATGCCCGCACCTGCGGAGGCGGCGCGGGGGTTTGGGCGCGCGCGCCCATTCCGGGTCCGAGGAAAGAGGCGAGGATCGGCAACAGGATCAGCCCGCGCAGGAGACGTCCCATCCTCATGCCTTCTCCCAATGCCGGCAAACGCTTCCTCCCAGACCCGTGAATTGTCCGCTGTTCCCGAAGCCTGGTCTCATCCTCATCCTTTTTCCCCGCGCACACCGACAGCCAGTTGCGGGTCGTCGGTAAAGATCGCATCCACGCCCCACTTGAACAATCTCCGCATATCCGCCGCGTCGTTCACCGTCCACACGTGGACGCGCTTCTTCAGGCGATGCACGAAATAGATCAGTTGCTGCGTCACGTCCCCGAGGTGGGGATGCAACGCCTCGTGCTTCCCAAAGGCGAAACCGAACGAACGCGCCCAAGCGCCGAGCAGGCCGTTCAAAGCCAGCAAGCCGGTAGGGACTTCGGGCAGGTAACGGCGGGCGTTGGAGAGGTTGGAGGGCAGGAAGGACGAGAACAACACGCGTTTTTGCATTCCGAATTTTTTTACCAGGATGCAGACCGATTCGACGAGGTGATCGCGCCGCGTGTCGTAGTTGGTGAGTTCGACGTTGACAAACGTGCGCCTGCCCACCGCTTCGAAGACCTCCGCGAGGGTGGGGATCTTTTCCCCTTTGAATTTGTCCGAAAAGAAACTCCCCGCGTCCAACGAACGGAGTTCATCCAGGGTCATATCCTTTACGCGCCCGCGCGCGCCGGTGGTGCGCTCCACGGTCGCGTCGTGGATGACCACGACCTGCCCGTCTGCGCTGAGTTTCACATCGAGTTCGATGCCATCCGCGCCCTGCTCGACGGCGAGTTGGAACGCGGCAAGCGTGTTCTCCGGCGCATGAGCCGACGCGCCTCGGTGGGCAAGGATGATGGGGTAAGGTAATTCTTTGAACATGGCAACAAATTCCGTACGCACCAATGCGCAGCGCAGCGCGGCGCGTAAGCTGTTTAGCGATTTTTGCTCCTAACCTTGCGCTGCAATGCTAGATGTCCACGAAGTATGCTCTTGCGGCGCGGTCCAGCATATCGCGCGACATGGTCGGCGGGACGGAAAGGTAACTGGAAATGTCCAGGATCTGGTCGCACAGGTCGCGGGGATGCGAGGCGCGCAGTTTGCGGTTGCGTTTGATGTACCATTCCTGCAGGAGGTAGGCAAGTCCCTGGTCGCTGTATTCCACTTTCTTGTCGCTTGCCACGCGCTTGAAGATCTCGCGATATTCCTCGTAGGACGGGTCGCCGATCTCGATCTTGTGCCGCAGACGGCGCAGGAAGGCTTCGTCCACCAGGTCTTTCGGCGGGAGGTTGGTCGAGAAGACGATCAAAACGTCGAAGGGCACTTCGACCTTGCGACCGTTGTGAAGCGTGAGGAAGTCCACGCGGTTTTCGAGAGGGACGATCCAGCGGTTGAGCAGGTCGCGCGGGCGCACTTGCTGGCGTCCGAAGTCGTCAATCAAAAAGATGCCGCCGTTGGCTTTGACCTGGAAGGGGGCTTCGTAGAATTTGTGCACGTCGTCGTACACGAGGTCCAGTCCTTCGAGCGTCAACTCGCCTCCCGTCACGATGAACGGGCGGCGGATCTTCACCCAGCGCGGGTCGCGGCGAGCGCTGGTGCGAAGGTTGCCGGTGCTAGGAAGCGACGCTCCGCCCTCGGTCTCCGGCGCAAGTTTATGGCTGACCTGATCGTAAACCTTGATGACCTGCCCGTCGAGATACAAGGCATACGGGATGTACATCGTTTGTGTGAGAATGAGGTTGCCGAACGCGCGGGCGACGCTCGTCTTGCCGTTTCCCGGCGGACCGTACATGAAAATGGACGTGCCGGAATTCAATGCGGGACCCAACCGCTGGAACGTGGACTCGGAGATAACGAGTTGCGAAAGCACCTGGCGCATCGTTCGCGCGGTGACGGTCATGCGCCCCGTTTTCTGCCGGCGCATGGCTTCGTTATACACCTCGAAAGGCACCGGCGCGGGGCCGGCATACTGACTTCGTTCCAGCGCTTCACGCGCCCTGGTGATCCCCGCCCCGGTGATGCCGTAGGTGTATGCGCCCTCGCCCAACCCGCCCTGCGACGATTTCACCTCGATCAACTTCTCGCGTTTCAGCGCCTCCAGGATCCCGTCCGTGACGCCTGCAAAAGGCAGGGCAATCGCCTCGGCGATCTTGAACCCGCTCAAATACCCCTGCGAATATAGAACCTTCAACGTCAGGTCCTGAAGCCAGAGAACGTTCAGGCCGGTATCGTCCACCGAATAAATGGGCGGCGGCGTGAAACCGCTCAAGCCGCCGGTGGGTCGCATGAGATTGTTGGTCATAATACCTCCCGGAATGGGACAAATCGAAATTGGAGATGATCGAATTATAGCACGCCCAACTTTGAATGACGTTATCGTATATAATCTGTAACACTATACCATGAACCTTTCCGTCATCATCCCCGTGTACAACGAAGCAAACAACGTCCAGGAGACCATCCGGCGCGTGCAAGCCACCAAACTGGCAAAGGAGATCATCGTCGTTGACGACGGCTCTCAGGACGGCACGCGCGAAATCCTGAAAAAACTGGACGGCAAAAGAAAAGTCCGCGTGATCCTGCACGAAAGAAACCAGGGCAAAGGCGCGGCGGTCGTCAGCGGAATGAAAGCCGCAAAAGGCGACGTTTTGCTCATTCAGGACGCTGACCTAGAGTATCATCCGCGCGACTACCCTGCCCTGCTTCAGCCGATCGAAGAGGGGCTTGCGGACGTGGTCTATGGCTCACGCTTTCTGGGCGCGCCGCATCGGGTCGCCATGTTCTGGCATCAGGTGGCAAACCAAATGCTTACCCTGATGACCAACGTGCTGTACGATTCGATCCTGACCGACATGGAAACGGGATACAAGGTCTTTCGCCGCAAAGTGATCGAAGGCATAACCATCCGCTCCAAACGGTTCAGTTTCGAGCCGGAGTTCACCGCCAAGGTCCTCAAACGCAAGTACCGCATTTTCGAGGTGCCAATCTCCTTCAACCCGCGCGATTATTCCGAAGGCAAAAAGATCAAGTTGAAGGACGCGTTCGAAGCCGTGTGGGCGTTGTTGAAATACAGGTTTTTCGATTGACGGCCGACCCTTACGAAGAGATCAGGAAGGAATTCGCGCAGGCTGAACGGGCGCGCGCAAGGGGCAACGAGGGACAGGCACGCGTTTGCGCGCGGCGCGCGGCGGGGATCGCGGTTCGGGAATATCTGGAACGAAAGGGGATTCGTCCACGAAGTACGAGCGCGTACGACCTGTTGAACCTGCTCAAGGACGACCCGCTTCTTTCTCCCGACCTGAGGCTGATCGCAGACCATTTGACCTTGCGCGTCACCGAGGAATTCAAACTCCCCGTGGATGCGGACCTCGTCGCCGAAGCGCGAACATTGTGCGACGAGTTGTTGAAATAAAAGACCCAAAGGTTTGGCAAACCTTTAGAAAGTGTTTCAAAACTACTCGCCTTGCGCGTAAGTGACGATCTTCAACGTTGCTGGATGCGCTGGAGAGCGCATCCTACGCATTTTGAGAGAACAAAAATAGGACTTTTAACTTAGGGTCTCGTCCTCTTACGAACAATCACATATTCCTTCTTCCCACCAAATGGAAGAAGGCGCGCGCAACCGTGATAACCAGCAGCAAGGCAGACATCACCCCTCCGAACACCAGAAACAGCCTGCGCCAGTCGAGCCGCGAAACGATCTCCTCGCGAGCCGGGAAGCGGAGGCGATCCCTGAGGCGTTGGACAAGGTCGCTCGAAGGCTGGATCGGTTTCAGGGTCCCTGCGAGACGCGTTTCGAGGGTGAGGATGTCGTCGGGAAGTTTGGTGGTCTTTCTTCTCATCATTTTGTCTCACGGTTTCTATTCGGCCGGGTAGAGGATCACGCCCACGGTACCGGGTCCGAGGTTTGCGGCAATTGAAATGGACAGTTCGCCGAGCATCGCCTCCCTGCAATTGAATTGCTGTTTCGCCTGTTCCAGCAGCGCCTCGCCGGATTTGGGATCGCGCGCGTGAACCGCCGCAAGGTAGATCGGCTTGTCGCCGTATTCTTCCTTCGCCATTTCGATCACGCGATCCAGCGAAGCCTTGCGCGTACGCACCCGTTCCGCCATGCCCAAATCGCCGTTCCGTAATACCGCAATGGGTTTGACGTTCAGCACGGAAGCCAGCGCGGCTTGCAGTGTTTTTACGCGCCCGGACATTTTGGCGTATTCCAACGTGTCCAGCGTGAGGATGATGAGAATTTTGGACTTGACTTCCTCGATGTATCTGACGATTTCATCCACACTTTTGCCGGCGCGTTCCAATTTGCGGGCTTCGCGGCACATCAAACCGATGCCGAGCGAACCGACCGCGGAATCGATTGGAATGACGTTGAACTCGGCCTTCAATTCCTCGGCGGCGGAAACGGCGGAGGCGTAAGTGCCGGAGAGTTTGGCGGTGATGTGAATGGACAGGATCGTATCGCCCTTTTGAGCCACCCTGCGGTAGAACTCGACGAACTGGTGCGGCGAAGGCTGGGACGTTTTGGGAACGCGCCGGCTTTCGTCCACCAGTTTGTAAAACCCCTCGTTGTCCAGTTCGACGCCCTGCAAATAAGACTTTTCCCCAAATAGGATGTTCACGGGGATCATGTCAATACCGTATTCCTTGTCCCATCCGGGCAGGAGGTCGGCGGCGCCATCGGTCACAATTCTGAGCATGGCTCACTCTCCTTCGAGGTTGATGTTTTGGTCTCCCAGATGATCGCGCAGGGCGAGAAGCGTCCTATGGTAAAGGCTTTTCACAGCGCCTTCGCTGCGTCCCATGATCTTCCCGATCTCCGCGTTCGAGAGGTTCTCGACGAATTTTAGGATGAGGAGGCTTTGCCGCTCCGGGGGCAGGCGCCGGATGAGTTTGAGAAGCGCCTCCTGTTCCTGCGAACGGACAAGGTTCCTTTCGGGATGATCGCCCCGGGTCGGGAGGATGGGCAGGTCGTCGAGCGGAATCTCCTGCCTGCGGCTGCGGTCACGGTGCCAGTTTGCGACCAGGTTGTGGGCAATGCGATACAGCCATGCGGAAAATGGCACGCCACGGTCCGTGTAATTTTTAATGTGGTTCATCGCCCGCTGAAAGACGCGGGCGGTAAGATCCTCCGCATCGTGAAGGTTGCCCGTCCGGTAATAAACGTAGTTGAAGATGCGGTCCACGTATCGCTCGTAGAGTTGACCGAAAGCGTCACGGTCGCCCTGCGAAGCAAGCGATAGGATCTCCTCTTCCTTGAAGTCGGTCTCCTGCACTCGTCCATCCTACCGGCAGGGTTAACACAAATAACCCCGCCGGATTTGAGAAGTTGCATTTGAGTATAACATGCGCGTTGCAAATCATCTTCGGATGTCCAATTTGGCGATTCGGTATAATGAAGGTTTGGCGGTCGGCAAAACCCTCAAAAATAAAACATTTGTGCTAAAATAGACTTTCAGCACAGGAGTCTTATGTCATCCAATTCGATCCGCGTTGTGGGCGCGCGCGTCCACAATTTGAAGAACATCACCGTGGAGATCCCGCGCGACAAGTTCGTGGTCATCACTGGCTTGTCGGGGTCGGGCAAATCGTCGCTGGCGTTCGATACGATCTTCGCCGAGGGTCAGCGGCGGTACGTCGAGTCGCTTTCGGCGTACGCGCGGCAGTTCATCGGGCAGATGGACAAACCCGACGTTGACTACATTGACGGGCTTTCCCCCGCCGTTTCGATTGACCAGAAATCCACCAGCCACAACCCGCGCTCAACAGTCGGCACGGTGACTGAAATCTACGATTACATGCGTCTGCTTTTCGCACGGACGGGTATCCCCCACTGTCCCGTGTGCGGACGCGAGGTGACGCGCCAATCGGCGCAGGAGATCGTGGATGCCATCGAGAAACTGCCCGAAGGCACGCGCATCCTCATCCTCGCTCCGCTGGTGCGCGGACGCAAAGGCACGTACCAGGCGGTCTTCGAGGAGATCCGCAAGGCAGGATTCACCCGCGCCCGTGTGGATGGCACGGTTCATTCGCTCGACGACGAGATCGAACTCGACCGCTACAAACAACACACCATCGAAGCCGTGGTGGATCGTCTCGTCGTTTCGCGCGAGGGCGATAAGGAGGACAGAAAAGCCGCTCGCACCCGGTTGACAGATTCAGTGGAGACCGCGCTCAAGTTTGGGGAGGGGTACATCACTGTGAATCTGGTAGATGGTCAAAAGTCACAAGTCAAAGGTCAGAGCGGTGACTTTCGGTCCTTCGACGCTGCTCAGGGCAAGCCTTCGACCTTCGACCTTCAATTCTCCGAGCACCTCGCCTGCCCGGAACACGGCTCGACCGTCCCGGAGATCGAGCCGCGTACGTTCTCCTTCAACACGCCTCAGGGCGCATGCCCCGATTGCCAGGGACTCGGCTCGAAACTGGAGATTGACCCGGAGCGCATCATCCCGGACCGCGACCTGTCCCTGAACGAGGGAGCGATCGCCAGCATGGAGTGGAGCGGACCGAAGGAGGAAGGCGGCTATTACTGGCAAAGCCTGACGAACGCCGCCAGAGCGTACAAGATAGATTTGGACAAACCCGTAAAGGAACTGACGAAGGAACAACTCCACATCATCCTGTACGGCACAGGGGAGAAACAGATCCCGATGACGTACCAGAGCGCAAACGGAAACGAATTCAAGTTTTCGCGCGCCTTCGAAGGCGTGATCACCAATCTCGAACGACGATACAAGGAAACCAACTCGGAATACATCCGCGAGAAGATTTCGGAGTTCATGTCGGACCGGCCGTGTCCGAGTTGCAAGGGCAAGAGGTTGAATCCTGCCGCGCTGGCAGTCACCGTGGACGGCGTCAACATCGTGGAAGCCAACTCGTGGCACGTGCTGAAAACATTGGAATGGGTGAAGAAACTTTCAGGGAAAAACTCCCCGCTCACGTCAAAACAAAAAGCCATCGCGGAAAGGGTGTTGAAGGAAATCCACGAGCGGCTGACGTTTCTCGTCAACGTCGGCTTGGATTACCTGACGTTGAATCGCTCCGCAGTGACGCTTTCCGGCGGCGAGGCGCAGCGCATTCGACTCGCCACCCAGGTGGGTTCGCGTTTGGTGGGCGTGTTGTACGTGCTGGACGAGCCTTCGATCGGTTTGCATCCGCGCGACAACTCAAGACTGCTCGAAACGCTCAAGGGTTTGCGCGATCTGGGCAACACCGTTCTGGTTGTGGAGCATGACAGCGAAACCATCTTCGAAGCGGATTGGGTGATTGACCTGGGTCCCGCCGCGGGCGAGCATGGCGGGCAGGTGATTGCAGAGGGAACCCCAAAGCAGATTTTGGCGCACCCAAAGTCATTGACAGGACAATATCTATCGGGGAGGAAGCAGGTCCCGGTCCCGAAAAAGAGGCGGGAGGGGAATGGGAAGAGTCTCAGGATCGTGGGTGCGTCCGCGAATAATCTCAAGAAGATTGACGTCAAAATCCCATTGGGGAAACTGGTCTGCATCACAGGCGTGAGCGGATCGGGAAAGTCCTCGTTGATGAGCGACGTTTTATACAACGCGCTGGCGGCGGAGTTGATGGGCGCGCGCACGCAAGCGGGGGCGCACGAGCGCATCGAGGGCGTGGAACATCTCGACAAGATCATCAACATTGACCAGTCCCCCATCGGGCGCACGCCGCGCTCGAACCCCGGCACATACACGGGTTTGTTCGACGAGATCAGAAAGTTGTTCGCTGAACTGCCCGAGAGCAAAGTGCGCGGTTACAAGCCCGGGCGTTTCTCGTTCAACGTGCACGGCGGGCGCTGTGAAGCCTGCCAGGGACAGGGCGAACTGCGAATCGAAATGCAATTCCTGCCGGACGTGTACGTGCCGTGCGACGTGTGTCACGGCAAACGCTTCAACCGCGAGACCCTGCAGGTTTTGTTCCGCGATAAATATTCGATTGCCGACGTGCTGGATATGACTGTTGATCACGCGCTCGAAGAGTTCAAAAATTACCCACCGATGCTGAACAGGTTGAAACTATTGCAGGAGGTCGGGCTGGGATACATCCGCGTCGGTCAGCCCGCGACGACGCTTTCAGGAGGCGAGGCGCAGCGCGTGAAACTTTCGAAGGAACTCTCGCGACGCGCAACCGGACGTACATTGTACGTGTTGGATGAACCCAGCGTCGGTTTGCATGCGGCGGACGTGCATAAACTGATCGAAGTTCTGCAAAGGCTGGTGGATTCGGGCAATTCGGTCTTGATCATCGAACACAACCTCGACATCATCAAGGTCGCGGACTGGATCATTGACCTCGGTCCCGAAGGCGGCGACATGGGCGGCCGGTTGATCGCCGAAGGCACGCCCGAACAGGTGATGAAAGCGAAGGGATCGTATACGGGGAGGTTTTTGAGGGAGCACTTGAGGGAGGGAGTGCAGGTACATGGGTAGACAGATACCATGGAAACACCTGTATACCTGTATGCACGTACACTTACCAAAGGAGGCTGAATATGAAAATCATGGTCATGGGAACCGGCGGCGTAGGGGCTTATTACGGCGGATTGCTGGCTCGACAAGGCAACAATGTGACGTTCATCGCGCGCGGCGCGCATTTGCAAGCCATCCGCGAAAAGGGTTTGCAGGTCAAAAGCATCTTCGGGGATTTTACTGTTTCGCCCGCGCAGGCAACCGATAACCCTGCTGAAGTCAGCGACGTTGATCTCATCCTGTTCTGCGTCAAAACCTATCACACGGACGAGGCGGCGGCAGCCATCCGCCCTGCGATCGGTCCGCAGACGGCGGTGTTGAGCCTGCAAAACGGAGTGGACGCCGTGGAGCGGATCGGAAAAGTCGTCGGCTTGGATCATGTCCTCGGAGGGGCAACCTGGCTCTCGTCCGCGATGGAGGCGCCGGGGGTCGTCAAACATGTGTCGCAGTTCCGCCGCATCGTCTTCGGGGAACTGGACGGGAGGCGTTCGGAGCGCGTCGAATCCATTTTTGAGGTGTTGCATAAAACAGGAATTACAGTGGAAGTCTCAGAGAACATCTTGAAAATCCTGTGGACGAAATTCGTGTTCATTTCGGCGGCGAGCAGCCTGGGTTCGCTGACGCGCCTGCCGATGGGCGATTACCGTTCCGTGCCGGAAACTCGGGAGATGATCGTCAGCCTGATGCGGGAGGTGGAGGCGTTGGCGAGGGCGCAGGGGATCGCTCTCGATGCAGACGTCGTCCAGAAATCGCTGGAGTTCATGGACAACGCCGCGCCGCACATTAAGGCTTCGATGCAACTGGACGTGGAGGGAGGGCGCCGCACGGAATTGGAATCCATGGTCGGCGTGATCGGGCGCAAGGGACGCGAACTCGGAGTTCCCACCCCGGTGGCGGACTTCGTCTACGCTTCTTTACTGCCGATCGAATTGAAGGCGCGAAGCGGAACCTCGCCCACCTGAGAAACTGTTTCTTAGCAAAGAGTGTCTGAAAAACCTGCCAGATGTCATTTCGACGAGCCCTTCGGCTGACCCTTCCACTTCACTTCGTTCAGTGTCAGGGCTTCGGCTCAGGGTAAACTCCATGAGGAGAAATCCTGGCTCGGCCGGGTAAAGATTTCTCGCTTCGCTCGAAATGACAATGCCAGCCTCTCTGATCTTGTTTTCAGACGTTCTCCAAAGGTTTTTTGAAAGTTACAAACATCAGTTGACTTTTGTGACATAGATTTGTAAAATTAAACCAACATTTTTATTTATGGACATATACGAATATTTAGGATGAACCGCTGGCAAACCGTGTGACAATCTGACATTGTTCGAGGTCAAAATGCGACTTCCGTCGAACGCATCACACATTCTGGTTTCTGTCGGAACCGGGCGAATTGTGGTCACCCGGGAACTGTTTTTGTAACGCCACTGGGCAAAGGGGGGATGCTCGCTGGCGTTTTTATTTTACAGGAGCGAATGATGAACAAACCCTTCGACGCCGCTCAGGACAAGCCCTTCGATAAAACTCCCTCTACGAGGACTTCGCAGGACAAGCCCTTACTGGTCGAGATCATCGCCTACGCGCCCACCGCCTATTACCACTGCACCCATTGTGAAGTGGCGTGGCGGGAGATGGGCAAGTCGAACCGCGTGCAGGAGGAGCAATTGGAGAGCAGTCTGCCCGAAGAGTTGAGGCGGGAGTATCAGGTCGTATCAGAGTGGGTGAAGGAAATGTTCCGGGCGCACTGCGACAACATCGTCCTCAAGGTGATTGATGCGGCGTCCGTGGAGGGGTTTTACAAATCGTTGAAGTACAACGCCCGCCATTATCCGGCGGTCATTGTGAACGGCAGATCCCGTTTTATCGGGAGCCAGATGCTGCCATCTGCCAGCGAGGAGATTGCCCGTCAGTTGGCGGGTCAACCGACGGAGATTGGATGAGGCGGAGGAGGCTCCCAGAGAGGAGGTGAATGGAAGACAGATTTGTTCCATTGCGCGCCAGGGATGTGTTGAGAGGAGAAGTCATCTACTGGCAGATACGTCCGTAAATCCGTAAGTTTTGCCTGACGCAACATTGAACGGAGGAACCTATATGAACACCTTGTGGATCGTTGTGATTGCAGCGATCGTCATTTATGTGGCATACAACTTCTATGCCAAACGCATCGACCGGGATGTCATCCAGTCGGATGCGAAGAAAGCCACCCCCGCAAAAATGTACATGGATGGGGTGGACTTCATGCCGACCAGCCGCAACGTGCTGTACGGTTATCACTTCAAGTCCATCGCCGCGGCGGGTCCCATCGTGGGTCCCATTACGGCGGCAAACCTGTGGGGCTGGGCGCCCTCCCTGTTGTGGCTGCTTATCGGCGTTTCGTTCATCGGATGGGTGAGCGATTACAGCGCCATCATGGTCGCCGTCCGCAACGACGGCAACAGCCTGAGCGCCATCAGTCACAAGTTGATCGCGCCGCGCACCCGCACCATCCTGTTCACGTTCATCTTCTTCTACCTGTTGCTGGTGGCTGGCGCGTTCATGGGCATCATGTCCGCCCTGATGGTTGCCCGCCCCGACGTGCCGTTCGGCATCATCATGCTCGGCCTCATGGGTCTGTTGGCTGGTCAGATGCTCTACAAATGGAAGATGGACCTGATCCTGGTGACGGCGATCGTCGTGATCGTGACCGTGGCGGCGATGGTCTTCGGTCCCTTTGGCAGCACGATCAACCCCGAGACCAGAGCCGTTCAATGGGTCGGACCCATCAACGGCGCGGTCGTGGCTTTCAACAACGCGGTCAACAATCTAACCGGCGGTAATTCGGTGATGACCGTCTTCGATCCGACCAATGCCGACCCGCGCATCCCCCCACCCAACGCGGAAGGCGTACGTCCTACCACGGCGGTGTATGACGCGGCGACCGGCGCCATCAAGACGATGCCCGCCTACCTGTTCTGGGCGTTGTTCATCCTTGCCTTCTCTTATCTTGCCGCCACCCTGCCCATCTGGCGCTTCGCCCAGCCGGTCAACTACATCGGCTTCTGGATCACGCTGTTGACGATCGGACTTAGCGCCCTCGGCGCGGTGCTGGCGCCGATCCTCGGCACAACCGCCGTGAACGCGGCCGGGGAAACCGTTAAAGTCGCGACATTTCAACTCAAGCCGCTCATTACGTGGGGCTTTGCCTACGATGCGGCCAAAGCCTGGCAACCGCTTTGGCCCATGCTGTTCGTGACCATCGCCTGCGGTTCGATCTCCGGCTGGCACGCGCTGATCGGCTCCATCGGCACTGCCCGCCAGTTGGAATATGAGACCGACGGCTTGCCGGTCGGCGGCGGCGCGATGTTCACCGAGAACACGCTCGGTTTGCTTTCCCTGGTGGCGGTCTCCATTGTGGGAACGGGCGGCGGCGCGGGACGCTTCGCGGCGGGGGTCGGCACCTTGCTGACGGTACTCTTCGGTCCCGATTTCAGAACCTTCGGCACGGCGCTCGGATTCGGCGCGTTCATGGTCATCGTGTTGACGGTGACGCAGTTGATCTTCCGCGTGATGCGAGTGACGCTCTCGGAGTGGGTCGGTGACGCGGTCCCGGTCTTCAAGAACATGCACGTCTCGACCGTCACTTCGATGGTGTTGACCATGCTGTTGGTATTGACCGGCACGTGGGTGTATCTGTGGCAGTTGTTCGGCGCGGCGAATCAACTCATGGCGGCGCTTAGCCTGCTAATCGTCACGGTCTGGTTGAGGGAGCAAAAGAAGAATCCTGCCTTCGCCCTGTGGCCCACATTGTTCATGTACATCACCACGCTGGCTGCAACCTTGGTCACAGCGCGCAACCTGTTCGTGACCATCGTGCCAAAGGGCGGCGCGGCGGCAACCGGCGCATGGGCAATGATCGTCATTGCCGGACTGTTGTTCGTCACCGCTCTCTTCATCGGCTGGGATGGTTACAAGGCCTATCAACGTTACGCCAGCGGCGGAAAGACTCGGAAAGCCGCCGCGGCGACGGATTAGCCTTCACGGCGAAAATTAGTAGGTCACGCTTGAGGCGTGACCTACTAATTCCGTTCGCCGATCGCGCGTCCCAAATTGCACAGGGACTGAAAGTAGGTTTTGGCGTCCGTTTCATTCGGGTTGGGGAACGGCAGGTGCACTTCCATATTTGGGGAGGTCTTGCGCAAGCCGAGACGAACGAAGCGAGGCGAAAACGCCTGCATGGGAGCGGCGAGCTGGTCCACAGTGGAGGCGGCGAGATTGATCAACCCCTTGGGAGCCATTAACCGCAGACCGTGATAATCGGTTCCCTCCCACCCGCGTTTGGTTGCTTTTGCCAGGGCTTCGCGTCCGCTCCAGGTTTTTGGGTCCGCAAGTTCGAGGTCCAAAAGCGGAGGCGTGCCAAGGGCGGCGCGGAAGATCAGGATGTCGCTGCGTCTTTGAAAAAGCGCGATGAGCGTCATCCAAAAAACGTCGCGCGGCTTGAGAACGATCAGGACATCCATGCGGTGAAAGGGGCGCTTTGCTTTTGCAATGCCCATCTCGGCAACGGAACTGCCCAGCCAGCGGAAGGTGGTGCGCTGACCGATGAGCGGCAAGCCGTCCTGCATCCATTTTAGAAGTTTGTCGCCGCGCCGCAGGTTGTAGATCATGCCGATGGCAAACCAGCCCATGAAGACGGCGACTGCAATGATGATGATCGCTTGTGAATTCATCGTACACCTCGGAGTTCTACGAGTAGGCGTGAGTATAATATGAATGTGTCGAGGCAACCAGAAAAAAAATCGCTCTGGCAGGCTGTGCGCGAATTTTTATACGGCATGCTCGGGATGGAGTTTGCGCATCACGCCATGGAAATGCGAGCCAGCCTCGAAAGCCTGTTCATGCTCGGCACGGTGGGAGATATGATCGGCGTACCTGTTTTGCCGCCGTATTATAGTCTTCGTTTGCTGCCTTATATCGTCCCCCACATCGAAACGTGGAAACGACGCGTCCTGCGCGAACGCGAGTTTAGCGATGAACATGATTATCATTTGGATGGAATTTAGATATTTTATGCGTAGGATACGTTCTCTCGCGTGTCCGTCGGCGTAAGAGAATGTCGCCTGCGCGGCAAAGAAAGGAAAATGAACATGACTGAAGAAGAAAAGAAAAGTTTTTGGCAAAATATGAAGGAAATCATCTATGGCATGGCGTCGCACGACATGAGCCGTTACGCCCTGCGGACACGCGCCAGCATGGAGCATCTCTTCATCCTGATCACGATGGGCGACATGATCGGCATCCCGATCCTGCCACCGTATTACAGCCTGCGCCTGCTTCCGTATGTCGTGCCGCAGATCTCGACCTGGAAGCGACGCTTGTTGCGCGAGAAAGACGTTTCGGACGCGATGTTCTAAATCGGGAGTCCCCAATGACACTCAAACGAATCTTCGAGGAACACCCCGAACGCCGCTACATCATGTTCGGCGGCAAAGGCGGGCTGGGGAAGACCACCTTCTCCGCCGCGACTGCCTATTGGCTGGCTCAACAGGGAAAGAAGGTGCTGGTCTTCTCTGTTGATCCGCAGGCGAGTCTGTCCGATATTTTTCAGAAGGATATTTTCGGCAAGGGACCTGTCAAGATCATGGAGAACCTGTGGGCTCAGGAAATTGACGCCGACCAGCACATCAAAGCCTATCAGGGGGAGATCCGAAAGAAGATCCTCGACATGTACGGCTTCGACGAAGTCCCCGATGAGATCGAACAATACATCCAGGCTGCGTCCGCGGAACCGGCGATGGAGGAAAGCGCCATCTTCGACGCAGTGGTGGATATCGTGGTGGAGGGCAACTACGATTACTACATTTACGACCTCGTGCCGCTCGGGCACGCGCTGTATTACCTGAGCATGGCGAAGGTCTACGATGAGTGGATCAATAAGATCACCAAACTGCGCGAGGAGATGCGCGAATACGAGGAAATGGTATCCAGGCTGAAGCGCGAGAAGGAGACCGAGGAGGATGCCATCCTGAACGAACTGCAATACATCCGCGGACGCATCAACGCTTCGTCTCGAATTCTGACCGACAAGGAGAAGACCGGTTTCTTCTTCGTGGTCATCCCCGAAGAAATGATCCTGATAGATACAGCCAAGGCGGCGGACCTGTTCGCCAAATTCGACGTGCCGATCATGGGTTACGTCGTCAACCGCGTCGTGCCGCGCGAATTGCTCACACAGAACATACCGCCTTACCTCAAAAACCGAATCGAGATGCAGGATAAATACCTGAAGCAAATTGACGAAACGTTCGGGAAGCAGGTTGCTGCGCACGTACCCGAATTGGAACGCGACGTGACGGGATTGGACATGATCAGGAAACTGTCCGAGATCATGTACGGGGCGTAGGAGGAAGCGATGACTGCAAAGACCGCAAAAGCGATTGAAACTTCCATGAAAAATTACGTCAAGGAGCATGACAAACTGCGCTACGTATTCTTCGGCGGCAAAGGCGGAGTTGGCAAGACCGTGATGGCTGGCGCGACGGCGATCTGGCTGGCGAAGCAGGGAAAGCGCGTGATGCTCGCCTCCACGAATCCAGTGCATAGTTTGAGCGGATTGTTGAGCCAGAATGTTTTCGGAAAACCGACGCAGGTGAACGGCGTTCCGAATCTGTGGGCTTACGAAATTGACACCAAGGAAACCATCGAACGCTCCAAGCAGGAGATACGCGACAAGATCCAGTGGTTCCTGAAATTCGCGGATATTTCCACCAAGGCGGAGGACTTCGTTGAATCGGCGACGATGAACCCCGCTTTCGAAGAATCCGCCATGTTCGAGAACATGGTGGACCTGATGCTGCGCGACGAGTACGACGTGTACGTCTTCGACACCGCGCCGACCGCCAACGCGCGCCGCCTGCTGGGGATGTCCAAGGTGTATTCGCTGTGGGTCAATAAAATGTTGAAGAGCCGCGAGGAGGCGCGCACCCTGCGCGAACTGCTTTCCTTCACCAAGAAAAAGGAAGCCGACCCACTAATGGATTATCTCGTCTCGTTCCGCGACCGCATGGGACAGGCGCAAAAACTGCTCACCAACGACGAACTGACCGCGTTCTTCTTCGTGACGCTGGCGGAGGCATTGCCCATCGCGGTCATCACGCGCTTCATCGGCTGGTTCCACGATTTCGGCATCCCGGTCGGCGGCGTGATCGTCAACATGCTGATTGACCAGGCACAGGTGAGCGACAAGTCTCCGGACTTTGTGAAAAACCGTGTGGCGATGCAGGACCGCTACATGGACGACGTGTGGCAGAAGTTCGAGGGCATGGTGCGCTCGACCATTCCGCTCTATGAAAACGAAGTGCGCGGGACGGATTCCCTCACACGAATGGGAGATGCGCTGTTCGTTTGAATGGATGGGTGCACAGGTAGACAGGTAAACACGTGTGAAACTTGTGTACCTGTGTACTTACCTACCTGTATGCTTGTCTGCTTTTGTACTTCCACATGACAACCGTCTTCTCACGTTTCTTCAATACCTCACGCGAAATCCTTTACGGACTGGCGATCCACGACCAGGTGCGGACGCTGGCGCGTCAGCGCGGAGGGTTGGAGCATCTCTTCGTGCTGATCAGTTTCGGCGATCTACTCGGCGTACCGCTCCTGCCGCCGTATTACAGTATGCGGATTTTGCCTTTCGTCGTTCCGCTCATCAACAACTGGAAACGCCGCATGTTGCGGGAACGCGATCTGATGGACGCGATTTTTTGAGGAGGTAAACAGGTACACAGGTGCCTATTTGTGTACATGTCTACTTGTGTACCTATCTACCTGTATATGCTTTTACTCATCCACACCCCCCACGGAGGAACACATGGATTTGGGATTGAAAGATAAAGTAGCCCTCGTAACCGCCGCGTCGAAGGGACTGGGCAAAGCCACTGCGCGCGAATTCGCGCGTGAAGGCGCAAAGGTGGCGATGTGCGCCCGCAGTGAGCTGATCGAAGTTGCAGCGAAGGAAATCTCAAAGGAAACGGGAGCAGACGTCCTGGCGGTAAGAGGCGATCTCACGCACGCCGATGATATAGAAAACGTCGTCGCGAAGACGCTCGAGGAATTCGGGCGCATTGACATCCTGTTCAACAACGCTGGCGGACCCAAGCCGGGTAACTTTCTTTCGCTCGATGCCAAAGACTGGGAGGTCGCCGCAAACCTGACCCTGATGAGCGCGGTCCGGTTATGTTATGCCGTCGTCCCGAAGATGGTCGAGCAGGGCGAGGGAAGCATCGTCACGTCACAGTCGTATCTGATCAAACAACCATTGGACAATCTGATCCTCTCGAACGCCCTGCGCCTGGCGGTGATCGGATTCATAAAATCGCTGGCGAACGAACTGGGACCGAAGGGCATCCGCGTCAACTCGATCAACCCCGCCTGGACGTGGACGGAACGCGTCGAACAACTGATGGCTGACCGCGCCGCCCGGGCCGGCACCACCCCGGAAGAGGAAGCCGCCAAAATTTCAAGCGAAATCCCGTTGAGGCGCATGGGCACCGTGGAAGAGTTCGCGCGCGCTGCGGTCTGGCTGGCTTCGCCCGCCGCCTCGTTCATTCACGGTCATGCCCTGATGTTCGACGGAGGATTGGTGCAGATGCCGTTGTGATCCAACGCCTCAAAGCGTTCGCAAACGTCCCGGAACCAAACAAGGTTTCGGGACGTTTCATTATGGTACACTTCGCCCGTTATCCCCCATTTTGGAGCGCCCCATGACCGAACCCGTCTGCCTGAACTGTGACCGCACCGACGCGCAAATCCCTCTCTTGAACCTGACCTTCAAGGGCGAAGCGAAATACATCTGCGCGCAATGCTTCCCGATCCTCATTCACAAAATCCATCTTCTCGCCGAAAAACTCCCCGGCGTGGAAACCACCCCACCCACTGATCACTGATCACTGATCACTGATCACTGATCACTGCCACATGAGCAAACTTTCCCCTCTTGCCCGTAACTCCCTGATTGTGGCGTTCTTCTTTTTTATCAACAAGGTCTTTGCTTTCGCGCATACGATCATCATTTCGCGCATCTACGCCGATGAAGTGCATCTTCTGGATACGTTCAACGCCGCCAACAACCTGCCCGACCTGTTGTTCGCATTGATTTCCGGCGGCGCGCTGGCAATGGCGTTCATCCCCTTGTTGACAGAGTATCTCACCACCAAAGACCGCGCCGCCGCATGGGATCTGTTTTCCCGCGTGGCAAATTTCGGTTTTGTGTTGACAGGCGCGCTTGCCATTCTGATCGCCATTTTTGCCGACCAGATCGTAAGCGCGGAGATCGGGATCGCGCCGGGCTTCGGCGAAGAACAGCGTCAACTGCTCGCCGGGTTGATGCGCTTGAATCTCATCGGCACGGTCATCTTCTCCATTAGCGGCCTGGTGATGGCGTCGCTTCAGGCGAATCAGCACTTCGTCCTGCCCGCCATCGCGCCCAGCATGTACAACATCGGGCAGATATTCGGAGCGGTCTTTCTCGTTCCGATCTTCGGCATTCACGGTTTGGTCTACGGCGTGATCCTCGGCGCGGCGATGCACCTGCTCGTGCAAGTTCCCGCGCTCGTCAAATTCGGTTTCCGCTGGACGCCCTCGCTGGACATCCGGGACACGGGATTGACCGAAGCCCTGAAACTGATGGCGCCGCGTCTCTTCACGATGGCGGGAATTCAATTCATCTTCATCGCGCGGGATAATCTCGCCTCGCGGTTAGACCAGGTCGGCGCGGTCACCTCGCTGACGTTCGGCTGGATGATCATGCAGGTGCCTGAGACGATTCTTGGAACGGCGATCGCCACCGCCATGCTCCCGACACTTTCCGAATTCGCTTCACGCCGCGAGTGGGCGGAATTCCGCGCCACGATAGAACGCGCCCTTCGGATCTTGATCGCCCTTACCTTGCCCATTGCGGCTGTGATGACGGCGGGCATCCACCCGCTCGTGCGCGCCGTCTTCGGGTTCGACGAGGCAATGACCGCTCTGCTCACGTGGACGACACGCGCGTACCTGTTCACACTGACGGGGTACGTCATTCACGAGGTGGCGGTGCGTTCGTTCTACGCGCGCAAAGAACCGATGGTTCCGCTCTATACGGTGTTCCTGCGCCTTGCCATCTTTTTGGGGATCGCCATCCTGGGCGTCCTCGTCTTTGATGACATTGGCGCGCCGGTCATTGCCTTTGCGGAGATCGCACTGCTCATCGAAGCCATCATCCTTTTCACCTGGCTGAGCAGGCGACTGCACGCGCGTCTCGACGTGTGGGGGGCGGTCGGCAAAGGCGTTGTCGCCGCGCTGCTCGGAGGCGCGACAGCCTACGGGTTGGCAGTGATCGTCCCCGGGTCCGCAGTGATGACCGCCTTGCTGGGAATGATCGTCGGCGGGCTGGTCTGTCTTCCCATCATCTGGTCCGAAATTAAATTGCTCTTAAAACTGTAAAAATAAGGACTGATATAATACCTCCCATGATTCAAGATAATAACGGCTCTGAAAGCACACAACCCAACGCGCCCGTCGCAAAACGCAAACGCGGACGCGTCTTCATCATCAACGCGCTCGGCTTGATCGTCCTGCTCGCATTGGGACTTTTCGGGGGCTATCAATCGGGACTGGCGATCCGCAGGGATACGCAGTCTTCCAGGCTGACGCAACAACTTGGCGAACAATATCAATACGCGCTGGTGGACATCGAGTTCGGGCGTTATGAAAATGCGAAACAACGACTGGAATTCATCCTCGAAAAGGACCCCTCCTTTCCCGGCGCGCAGGATAAATTGACCGAAGTACTCGTACAGATCAACCTTCAGGCAAATTACGTCCCGCCCACCGCGACGCCTTCATTGACGTCCACGCCAGATTTCAGCGGCGCGCAGGACGCCTTCTCACGCGCGCAACAATTCATCGCCGCACAGGATTGGTCCGGCACATTGGGCGCGCTCGACCAGTTGCGTAAACTCGACCCGAACTACAACACCTCGCAGGTGGACGGTATGTATTACTTCGCCCTGCGTAATCACGGATACGATCTGATCACGAAGCAGGGCAACCTCGAGGGCGGCATCTACTATCTGACCCTGGCGGAACGCTTTGGGACCCTGGATGTCAGCGCCAACGGCGTGCGCGAGGGCGCGCGATACTACCTGTTGGGCGCCTCCTTCTGGGAACTGAACTGGGAACAAACCGTCTCCTACTTCTCGCAGGTATACAGCGGATGGCCCGGTTTGTGGGACGGTACGATGACCTCCTCGGATCGTTTCCGCTTCGCCTCCATGCGCTACGGCGACGAACTTTTCGGGCAACAAAGATATTGCGACGCGGTCGCCCAGTATGAGAACGCGCAACGCGTCGGACAATTGGACCAACTCGCAAGCCAGAATTACGAACAGGCATTCATCGCCTGTTATCCGCCGACCGCCACGCCCGATCTCTCCACGCCGACGCCCACACTGGGAGCGCCGACCGAGGAAACCCCCGCTGTGCCTCCAACGGATACGCCTCCTCCAACAGATACCGGCGGAGGATAATGCTGGCTCATCCTCCCGCCTGGGCGCTCGCGCTAACCTTCTGGCTTCACCTGCTTGCCACCGTCGCGTGGATCGGCAGCATCGCCGCGACTTCCATCCTCTTCCTGCCGGCCGCCAAGAACGCGCTCAAACCCGTTGACCACCTGGCGCTCATCGAAGCCATACAAAAACGGCTCGAACCCATCGCCTGGTTCTGCATGAGTCTCCTGCTCATTACGGGGTTATTCCAGATGAGCGTCAACCCGCATTACGACGGCTTCATCTCCGTCAGCACACAATGGTCGCTGGCGCTCCTCATCAAGCACATCCTCGGCGTCTTCATGGTCGTCGCCAGCGCCATCCAGACCTGGGAGGTCATCCCCGCCATCCGCAGGACACTGATGAACAAAAAGAAGGCGGACGAGGAGAAGATCCTCCAACTGCAAAAACGCGAGACGAGACTCCTCCGCATCAACTTCGGACTTTCGATTTTGATCCTGCTTGCGACGGCATTTGCCCGCGCCTCATAAACGCGTGACAGACGTTCTCCCTAGCGTCCCACGAAAGAAACAGCCGCCTCCTTCCTACGGGACGGCTGTTTCCTGTACCGCGAGATTTATCTCGCCTTTGCCTCGTCTTCGATCTTTACGTACCCTGCGCAGGACGTTAGAGAACGTCTGCTACGCGGTCTTTTTTTGACAGAGAACGTCCGCTACGCGGTCTTTTTTTGACAGAGAACATCCGATGCGCAGGTTTTTGGCAGAGAACGTTCGCACGCACGGTTTTTTTGCAGTCGAGTTTACAACCCGATCAACTCCGGCGCGGGGACCCCGGTCAAATCATACGCCATCGCCCCCGTAATGCGGACCGGGACGATATCCCCGATCCTCGCCTCGCCCTCGATGAACACCAGCCCGTCAATTTCCGGCGCGTCGCGGTACGAACGCCCGATGGCGATTCCCTTGTCCCGCCCTTCGACCAAAACATCCAATGTCCTGCCCACATAAGATTGATTGATCTGCAAAGAAATGCCCTGCTGCAGTTTCATCAATTGATCGTAGCGCGCCTGCTTCACCTCCGCCGGGATCGGGTCCCCAAGCGGCTCGCTCGTCGTCCCCGGCTCGAACGAAAACTGGAAAGCCCCCACGCGGTCGAAACGGATCTCCTTTACGAAATCAATCAACGCCTGAAATTCCTCATCCGTCTCGCCGGGATAACCGACGATGAACGTGGTGCGAATCGCCAGATTATCCATCTTCGCGCGCATCCTGCCAAGCGTCTTATGCACCCAGTCAATATTCGACGGCCGCCTCATGCGATACAACGTCTTCGGATGCGCGTGTTGAAGCGGCATATCGAGATACGGCAGAACCTGCCTGCTCGAAGCCATCACGTCAATGAGACGATCCGTCACGTAACCGGGATACGCGTACATGACGCGGATCCAATCCATGTCCGGCACGGAGGCGGTCAATCGTTCCAGCAGAATCGCCAGCCCGTCCTTCATCCCCAGATCGTGACCGTAATCCGTCGTATCCTGCGCGATGAGGATCAACTCGCGCACGCCCATATCCCGCAACCGGCGCGCCTCCTCCAAAATGGACTCGAGCGGACGCGAAACAGCCGTCCCCTTGATGAGAGGGATCGCGCAGAACGCGCACGGCCGGCGGCAGCCGTCCGCAATCTTCAAATACGCGCTCGCTCCTGCAACCGAGACGCGCATCGCATCCTGTTCGTCCCTTCCAACGGTCTTCGCTTCCTCAGGCAGGTGATACAGCGGCTCGGGATGCGGAGCCTGGCGTAATTCGCGCACTACCTGGACGATGTCCATCCAGCGGCGCGTGCCGAGAACCCCGTCAATGCCGGGGACTCTCTGCGCCACTTCCGAACCGTAGCGCTGGGTCAGGCATCCCGCCGCGATCAGAATCTGGCTTTGTTTCTTTCCCTCCGCCAGTTCGCGCAACACGCTGATGGATTCTTCCTTCGCGGGTCCGATGAAACCGCAGGTGTTCACGATCAACACGCTGGCGCGCGCGGGATCGTCCACCGCGCAATAACCGTCGCGGAGGAGCAGTTGCGCCATCGAGTCCGAATCGACGGTGTTCTTGGCGCAACCCAATGAAACGAGATGAAAGGTGTTTTTGGTCACTGATAAATTTTTCCTTCCAGGATACAGGCGACATGATGATCTTTCAGAAAATATTTCGGTAATGCTCGCGTAGGGCGCGTTCTCATACGCGCCCGTCGGCGTAAGAGAACGCCGACTGCGCGATGACCGAATTTATTTGTTAAACTTCATAATGTCGCGGTACGGTATGCTTACGGCGTGGGTGTCCTCGATGGGGTCGGCGTATTCGTCGGCGAAGGAATGGGCGAGGGCGGAAGGGTGCTGGTCGGCGTCGCGGTCGCCAGGGGCGTCGGCGTGATGATCTCGTTGGCGCGGTAGATGTTATGAACGATCTGACCGAACATCCCCATCAAGCCGAGATCGCGCCCATTATAGGCGATGCGGATGGCGGCGCCGCTTCCCACCAGGACCTCCACCTGGTCCTCCCCCTCGAACAGGTACGCGTTCCCCGGTATGACCCTGCCCTCGAACGCCACCTCCCCATCCGCGATCACGCGCACGTACGTCCGTTCGAGCGCGACCAGGTTGACCTGCACGCTGACATTGACGTTCAAGGTAGGGACGATGATGGTCGGCGTCGCCTCTTCTTCAAAGGATTCAACGGGCAGTAACGTGGCGGTCGCCGTGAACAGAGACGGGTCCGGCGATGCCAGCAGGACGTCCGAAATGGACGGCGCGGTCGGCTGGATCTCTTCGAGGCTTTGCAGGGTCAGCACACGGTTGATACCCCAGATGATGAATCCAACCAGCAGTACGGCAATGCCGATGCCGAAGATCATATCGCCCACGATGAAGTTTTGCAGGATGGGCATGTTGGCAAGGATCGGTCCCCCCCGTTTGCGCGCGGGACGCTGCGGATTCTTCTCACGATGCCGCGCCTGCAACGCGTCGGCAAAACGGAGCAGGATGGCGTCCACGTCCATGTCGAGGAAGGAGGCATAGTTCGACAACATGCCGCGTGTCTGGACAGTGGAGGGCAGACTCTTCATGTCGCCGCGTTCGAGCGCCTCGAGGTAATGCGCCTTGACGCGCGTGTTGCGTTCCACTTCCTCGAGATGCAGGCTCAGGGTCTCGCGGCGTTCCCGCAGTTTGGCGCCGATCTCTTTGAATATTTCATCCGAATGTTGAGGCTGTTCAACCTCTGACGCTTCCGGCTGCGCGGCGTCCGTTTCGGGTTGTGAGGTTTCAGGCGGCGCGGCGGCTTCGGACGACTCAATGGTCGCCTCTTCCTTCGTCCCGGCTTTCCGGTTGATGACCGCATCCAGCCGGTTCAACCACGTTTGCCAAAGGGTGTCGCCGGCGTCGGGCTGGGAAGGTTCTTCCGGCTGGGATTCGGCAATCTCCGCCGCGAGGGGTTCGGGTTGCAAAACGGGTTTCTCGATCTCTTCCAGTGAAGGCTCGATGACGGGAGACGGTTCCGCTTCGGCTTTTTTGCGTCCGCGGCGTTTGGGTTTGGCGGGAGGCGGCTCGGGCTGGGATTCGGTCTCTCGGACGGAATCAACCGTCGGCGGAGAAGGAGGCGTTTCGTCGGGCGCGGTCACAGCCTCTCGAGGAGGTTCGTGCGCGGTCTGGTCGGCGAGGTCCGCGGGTCCGACGATCTCCCCGGCGGTTTGCTGCGCGGCGCGCATTTCTTCGAGCAGTCGGTCAATGTCCAACCCAAGATAATCGGCGTAGTTGCGAAGATAACCGCGTGCCTGCACGGGCGAAGGCATGACGGAGAGATCGTCGTCCTCCAGCGCGCGCAAATAGTTAACGCGAATGCGCGTGGCTTCGAAGACTTGATCGAGCGTGAGTTGTTTTTCTTCGCGCGCGGTTTTGAGTCGCTGGCCGATGGTTTGCATCACGTAAAACGAAACATCACCAGCCCCTCGAGTGGGAACGGACTGGTGATGTCATGGTCGGAGGGGTGTGGATCAGGCTTCGGCTGTTTCCGCCGAATCCGCCGCCGCCGCTTCGATCTGCGCTTCTTCAACAGGTTCTTCGAGGGTTTCGGCTTCATCGGTTTCAACTGTTTCGCCTTCGCGGTGGACGACGATCTTCACTTCGGGAACAAGGTCCATCGTGAGACGGACGTGGGCGGTGTATTCGCCGAGGTTGCGAATGGGCTGCATGTCAATCTGATGTTTTTTGACTTCGAAGCGTGTTTTTTCGGACAAGGCGGTCGCCACGTCCTGTGTGGTGATGGAGCCGTAGAGTTTGCCGGTTTCGCCCGCCCTCGCGGCAAACGTCAACACGACGTCTTTGACCTGGTCCGCCAAGCCTTTGAGTTCCGTGTTGAGTTCTGCGCGGCGGATCTCAGCCTGCTGGCGGATCTTCTCCACCTGTTTGAGGGCGCCTGCGGTGGCAAGCACCGCCAATCCCTGCGGGATGAGGTAGTTGCGCCCGTAGCCATCGGCGACCTTTTTGATGTCGCCCGCGCGCCCCAGTTTGTAAACGTCCCTGACAAGCATTACTTTCATGGTTCAAGCCCTTTCTGGCAAGGATTTTCTCGAGCGAAGGGTACAACGCTCGGCGGCGAATTTTACCACGATTATTCGAGTCTAAAGTCGAAGGTCCAAGATCGGTTTTCGACTTTAGACCTGCGACGATTTTTCCAACAGATCCATGTACGCCCCCTCCAGCAGGTCGCTTCTTTCCACCCCGAGGCTGATCATCAGACCCTCGGCAATTTCCTGCCCCTCGGCATCTCCCTGCCCCTCCCGCAGGACGACCTCCAGTTCCATGAATTGACCCAGTCCCTGAACGTCGTCCAAATGCACGCGCGTCTGCCCGACAAGATAGAGGTAACGCGTCTTCTTCACGACGCCGCGAAGCCCATACGCGAGTTCCAGAACGCGCTTGAGGCTTTCGGGATCGGACGTGTAACTGATGTGATAGTCCGAACGTTTCGGTCCTTCCCGGTCGGGACGCGTGTAATAGATCAACTGCCCGCGGTCGGGCGCGAGGAGGCGCAGTTTCAAACGTCCCTGCGGAACGTTGAAGAAAACATCCACCTGCGGGATGACCTCCACAGGCGTATCGCTGAGTTTTTCGGCGCGGGCTTTGATTCCGTCGAAGTCCTGCGCGCGGGCTTTGATCTCGATATTGGCTGGCATGAGGCTATTGTATCGGTTTAAGCGAAATTACGGGAACGGATTCGGCGATGCGCCGACAGGTCTCGCGCGCGGCCGGCAGGCGTTCCCCCAGCATGATGAATGTCAATTCACGGAAGGCGATGGGATGTTTTTGGGCATACTCCCACAAGACGCGCCCCGCCTCCTCCCTGGACGTTCGACCTGCCTCCGCTTCGAATGACTTGTTCCCCACCTGAACCTCGACCCTCGGATTCTTCAGGATGTTCAAATACCAGTCTGATCTTTCGCGCCACGCCGCGGCGACGTAATATGTCCCTGCCGCTTCGTCGTTGCTCACAACCTCGACGACGGTCCGGCGCGGCAATCCGCTTTTGCGCCCCGTATGCGTGAGCATGAGAAAACGGCCGCCGAGTAAAAAACCGAGATTCATCCGATAAAGGAAGATCGGCAAACGAAACAGGACGCGCAAAAATCCGGAAGGTTTGTTTTCGGTCAGCGTCATAAAACGGGCGTGTTTGGATTCGAGTCCATAAAGAAATCATTCATCAGGGCATGGGCTTGAGGGGCCAGGGAGCGAATCGGACAGCCCCGGTCCCGGCGCTCTTCAACTGATCGAACACCCGATCCGTATGTTCGTCGAGCGGCACGTTCTGGATCAGGAACAACTCGCCGGTGGAAGTGACAGCCGTGATGGTCGAAGCGACGTAATGCAGCCCGCCGAACGCGGGATGGGTATAGGAAAAATAATCCACGTTCGCCTCCCGATCCTGCTCCGTTGAAGAGACCATCTTCCAGAAACGATCGAAGAACGGATACTCGATGGGATTGCGAAACGCCTTCATCAGATATTTGAAATACGGATGGGCGCGATAACGAAGGCTGTTCACCCGGAAGGCGTGCATCGAATTCAAGGCATATTGATCCCAATTGTCAGCGACGTGATTCCGCCCGACGAGATCGCGCCCGAAGTTGATGCGCGCGGTGTTATATCCGCCCGGGATCTGCGCAGCGTTCTCGAACATGGCGGGCGGAATGTCGTAAAACGCCAGCATCATCCGATTCGCGGCAAGCACGTCGCCAAACACATCGCCCAAAAAAGCGGGCAGGCGGATATCCCCGGTCAAACCGACCATCCGCTCCAGCACTTTCCTGACATCGAACACATCCGTCCTGACGTTGGCGGATGCCTGACGCACGATCTGTTTTCTGTCCAATCCGCTTGCCGCCAGAAAGAACTCACGCCGCTCCAGCGTGGTCAATTGGAGCGCGTTCGCGATTTTGAACAGGAGTTCCGGCTCGAAGTGTTTTTTTACCCCGCGTTCGATCTGGCTGATGACAGCCTCGTTAACATCTGCGATCTCGGCAAACTGAAATTGAGTCCACCCCATATCCTGTCGCAATGCAGATAAGAGTTGTCCGAATTCCTTGCGATTCATCCTGACGCTGTTATACCACGAAGTCAAAAAAATTCTTGAGCCAGCCCAAAAATTGATTGCTGGACATTCTCCCTAAAGTCTCGAATAATGGAAACGTAACTTTGACCCGACAGAATGGGGGATGCGACTTTGCCGGTTCAAATCGGGGGATCGGCATAAGGGGGAACAAGTAAGAATAAAGAGACTCCGGTCGAGCCGGAGTCTCTCTGTTTCAACGTCAATTCAGGATGAGTATTGGAGTGGAAGTTGGTACACGGATCGCGCGGTCGTCATGGGTTTCTCCATGTCCTAAAAAGAATTTCCCGAACCCGCGTCAATTTACGTTCAGGAAACCGAACAAACGCCACAAACCCCGCATCATCGCGTGACCGAAATCCGGCTTCAGGAATTGATTCGGGCACGACCCCGGAATAACCGTAATGCCGTTGGCTTTGCACAACTCTACCGCCTCCTGCGAAACGCTGGTCATACCGGGCGTCAAACCTGGTTTGACGCCCATCATGCAGTGCATCCAGACGCGCTTAATGCCCAAGTCAACGCACTGCCGGACGATCAGGTCGGTCACTTTGGGATTTGCAAGAATGAAGACCGCATCCGGTTTTTCGGGGATGGATTTCAGGTCGGGGTAACACGGCGCGTCATCGAAGGTGGAAATGCGCGGGTTGACCGCGTAGACCTGATAACCGTTCTCCTTGAATTTGTTGTACGCCAGGTTGCAACCGGTGTCGCGTTTATCCGATGTGCCGACCACGGCGATCTTTTTCTGTGCAAGGAAATCCTGCACCATGATATCGAGTTTAGCCATGAGATTTCTCCTGTTTCGATTTCAAATGAACGTTGATAGTATATTCTACGCACGGAGCGCAAAAAAGTTCGTTTATGTTTGGACTGAATTGCAGGTTACAAATGTCCCTGTTTCTAAAATACCCAAACTGGAAGTACGCCACGAAAAAAGAAACAGGAAGAGAAGAGTCCATTACGCTACACACGCGGACAAGAGACACGCATGACAAACCAGCGCAAGATCGAACGCGTGAAAGCCATGAATTCACGAATGCCGCGCGCCCTCATTCGTTTATTCGGGGACGGTTTCTTCTTCCTTCATCCCTCCGCCTTCATCCCTCCGCCTTCATCCTTTCGACTGCCTCCGCTCACTCCCTCGGCGAGGCGTCCATCTCAACAGTGAGCCTTCAAAATCCCACGTCACGGTCAGGCGGGCGTAATCGAAAACAAAGGAATTACAAAGTCATCACGCTCCAACCGGCTTATAATCCGATGCAGGACAAGCAGCCTTATGTATCGGGTTGGATTTGCGCGAATCATTATCGTTTCAGCGCTGACCTTTCTGCCAGCCGCCTGCGGACCCCGTCAGGCTCCGGTTCGACCTGCCCCGCCCTCGGTCCCTGTCACGACGCCCGCCGCTTCGTCAATGGAAGAGGATGCCTTTACGGAAGCCCGGCTTGAATTGGTCGGGAAGGATATCGAAGGCGCTGGCATTACGAATGAGGACGTCCTGCGCGCCATGCGGACGGTTCCCCGCCACAAGTTTGTCTCCGCGCAATATCTCGATCAGGCGTACGACGATCATCCGCTTCCCATCGGCTACGGTCAGACCATCTCGCAGCCTTTCATCGTCGCCTGGATGACCGAACTTCTCGAACTGCAGCCCGGCGAAAAAGTGCTGGAGATCGGCACAGGATCGGGTTATCAAGCCGCCGTCCTCGCCGAGTTGGGCTACGTGGAGGTTTATTCCATCGAGATCGTCCCCGAACTGGCGGAACGTTCGGCGGCGGCGTTGAAGGAACTGGGATACGAAGAGGTCCGCGTCAAACAAGGCGACGGCTACTACGGCTGGGCGGAATACGCGCCTTTCGACGCCATCATCGTCACAGCCGCGCCGGATCACCTCCCCGCGCCTCTCGCCGATCAACTGGCGGAGGGCGGGCGCATCGTCATCCCCATCGGTCCGCCGGGCTTTTTTCAAAGTTTGTGGAAGTTCGTCAAAGAGAACGGTGAATTGAAGGCGTACAATCTGGGCGGTGTGGCTTTCGTTCCGTTCACGGGTCCCGGCGTCGAGGAACATCGGGGCGAGCCGCCAGCGCCGTGAGCCATGCGCCGGCATAACACAACGCGCCAAGCCTCAGCACCCAACTGAAGCCGAACGTCAATGCCAGCAAAGCGGACAGAATGGACGCGACTACAGACGCTGCACCGTTCACCGCCCACACCCAGGGGATGCTGTCGCCCGGCTGTGTCATTGCGACCTTCGGGAAGCAATCTCTCGGTTTTGAGGGAGAGACTGCTTCGCTCGGTCTCGGTACGGCGAAGATCACGCCTACTCGACCATCGCTCGCAGTGACATATAAAGCCTGCTCCCGTTTCATCGAGCGGATCCCCGCCGGGAATGGGATGCCCATCAAAAAGCCGAGCGGCGAAAGGACGAGGGCGGTCAGACCAAGCCGGATGGTTAGAGGCAAGCCCAGGGTTAGAGAGAAGAGGCGGGGAAGCAGGAAGGGAGTGAAGAGTATGAGAATTGTGAGAATCCCCAGTGAGGGTCGGAGCGGGATGCGGTCACTAAGTCTGCTTCCCAATCCAGAGAAGAAAAGTATGGAGAATAAGACCGTGGTGAAGGCGTAGGCGGGGTTGCCGAGATAAAGGATGAAACGCTGGAGGAGGGGAATTTCAACGAGGAGGAAAGCGAAGCCGAGGAAGCCAAAGTAAAGCAGGTTGCGGAGGGGGAAAGCGCTTCGTGTTGCGTCCCTGCGGGATACTTCGTAATGTTGGGTGATTGCGATGGGCATGAGGATGAGCGCGGCGGCAAGAATGATAGCAAGAATGAGCAATGCCACGACGACGAAATATCCCGCGCCGCCAAAGGGCTGCCACGCCCTGCCAAACTCGGCAATGACTTGCGGCGCCTGCGCCCATTTGAAGTAATGCCCGAAGAAGGGATGGTCGTCGGTGGGCGGGCGGACATCGTAATCGTAAGCCTGATAAAATTCTTCGCGGGGATTTGAATTGAGAAGTTGCAAATAGGTTTGATAATACTTCGATTCCTGGAGGATGTTGTATTGATTGGTTTCTTCGGCGCGGACATCGGGCGCGTAGGTGAGGTCGAAGGCGCGCTCGGCGAGGAAGACACGGATGGAGATCAACTCTTCAGGAGTGAATGCGCCGTTCTTGATGAGAATCGTCGCGGTGTTGAAGCCGCGATAGGCTACGATTTGCGCGCGTGGATCGGCATGATTCCTTTCCAATGCGGTGACCGCCAGCGCGAAGAGACGCAGGTCTTCGCTGGGCGGGTCTTGAAGCCAGCGCGCGGCAACCAGCAATCCGCCGGGGTTGAGGCGACTCAGCGCGTCGCTGAACGATTCGACGGTGTAACGGTAATCTTCAGCGAGTGTATAAGCGCCCGAGCGGACTGGATGAAATGAGGAAGCCAGAGAGAGAATGATGACATCATATTTCGATCCCGTGCGGCGAAGAAAACTACGATCAGACTCAACGTGAACCTGCACGCGCGGGTCGTCGTAAATCGGCGCGGCGCCGACGATGAGCGGATTGATCTCGACGGCGGCGATCCCACCCGAACTCAACTCGAGCGCGGTGAAAATGTCCAAGCCGCCGCGCGGTTCGAGGATCAGAGCGTTCGCTTCGGGTCGGAGGTGAAGCGCAAGGGAGTTGGGTAGATAGTGGACGAATGTTGAGTCAGATGAGAATTGGGAGGATTGGAGGATGGGGCTGAGGTTGTCGCCGTCCACGAGCAGACCATCCAATGCGGGGAGCGGTTCGAGATAACGGTAACTGAGTCCGGGTAGGGAATGGATCGCGCCGCTGCGCACCACGTCCACGCGGGAGAAGGCGTTCCACTCGCGATGGACGACCTGCGCGCCGGGATATTGCAGCGCGTACGAGAGGCTTTTGTAGGGAGAGATGCGGAGGTCGAGGAAATTGAAGGAAGGACTGCCGGTGAATCGCAGGGAGAGGTCGAGGAGGGAAAAGAGGAAAATTGCGGGAATAAATGGATTGGAGAATTTGCGAATGGACGAGGTCATGCCCGCCAGCGACGCGAGGGCGGCGCTCAGGGTCACCATTCCCTCCGCGCCGAGACGGGAAGGGAAAATCAACGCAGCGATACAGCCCGCCGCTGCGCCGAGCAGGTTGGCTGCATAGATGGTGCCTGCCGATTGCGGAAAGGCGTTCAACAAAATCCCGAGCGCCATGCCGCTGAAGAAGAACGGCGCGGCGAGGGCAAGGTAATGCAGGATGAGAATCCAGACCTGGCGCGAATCCCAGGCGATGCTGAACGAGTCGAAGGGCAGATGGTTCGTGAGCAGGTAGGCAACCAGCATGCTGACACCCATCGCAAACGACAACTGGCTCAAACGTTTTTCTGGTTCTTCCCTGTGAAGCGCGGGGAAGAGGGTCAATGCTGTGCCGCTCGCGCCGAAGCCAAGCAATGCAATGCTGACGATCATGAAAGCGAAGTGATAGAACTGCGCCACCGAAAACAGCCGCGTCAGGTTGATCTCGAATGCCAGCGTGGCGGCAGAGAGGAGGAAGAGGCTCGACAATATGTTGCGCGTTTCGCGAGACGATCTGTTTGTAAATGCCATTCCGTAATCAGTTTAGCGCAAACAAGGCTCCTCGGCAAATGGAACTTGATCCACGCGCAAAACCCGGAGCGCGCCAAATCAAGATGAACCATTGACAAACATCACTTGGCAGTAACGGGTTTTCTTGCTACGCTTGCAGCAAAGGAGAAAATCCATGAAACGCTGGAACGGATGGGGAAATGTGGATACGGACTATCCCGTGCCGCCCCCCGCCCTTGATTATTTGACGAAACACCTCGGTTCACTCGCCCCTTTACCTGACTCCCCCAAAGAGACTTTACTCTCCGCTGTGACCGAATCCCGCCTCCCCGCGCATCCGCTGGTGGACACGTCGCCCGAAACGCGATTGACCCACGCCCGCGGACAGTCCATGCGCGATTGGGTCGAGTTGCGTCATGGGCAGGTGAATACCTTTCCCGATGGCGTGGCATTTCCCGAAACGGACGAGGATGTGCGCGATTTGTTGAACTACGCGTGTAATGTAGGCGCGCAGGTCATCCCTTATGGCGGCGGGACGAGCGTGGTCGGTCACATCAACCCGTCACGATCCGATGCACCAGTGTTGACTCTCTCACTCGAAAAAATGACGCGTTTACTCGATCTCGATGAAACGAGTTGGCTGGCGACGTTTCAGGCAGGAGTTGCGGGTCCGCAACTCGAAGAGCAATTGAAGGCACGCGGATTTACACTGGGTCACTTTCCGCAATCGTTCGAGTATTCGACCCTGGGCGGCTGGATCGCCACGCGCTCGAGCGGACAACAATCCTATCACTACGGGCGGATCGAGCAACTCTTCGCGGGCGGGATCGTCGAAACCCCGCGCGGGCGGTTGGAGTTGAAACCCGTACCGGCTTCGGCGGCAGGACCGGACCTGCGCGAGATCCTGCTTGGGTCGGAGGGAAGGCTTGGGGTTATCACGCAGGCTCAAGTCCGCGTGAGGCGTTTGCCGGAGGCGGAGTCGTTCTTCGGTGTCTTCTTCCCCTCCTGGGAGCAGGGCTCCGACGCGGTGCGGGAGATCGTCCAAAGCGAGATCCCCGTTTCGATGCTGAGGTTGAGCAATCCGCTCGAAACCGGGACCACGCTCATCCTTTCGGGCAAGAGTTGGGTGGGCATGGTGCAGCGCGGCTTGCGGATGATCGGTTACGGTGACGCGCGTTGTCTGCTGATCTTCGGCGTGACGGGCTCGCGCAAGGTGTTCGGACGTGCGAGACGGGACGCGTCCACGGTTTGCCGTAAGCATGGCGGGCTGGTGGTGGGGACCATTGTTGGGCATACGTGGCAGAAGAGCCGCTTCCTTACGCCGTATCTGCGGAACACGTTGTGGGACTGCGGCGTAGCGATTGACACGCTGGAGACTGCGCTGCCGTGGTCGCAGGTGCGGGAGGCGTCGGTCGCGATTCCGCAGTCCATTGTGGAGGCAATGGCGAAACATGATGAACGGGTTTTGGCGTTCACACATCTTTCGCACGTCTATCGCGATGGCGCGAGCGTGTACACCACGTACCTTTTCAGGCGGACCCCCGATCCCGACGAGTTGCTGGCGCGCTGGCAGGACATGAAAGGCGCGGCAAGTTTGGTGATTCAAAAACACGGCGGGACGATCTCGCATCAGCACGGCGTTGGCATGGATCACGCGCCGTATCTCCCCGCCGAAAAAGGCGCGCTCGGCATGGATGCTTTGCGCGCAGTGATGAAATCATTTGACCCGGATGGGATGATGAATCCCGGAAAGTTGGTTTAATGTCACTGTGAGGAGGGCTGAGGGTCGAGTAGTCCCGCGTGCTTTTCGCGGGACGTATCGAGACCCCAGCCTGACGAAGCAATCTCCCGCCACCTCACGTAATTGTTTGAAAACAGGAGATTGCTTCGCGCTGGTCTCGATACGACGGACGAACACCGCCTGCTCGACCAGCGTTCGCAACACCGCACCTGCTGTGGGTGCAGGTGTGACATGAATATTGGAGAACCACATGCAATGGACTCTCGGCTGGCGCGATAAAGTTTGGAGCGAACTCGATCAGCCTTGGGATGTGATCGTCATCGGCGGCGGCATCACCGGCGCGGGAATTTTGCGTCAGGCCACGCATGCTAAATTGAAAACCCTGCTCGTTGAAGCGGACGATTTTGCTTCGGGAACGTCCAGCCGCTCCTCGAAGATGGTGCACGGCGGATTGCGCTACTTGAAGAACGCGCAGGTCAAAGTCACGTTGGAATCGGTACGCGAGCGCGAATATCTTTTGAAGCAGGGGCGCGGACTCGTCAACCGTCTTGGCTTTTTGTATGCCTGCCTGCAAGGCGACAAAATACCTGGCTGGGTCTTCGGCGTGGGATTGGCGGTCTATGACCTCATGGCGGGACAATGGTCGCACCGTTCGTATGATGTTGAGGATATGCGCGAGTTGTGTCCGCTGTTGACCACGCCTGATCTGCGCGGCGGCTATCGTTACTTCGATGCCAGCGCCGACGACGCGCGTCTCGTTTTGCGGCTGTTGTATGAATCGGTTGCAAGCGGCGGATTTGCCTTGAACTATGCACGAGTCGAATCGCTTTTGAGAACACAAGATGGACAGATCTGTGGCGTGATCTTGCGCGATACGTCGGGCGAATCGGAAAGGCAGGCAGAAGTCCGCGCGAAAGTCGTCATCAATGCCACCGGCGCATGGGCGGATGAGTTGCGCGGCGTGATCCAACAGAAGCCGCGCTTGCGTCCGTTACGCGGAAGCCATCTGGTTCTGCCGTTTCACCGGCTTCCGCTGACGCGCGCGGTCTCGTTCCTGCATCCACGCGATGGTCGCCCTGTGATGGCGGTTCCCTGGGAAGGCTCGGTCATCTTCGGCACAACGGACGTGGATCACAAGGCAAATATCCAGACCGACCCATCCATCAGTTCCTCCGAAGCGGAATATTTAATGGAAGCGCTTCGCTTCGTCTTCCCCGCGCGGGAACTCACCTTCGCTGACGTGATGTCCACGTATTCGGGCTTGCGTCCAGTGGTGAATACGGGCAAGGCAGACCCATCGAAGGAATCGCGCGAACACGCCATCTGGGACGAGAACGGATTGCTAACCGTCAGCGGCGGCAAGTTGACCACCTTCCGCATCATGGCGCGCGACGCGCTGCGGGCGGTACGCAAACACATCGGTCACGTTCACTTTGACGCCGACACGCCCGTGCTTGCGCCACTGCCGCCCAATGCGGAATCCGCCCTGGCGGAAACGGGATTTCCCCCTTCGCAGCAACTACGATTACTGGCGCGCTACGGAACCGGCTCCACACAGATATTTTTGGACGATGCCTGCCACGGAACGATCCCCAACACGCATTTTCTCTGGGCGGAACTGCGTCACGCCGCGCGCGCCGAAGGCGTGATCCATCTCGATGACCTGCTGTTGCGACGCGTGAGAATCGGCTTGCTCGCGCCAAACGGCGGCATGGATTTGCTCCCGCGCATCCGCGCCATCGTCCAACCTGAATTGGGTTGGGATGACGCACGCTGGGAAAAGGAAGCCAGCGAATACGCCGCATTATGGAAACGCGCTTACGCACTTAATTGATATTCTCAACCACAAAGGACACGAAGTACACAAAGTTTTTTGAACCCGTCAAAAAGAAGCCTTTGTGCTCCATTTGGTGAAGGAAAAAAACCATGCCCGAAAACATCCTTGCCATAGATAACGGCACGCAATCCGTCCGCGCGCTGCTCTTCGACCCGCGCGGAAACCTACTTGCCAAACAGCGCGTCCCCATCGAGCCGTATTACGCCACCGCGCCCGGCCTCGCCGAACAGGATCCCGAAGTCTTCTGGAGCGCGGTCTGCGAAGCCTGTCACGGATTGTGGGCGCAGGGCGTGGACAAATCCTCCATCGCGGCGGTCACGCTCACCACACAGCGCGGCACCGTCATCAACGTGGATAAACACGGCAAACCGCTTCGTCCCGCCATCGTCTGGCTGGATCAGCGCCGCACCGAAGGGCTTAAGCCGGTCGGCGGATTGTGGGGCGCCGCGTTTGCCGTCGCGGGCGCGTCCGAAACCGTTGCCTACCTCCAGGCTGAGGCGGAGGCAAATTGGATTCGGACGAACCAGCCTCAGGTCTGGGATGAAACGCACAAGTATCTCTTTTTGTCGGGCTACCTCACCTTCCGTCTCGTCGGTCAGTTTGTGGATTCGGTCGCGTGTCAGGTCGGATACGTCCCCTTCGATTACAAAGCGCAGGCGTGGGCGAAGCGCTGGGATTGGAAGTGGCTTGCCGTGCCGATGGATAAACGCCTCCTGCCGGACCTCGTGCCTGCCGCGTCGCCCCTGGGCTTGATCTCCGCTGAAGCCGCCTCTGCCACCGGACTATCGCAGGGACTCCCGCTCATCGCCGCCGCTGCAGACAAAGCGACCGAAGTGCTGGGCGCGGGTTGTCTCGAACCGCACATCGGATGTTTGAGTTACGGCACGACCGCCACAATCAACACCACGCATAAAAAATATATCGAGGTCATTCCGCTTTTGCCGCCGTATCCCGCCGCCGTGCCGGGAGGATATAGTTTCGAGATCCAGATCTATCGCGGGTATTGGATGGTATCCTGGTTCAAACATCAGTTCGGTCTGCGCGAACAAAGACTCGCCGATGAAAAGGGCGTCGAACCCGAAGCCCTCTTCGACGAGTTGATCCGCTCCGTCCCGCCCGGCTCAGACGGGTTGGTCTTGCAGCCGTATTGGTCGCCCGGCTTGCGCTTCCCCGGTCCCGAAGCGCGCGGCGCGGTAATTGGGTTTAGCGATGTTCACACGCGGGCGCATTTGTATCGCGCCATTTTGGAGGGGCTCGCGTACGCCTTGCGCGAAGGCGCGGAACGGACCGAAAAACGCAGCGGCGTGCGCATCACCGAATTGCGCGTCGCGGGCGGAGGCAGTCAATCCGACGCCGCGCTGCAATTGACCGCGGACGTGTTCGGTCTGCCAGCCTCACGTCCGCACGTGTACGAGGCGTCCGGTCTCGGCGCGGCGATGGATGCGGCAGTGGGAGTTGGCATCCACAAGGATTTCCCCGTCGCCATCCGCGAGATGACGCGCCTCCGCGATACCTTCGAACCGGATGCGAAAACGCACGCAAGATACGATGATTTATATTACGGGGTGTACAAAAGGATGTACAGCCGCTTGAAGCCCCTCTATCACTTCATGGCTCGGACGGTCTAGCAAAGTCCGACGCTAGAGAGCGTCTCCTACGCTTCTGCGTAGGTGAACCTGAGGAAAAATCCCTTCCCTCGTTGAAAATCACAGCCACCGCCGAAAGGAAGTTTTCCGTTCCGAAAAAGGCTCCCATCAACTTTTGTTGTAAAATTGCGCCATCCCATTCACAGAGACGGAGCCATCATGGAGCAATTCTTTGCAGGCGATTATCCTGGACCCGCGTTCGAGTTTCTGGGCGCGCCTCACCTCGGCGCGCTCGCGTTTTTGTTCCTGCTCAACCTGTTCCTGATCCGATTCAGAAATGCGAGCGACCGGACAAAAACAACAATCCGCTGGACTCTGGCATTGATCCTATGGGGCAACGAGGTCGCCTGGCATGCGTGGAATTACGCAGTCGGCAAATGGACGATCCAGACCATGCTTCCACTGCATTTGTGCAGTGTGCTGGTCTGGCTGGGTGCGTTCATGCTGGTGACAAAGAATTATCACATCTATGAGTTCATGTACCTGATGGGCATCGGCGGCGCGATCCAGGCATTAGCCACGCCCGATTTGGGCATCTACGGCTTTCCCCATTTTCGTTTCTTCCAAACCTTCACATCACACGGACTGATCGTCACCTCCGCCATTTACATGACCGTCGTGGAAGGCTACCGCCCAACGTGGAAATCGCTATGGCGCGTGGCGTTGTGGATGAACATTTACATGATCCCCGTCTTCTTCCTGAACCGCGCCATCGGCAGTAATTATCTGATGATCAATCACAAGCCGCCGACCGCCAGCCTGCTGGATCTACTCCCGGAGTGGCCCGTTTACATCCTGTACATGGAAGCGCTCGGGTTGGTCACGGTGTTGTTGTTGTATTCTCCCTTTGCGATCAAGGATTGGAGGGCGCAATCAAATAGCGCTGAAGCGTGAAACTATTGGACAATGTTGGTATGCAATTCAAATTAAGGTAGAATATACGCACATCGCACTGGGGCGATGGCGGAATCGGCAGACGCAATGGACTTAAAATCCATCGGTGGCGACACCGTGAGGGTTCGACCCCCTCTCGCCCCATTGTCATCATGTCATTGCGAGTGGCGCGGTGCGCCACGTGGCAATCTCCTTGTCCAAAAGATTGCTTCGCTTCTGGTCTCGATATGAGCGAGAGGAGCGCTTGCTCTACTCGACCAGCGCTCGCAATGACATTTGCATCTGAAAGGCAGACCATGTACTTCACGCGTCAACAACTGGAAGAGATCGAGGACAAAAGCCTTGCTCCCTACGGGATGCGCAGCAGGGATTCCAAAGGGCGCGCCTATCTCGACAACGAACCGGACTACCGCACTTCCTTCCAACGCGACCGCGACCGCATCCTGCACACGACAGCCTTCCGGCGGCTGGAATACAAGACGCAGGTCTTCATCAACTACGAAGGCGACTACTTCCGCACCCGTCTCACCCACACGCTGGAAGTTGCCCAGATCGGTCGCACCTTTGCCCGCGCCCTGGGCGCCAATGAGGACCTGGTCGAAAGCATCTGCCTCGCCCACGACCTGGGTCACTCGCCTTTCGGGCATTCCGGCGAAGTCGCGCTCGCGCGCCTGATGAAGGACTTCGGCGGTTTCGACCACAACAAACAATCCCTGCGCATCGTCACCGAACTTGAACAGCGCTACCCGGAATTCCCCGGCTTGAACCTCACCTGGGAGGTCCGCGAAGGGATCGTCAAACACGAGTCGGAATACGACGTCTCGGACGCGCGCGACTTCAACCCCGAACTGCGCGGCAACCTCGAAACCCAGATCGCCAACGTGGCGGACGAACTGGCGTACACCACGCACGACCTCGACGACGGTCTGCGCTCGAACATGATCACCCCCAAGATGCTGGAAGGAATTGCCCTGTGGGAAATCCTCCAGGAGACGTACAACTGGCGCGGACCCGAATTAAGCGAGATGGAACGCCACCGCATGATCCGTCAACTGGTCGGCATCATGGTCACGGACATGGTCGAGGCGACGGACAAACGCCTCAAGGAGAGCAAGGTCAAGTCGCCGCTCGACATTCAGAAACTGAAGTACAACGTCATCGGTTACAGCGAAGAGATGCAGCGGCGCAACCGCGAGTTGAAGGACTTCTTGTACAAGAACCTCTACCGTCACTTCCGCGTGGTCAGGATGCAGGTCAAGGCGGAACGGCTGATCTCGGACATCTTCAACGCTTACCGCGCGGAGCCGTCCATGCTGCCGAGCGCCATCCAGCCGTTCATCGAAAAGCGCGGTCTCGAACGTACGATCTGCGATTACATCGCCGGCATGACCGACCGTTATGCCATCGAGGAATACCAGAAACTCTTCGACCCGTTGGAAAAAACGTAATCCGGGAGGCTGATCGAATGGCACAACCAACCCAATACCTGACGCCGGAAGGCGAAGCAAAACTCAGGGCGGAATTAGCCGAATTGACGGGACCCAAACGCGAAGAACTGGCGAAACGCCTGCGCGCCGCCATCCAGATGGGAGACCTTTCGGAAAACGCCGATTATCACAAAGCCAAGGAAGACCAGTCATTTCTGGAGGGGCGCATCATGGAGATCGAATCCATCCTGCGCAACGCGATCGTCGTCGAAAAGACGCACAGCGACGAAGTGACGATCGGTTCGCGCGTAACCATCCAGGAGGAGGATTTCGACCCGGAAACTTTTCACATGGTCGGGGCAAAGGAAGCCGATCCGCGCAACGGCAAGATCTCGAACGAATCTCCGTTTGGGATCGCGCTGATGGGACACAAGGTCGGGGATGTCGTCGAGGCGGAGACGCCGGGCGGCAGGGTGAAATTGAAAATATTGAAGATAGAGTAGTTTTTGGATACTGGCGGCTTGCCGCCTCGTTCCCGATGCAGTTGAACTGCATCGGGAACATTGCAACAACAAAAAAGAGACCGGCGAGTCGCCGGTCTCTTTCGAGTCAGGATTGATTATTCCCGGAACGGGGCCAGATGGCAAGTTCCAGGGTGATGCGTTCGAAGTAACTGTTCGGGGGTAGAGCGCCCACCCCATATTCCAAATCCACGACGGTGGCGAGGAGTTGCAGGGTTTCCGTCTCCAACAGCACCTGTTCGCCGGGTTTGACCACGTGCAGGTCGCCCTTGGGTTCGAGCCGGGCGCGGATATTCGGGTCATTATAAGCATGTTCGGACATCAACACCTTCGTAGCAGTCTTGATGTCGTTCTTGTCGAATAACCAGACCTCCAGCGCCGCGACCTTTTTCGGTTCACCGACCCCGATCGTCTCTGAAACGCCGACGCCATATTCGCCGAGGAACTCTCCGCCGGGGGTGTCAATGCTGAACGATTCATCGTACAGGTCGTCGCCGAGGACGTACGTGGTCATCGTCTGCGTGATGGGCGGGGCAAGACCCATTTCCTCGAAGTTCGTCCTCTCGGCGTCGCGGCTGGCTTGCGCGGCTTGCATGACAGCGGTCGTAGTCCGGGGTCCCTTGCGTAGCAGGCGGTACAGATACATACCTCCCGCGCCGAGCAGGATCACCACAACCGCAATGGAAGCATATAATACGATGTTGGTCAGCGATGAACCGCCGGCCGGCTGTGAAGAGGGGACGATGGGTCCCCTGACCGATTGAATCAACCCCCCATAATGTTGCAAAACGGCGGGATCCATCGAACCGGGATTGGCTTGCAGGCGAATGTACGCGTCGCCGGCCGCGCTTCCCAGATCGTCCCAGCGACGCAATGCTTCGTCGGGATTATTCGTCCTGGCGTAAGTCTCCGCCGCCATGCGGAGATAGTCTTCCTGCAAATCCGCCCGCAATACTTCCGGCGTGCCATCCGTCCATTGCACGGGCCAAATCCCCCATGCGACGATCAAGCCCATTGCCAAACCCAGCGCCACTCCTAAAATCAACGTCACCCTGGAGTTCTTGAGGAGGTTCTTAACGATCGCAATTACTGCTTCCATGGCATTTTCCTTTTGTTCGGGTTGTTGACCAGATTATATACCATCCCGCATCCGAGACAACCATCAAAGGTACCGCTTTTTGGATCGCGGTCGAATATCCATCACTCCACAGATTCGGGAACGATCGTTTCGAGCAGGAAGGTTTCCTGGCAGTTCGTGCATTGGGCTTCGCGCTTGTTGGAATACACCAGCAAACCGCCGCACTTCGGGCAGGGCTGTTGGAGCGGACGCTTCCAAGAGGTGAAGTCGCAATTCGGATAATTGGCGCAGCCATAGAAGGTGCGTCCCTTGCGCGTTTTCTTCTCGACCAGGTCTCCGCCATCCTTCGGACATGTCACGCCGACCTTCTCCAGCCAGGGTTCGGTATAGCGGCAGGTCGGGAAGTTCGAACACGAAATGAACCTTCCAAACCTCCCGTAGCGAATGACCAGTTCGCCTCCGTCTTCGGGACAACTGCGTCCTATTTTCTCGGGCTCGCTCTTCGTGACGGGCATTTCCGCCTGTGCCTTTTTCAGGTCCTCCGCAAATGGATGATAGAACTCGTGGATCACCTCGGTCCATTCGGCTTGACCGTTGGCGATCATGTCGAGGTCCTCCTCCATGCGCGCCGTGAACTTGTAATCCACAATATCCGAGAAATACTTCACCATCAGGTCGTTGACCTGGATGCCGATCTCGGTCGGCACGAGTTTTTTGTCCTCACGCACCACGTACCCGCGCTGCTGGATGGTCGAGATCGTCGGCGCGTAGGTGGACGGGCGTCCGATGCCGTCCTCCTCGAGCGCCTTGACCAGCGTCGCTTCGGAGTAACGCGGCGGCGGCTGTGTGAAATGCTGTTCGGGGATGAGGCGGATCAATTCCTGCTTTTGTCCCTCAGCCACGCCCTCGGGAATCTTGACATCTTCCTCTTCCTCCTCCTTCACATCTTCGCTTTTGGCTTCTTCATACACAATGAGGAAGCCCGCAAATTTCACAACCGAATGCGAGGCGCGCAAGAGATATTCGTGATCGTTGGACTTGCCCGTCACTTCCACCTGCAACGTGTCATAGATCGCCGCCTCCATCTGCGAAGCGACGAAACGCTGCCAGATCAGATTATAGAGTTTGAACATCGCAGGCTCGAGGAACGGCTTGACCTGTTCAGGCGTGCGCATGACCGAGGTTGGGCGGATGGCTTCGTGCGCCTCCTGCGCGTTGGCGGAACGTTTCTTGTATTGGGGCGGTTCGGAGGGCAAAAAGTCCGCGCCGTATTTCCCCCGGATAAATCTCCGCGCTTCCCTCTGCGCCACTTCGGAAACATTCGTCGAATCGGTGCGCATGTACGTGATCAGACCCGTCGTACCGCCGTTCCCCACATCCTGCCCTTCGTACAATCCCTGCGCCAGCGCCATCGTGCGTTTCGCCGTGAAGCCAAGTTTAATGGCGGCTTCCTGCTGCAAAGTCGAAGTGGTAAATGGCGCCGATGGCTTTCGTCTTCGTTCGCCGCGCTTGACCTTGGTGATCGCGTACGCGGCGGTTTCCATGTCTGCCAGAATCCGCTTGACCGTTTCCTCGTTGGGGAGTTGCGGATCGTCCGCATCCACCTTCGCGAGTTTGGCTACGAACGTGGACTGCAACCCTTCGGGCTGGAATTCAGCGTGGATGGACCAGTATTCGACCGGGACGAAATTCTCGATCTCCCGTTCCCTCTCGACGATGAGCCTGAGAGCCACCGATTGAACGCGTCCTGCCGAGAGGCGTCCACGCACCTTCTCCCAAAGCAAAGGACTGATGCTGTAGCCAACCAGACGGTCCAGGATGCGACGCGCCTGCTGGGCATCCACCAAATCCATGTTAACCTGGCGCGGATGCCCAAACGCCTCCTTGATCGCCGGTTCGGTAATCTCGTGGAACACCACGCGTTTTGCGCGCTCCGGCTCGATCTCCGCCGCCTCCATCAAGTGCCACGAAATGGATTCGCCCTCGCGGTCGGGGTCGGTTGCGAGATAGACCTCCTCCGCCTTTTGCGCGAGTTTCTTGATCTCTTTGACCACTTCCTTCTTTTCGTTCGGCACGCGGTACTTCGGCGCGAAATTGTTTTCGATGTCCACCGACAACTGCGACTTCAACAGATCGCGCACATGTCCCACCGAGGCGCGGACGGTGTAACCCTTGCCGAGATACCGTCCGACGGTCTTCGCCTTGGCGGGCGACTCGACGATCACGAGTCTGCCATTGCGCTTCTCCACTTTTTCGACCTTTTCAGGCTTGGGGGGCGGAGTCAACCCCGCGTGCGCATCGGTGCGACCCATCTTATAAAGTTTTGTCCCACAGACGGAGCAGACACCAATCGTGACAGGCGAACCCTTCGCGTTGAAACCTGCCACAGGGTCTTTCATCTCACGCTTGGTCTTACACTTCATGCAATATGCTTCCATATACCTACCTCGTCATTGCTAGCCGGCGCTCTTCCGTCGAAGCAATCTCCAACCATGCAAAGGGATTGCTTCGACCTTTCGGGGCTCGCGATGACATGTTCTATAAATATTTCTCCTGGTTATGCTTCTTCAAATGCTCCACCACGTTCTTCACTTTTTGAGATTGATCCGTCTTGCAGACCAGCAGCACGTCGCCCGCATCCACGACGACGACGTCGTCCATGCCAATGGTCACGATCAGCCTCTGATTGTCCACACCATAGACGAGCGTGTTGTGCGTATCCAGGGGCAGGTGCTGCGAATTCACGGACACGTTCCCGTTCATATCCGGCAGGAGTACCTCGAACAGCGAGTCCCACGAACCGACATCGCTCCAGCCCAAACCGCCGGCGGGCAGGACGGCAACACGCTCCGCTTTCTCCATCACGCCAAAGTCAATGGACTGACTTTTCAAATTGATCCACCTCGAAAGCATCGCCTCGTCCCGCGTTGACGTATCCCACGCAGAGGCGATCTCATCCACGGCGTGATACAACTCCGGCATTTGTTTTTCGATTTCCGCAAGGATCATATCCGCGCGCCAGACGAACATACCGCTGTTCCATGAATGATCACCGCTTCGCAGCAACTGCTGGGCGGTGGCTTCACCGGGCTTTTCCTTGAAGCGCCTAACCTTGTACACCGGATATCTGTAATCGCCGTCGAGCGGCTCGCCCTGTTGAATATATCCGTATCCGGTGGACGGAAAAGTGGGCGTAATGCCAAGCGTCACAAGATAATTCTTTTCGGCAACCTCGAACGCCGTGCGGATGAGATACTGAAACAGATCCCTGTTGCGAATATGATGATCGGCGGTCTGTATCGCCATGACGGCTTGCGGATCGCGCCTTCGCAGCACAGCAGCCGCCAATCCTACCACAGCTGCAGTGCCGCGCGGGGCAGGCTCGATCAAATAGTTCTCTTTGGGGATGGCAGGAGCCTGCTCGCGCATTACGCGCGCCTGCTCGGCGACCGTAACCACCAGAATCCTTTCAGGTGGAAACAACGCCTCGAGCCGCGACACCGTGCTTTGGAATAGCGTCTCCTTTCCAAGCAATGGCAGCAATTGTTTGGGACGTTCCCTTCTCGATACGGGCCACAGGCGGGTCCCTTCGCCTCCAGCCATGATGACGGCATAAGTGTGTTCGGTCATGGTTTATATTCCGATTGCGCCTCGCGCACCGCGACGTAATTCATCCCGCCGACCTGGCGCACCATGCCCTTCAATTCCATGAGGGCCAGTGCGGCGGAGACTTTTTCGATCGGCAATTCAGCCTGATTGCGGATTTCGTCAATCTGCATGGGTTCATTCGTCAAGACGGTCAGCAGTTTCGCTTCGACCGCGTCGGAGGGCATGACCTTACGGGCGGCTTTCTGTTCGCCCACCCGCGTAATATCCAATGCCTGCATCAAATCGTTGACGCTCAACAGCGGAAGCGCTCCTTTCTGGATCAACTTGTTCGTTCCCTTGCTTTGAGGCGCAAGTATACTACCAGGCACGGCAAAGACCTCGCGTCCCTGCTCGGCGGCGAACTCGGCGGTGATCAACGCGCCGCTGGTCTCGCCCGCCTCCACCACGACGACCGCCAACGATAAACCCGAAATGATGCGGTTGCGCGGCGGAAAATTCGACGCCTCCGGCGGCGTGCCTGGAGCGTAATCACTGATCAATGCGCCGCTTTCCATTATTTGTTCGGCGAGTCCGCGATGCTCGGGCGGATAGATCCTGTCCACGCCCGAACCCAGCACGGCAATCGTACGACCACCCGCCTTCAACGCGGTTTGATGCGCGACCGCGTCCACGCCGCGCGCCAATCCGCTGATCACGGTTATGCCGCGCGCGGCGAGGAAGGACGCCAACTCTTCAGTGATCTGCCTCCCGTACGAAGTGATCCGCCGCGTTCCCACAATCGCTACCGCAAACAGATCGTCGGGCAAGTATTCGCCGCGAATGTACAGCACGGGCGGAGGCTGGTCAATTTCCTTCAACCTCTGAGGATACGCCTCGTCCTGCCACGTGAGGATTTTGATGCCCTGCTTCTCGATTTTCGCCCAGACTTTATCCAAATCTACATTTTCGCGCGCCTGGACAACGCGCTCGATCACCTTCAACCCGAGTCCTGCTTCCGCCAATTCATTCGGCGCGGCCTTCCACGCGGACTCCAGATCGCCAAAATACGCGACCAGCCCCTGCATGCGCACCGCGCCGATGCCTTTGATCAAGTTGAAACCAACCCAGTGTTTCTTGTCGTCCATACACCACATTCTAAACTCGTTGGTCGAGTAGGGTCGAGCGATGGCAAGACCCGTATCGAGACCAACATGTAACCTGCAAACTAAAACTTTGAATCGAACTGGTGGTCTCGATACGTCCCGCGAAGAGCACGCGGGACTACTCACCCAGCGAGGTCACTACAACCCTTCAAGCAGATGAACGCGCATCGTCCGCGCGCCAGCCTCGAGTTCCAGAATGACCGAGGGAATGTTGGGGAGGAGAATCTCATGGCCGGAGTCGTCCCGCACTACGTATACGTCGTTCGCGCCCGTTTCCAGAATCTCGACCAGTTCGCCAAGCGGATTGCCGCCTTCATCCACAACTCGAAATCCCAGCAACTCATGTTGATACAGTTGACCTTCTGCCAGCGGCGGGAGGTCGGACTTTTTCACAAACACCCATTGATTGCGGAACCGTCCTGCTTGTTCGGGCGTTTCGATGCCTCTGAATTTTACGAGCAATCCCGATTGATGCGGGCGTACGCTGGTCAGGGTGACGGGCTGATGCGCCTCGCCGATGAAAAGTTTGCGCCCGTTCTTCATGCGTTCGGGGAAATCGGTATGCAAATCCATGATGATTTCTCCGTGCACCCCATGCGGACGCCGCAAAAAACCGACACTCAAATAAAGAGGCTCGCCTGCTGGCGAGCCTGTGTTCTTTTTGTCTGCCATTAGTCTGGCTCGACCACATCGAGCGTGGCTTGCTTGCCTTCTTTTTCAGCCGCCACTCGCAGCAGCGTGCGGATGGAGTTGGCGACCTTGCCGCCTTTGCCGATGACGCGTCCCATGTCGTCCTTTGCCACGCTCAACTCGATGCGCTCGTGCGACCCGCTTCCCAATTCGGTCACGCGCACTTCCTCGGGACGATCCACCAGCGACTTGGCGATGTACTCAATCAAATCTTTCATAGACTCACCACGCATCATACATTACGGAACTCGCAACGCGCAACACATAACTTGCAGTCTGTTTCGTGTTGCGTGTTTCATAATCTTATCTGCTCGTCTTGCTCGACGCGCCGCGCACGGCTTCAGCCTCTTCCGCTTCCTTCACAAGTGTCTCGACGGACTCGCCCTTCTTGAAGCGTTCCCAGCGAGCCATCGTGCCTGCGGCTTTGAAAACCTGTTCCACCGATTCGGTCGGCAACGCGCCGTTCTTCATCCAGTGGAACACGCGGTCTTCCTTCAAGCGGATTGTCGCGGGTTGGGTGCGGGGGTTATAGAAGCCCAGGATCTCCAAAAAGCGGCCGTCGCGAGGGGACTCGCTGTCCGCGGCGACGACACGATAGGTGGGCTGACCCTTCAAACCAATACGACGTAAACGTAAACGAACCATCTTGCTGTTTTCTCCTTGAAATATTTGTCGTGTAGATTGCGTTCTCTAACGCAACCGCTGGCGCTAGAGAGCGCCGACTACACAACGCAATGTTGATTTGCGTTCCAGGCAGGCATAGAGGGGTGTGTGAAAGAACACATGCGGGCTGAAATCGCAGGCGCTATTTTACCAGAGAAAGCCGGACTTCCGAAGTCTCTCAGACTTCGGAAGTCTTTGGCAAGGTAAACGCGATCCTCGTTCCCCGACCGGTTTCACTCTCCGCCCAGATTTTCCCTCCGTGCGCTTCGACCAGATATTTCGCGATGGACAGCCCCAATCCCATCCCGCCCGAGTCGCTGGATTTATAGAATCGCTCGAAGACGTGCGGTAGGTCGGCGGACTCGATCCCCGGTCCATTATCCTCGACGAAAAGCAGCGCCTCCTTTCCCGGACCCGCGCCTGATTCCGCCAAACCGACCTTCACCACGCCTCGACTTGGAGTATAGCGCAATGCATTTCCGAACAGGTTCGACAACACCTCACGGATCCGTTGAGCGTCAACATTCATCTCCTCCATCTGACTCAATTCCAGTTCGAGTGAAACAGCCTTCTCTTTGACCTGGGTCTCGAACCCCGCCGCCGCATCACGGACCAACTCTCCCAAATCCGTCGGCTCCTTCCTCAATTGCAGCGCGCCGCTTTCCGCCAGAGCCAGCGTTCTCAAGTCTTCGATCAAACGTGACAGAACCTGTGTCTCCTCCAAAATGGATTGCAAGCGCGCTTCGTCGGCGGGATACATCCCGTCCAGAATGCCCTCCACGTTCCCCTGAATGACCGTCAACGGCGTGCGCAGTTCATGTGACACATCCGCGAGCATGTTTCGTCTTTGCCGGTCATTCGCCTGCAACCGTTCCGCCATCAAATTGAATCCATGCAACAATGTGCGGACTTCGGGAGTCCCCTTCACGTCCACGCGAACAGAAAAATCTCCCTCCGCGACCTTGTTCGAAGCCTCCACCAGATCATCCAGTGGTCTCGACATGCGGCGAAGACTTCGCACCGCCAGGAATACGGTCACAAGCAGGATGAAAACGCCGGCAATGCCGAAAGGGAAAATGATCCACGGTTGTTCAAGCGGCGGCATTCCATGAAATTCGACGAACGGCGCAAGGATGAATCGAAGTAACGCCAAAAAGCCAACGAAGGCAAAGAAATTGAATAGGAGGAAGAAACATCCCATCCTGCGGAAGAACGGGGTGCCGCGCATGTGACGCCAGCGCTTGGGGGGCCATTCTTCGTTCTCGGGCCACCAGGGAGGTTTTTGAGGGGGGCGGTGAAATCTCATAATCTGAAGTGCGCTCTCGAGTCGTGCTTCGTATCCCGTACTGCGTAATTTATACGCCGCTTACGAAAACGCGGTACGGGATACGCCATACATCATTTATCCATAAATTTATAACCGACGCCGTACACGGTCAAAACATACTTCGGCTCACTTGCAGTGAGTTCGATCTTGCGGCGGATGTTCTTGATATGCGCGTCGATTGCGCGTTCATAGGATTCGAATGCGACGCCGTGAATGGCGTCCAATAGTTGCGCGCGGGTGAAGACCCGACCCGGCTGACGGGCAAGCGTGGCAAGCAATTCAAACTCGGTGGGAGTCAACTCTTCGATCTCGCGTTTCTCGGCAGTTACGCGCAGACGCGGCACATCGAGAGTCAAATCCGCGACGCGAATCATTTCGGAACTCAGGCTCGTTGCGTTTTCGATTCGGCGGAAGACGGCGCGGACGCGCGCCACCAGTTCCTTCGGGCTGAAGGGCTTGGTCATGTAATCGTCCGCGCCGAGTTCGAGACCGATGAGCTTGTCCGATTCTTCAGAACGGGCGGTGAGCATGATGATTGGCGCGTTGGAGGTTTTGCGAAATTCACGGGTAAAGTCCAGCCCATCGAGCTGAGGCAGGCCCAGGTCCAGGATGACCGCATCGGGTTTCTCCGTCTTCGCCAGCGACAAGGCTCTCTTCCCGTCATGTGCGATTAGAACGCCAAATCCCGCGCGCTCCAGATAGTCACGCACGAGTTGGGTGATCTTGGGTTCGTCGTCTACAACGAGGATGGTTTTCATTTGGTTCCTGTAGGGGCGGGGTAACCCCGCCCTTACACGTTGCATTATATTATTCTTTCTTTTCTTCAGGCTCTTCGCCATGAGCACGCTTGTGCCATTCCTCGAACATTGGCGGGACACCGTTCACCCAATGCCTGCCCCACGGACCGTGGCGATGACCTCCCCATCCCCAGCGCGGACCCCAGACCGCAAAGCGGAAAGCCTTCAGCGCAAGGAAGAAGAGGAAGAGTGGGATGAGGATCCCGAAGCATCCCAAACCAAACCCGAATGGATGGTGGAAGCGGGGTCCATATCCAAAACCATAATAGGGGTATGGCGCAGGCACTGTTTCACCCGATGGGGCTTCGATGGTGATGGGCGATCCCTGGGCGACTCCTGCGCGGAATGCGAAGAAGGCGATGCCGGCAAGCGCGGCGATCAGCACCAAAGCCGAGACAATACGTAAACCAATTTTTCCGTTCATGTTCTACTCCTTTGTTTGAACTTATGAACGGAGTATAGGCTTCGGTTGTGAATTGATTGTGAAGAGAGGGGGGAGGAAATGTTGGAATTACTGAAATTGCCACGTCCTGCAATCGCCGTTCAAGGCTCACAGATCCTGCAACGACTTTTGTTACCCAAACAACCTCCCCAACCCCTTCCCCCCTGTCTTCTGGAACATCTTCATCATCTTCTGCGCTTCGCGGAACTGTTTGATCAGGCGGTTTACGTCCTGCACTTCCATGCCGGAGCCAGCCGCGATTCTCCTGCGGCGTGATGCGTTCAAAATGTCGGGGTTGCGGCGTTCCTTGATCGTCATCGAATGGATGATCGCTTCGGTCTGCTTGAAATTCTTTTCGATGTCCTTCGGGTCAACCTGACGCGCGGCTTGCCCCAACTGCCCGGGCAGCATGTCCATGATCTGCGCCAGCGGTCCCATCTTTCTCATCTGCTTCATCTGGTCGAGCCAGTCTTCGAGCGTGAACTGTCCCTTCATCATGCGCTCGGCAGATTTTTGCGCGACCTCCTGGTCGAAGGCGGCTTCGGCTTTTTCGATCAAACCGATCATGTCGCCCATGCCCAAAATGCGCGACGAGAGCCGAGCCGGGTCAAATGATTCGAGCGCGTCCAGTTTTTCACCCGTGCCGATGAACTTGATCGGCACGCCCGTCACCGAGCGGATGGAGATCGCCGCGCCGCCGCGCGAATCGCCGTCCATCTTCGTCATCATCAAACCCGTGATGGATATATTGTCACGGAACCCCTGCGCGATATTCAACGCTTCCTGACCGATCATCGAGTCAACTACAAGCAGCGTCTCCACCGGCGGGACTTTCGCCGCGATGGCTTTCAACTCGTCCATCAACTGCGCGTCCAATTGCGACCGACCGGCTGTGTCCACGATCATGACGCCGTACCCGCCCTTTTCCGCCTTCTCGAAGGCGCGCTTGACGAGTTCCGGCGGTTTGAGATTCAGATCCGCCTCGACCGGGACGTCAATCCGCTCGCCGAGTTGCTGTAATTGGGTCACCGCAGCGGGACGATACGGATCGCCCGCAACAAGCATCACGCGCTCCCCTTTCGAGCGGAGCATCTTAGCCAATTTTCCTGCGCCAGTCGTTTTGCCCGACCCCTGCAAGCCGACCATCATGATGACGCGCGGCTTCGGACCCGTGAGATTCAACGGCGCGGGTTCGCCCAATAATTGAATCAATTCTTCGTTGACGATCTTGATGACCTGCTGACCGGGGTTGAGCGCCTTGGAAACTTCCGCGCCGACGGCACGCTCGCGCACCTTGGCAATGAACGTTTTGACCACGCTGAAATGCACATCCGCTTCGAGCAGGGCAAGGCGCACTTCCTTCATGGCGGCATCGACGTCCGCTTCGGAGAGTTTTCCGCGTTTGCGCAGGTTATCGAATATTTGGTTGAGTCGTCCGGTTAATGTTTCAAACATAATGGTTGTCTGTCATTGCAAGGGCGGTACCCCGACGTGTGCCACGAAGTGGTAAGCAATCTCTTGATAATTTCGAAGATTCTTCGTCGCCGCTACGCGGTTCCTCAGAATGACATATCCTTTCAGTGTAAAAAAAGCATTGTAGCGTGTGACAGGCTTCGGGTCAAGAAAGCGGCGGTGTTTTTCCTTTAACAATTCCATAACCTTTGCTTCTTTACAGCACAGGCGAAACTCCTTATACTGGCGCGTGTTCTTGTTTGTACCTTTTCAACCCGGAGGATGTATGGGAACTGCAACAGATGTGATGGTGAACGACAAGAAAGAGATCTTTGGTTGGGCAATGTACGACTGGGCGAATTCCGCCTTTAGCACCACTGTGGGGACTGTGTTCCTGGGACCGTATGTGGCAAGCCTGGCACGCGCGGCGGCTGAAGCCGCAGGGACGGAAACTGTTTCTTTTTTTGGAATTCCGGTTGCACCAGATTCATTTTTACCCTATTGTATTTCTTTTTCGGTCGGGATGCAGGTCTTGTTCCTGCCCATCCTCGGTGCCATTGCGGATTATTCACATCTGCGAAAAACGATGATGCGCATCTTTGCGACAATCGGAGCGATTGCCACCATTCTGATGTTCCTCATTACTGGAGATCTGTGGTGGTTGGGTGGGTTGTTGTTCATCGTTGCCAACCTTTCCTTTGGCGCGGCGATCGTTTTCTATAACGCATATCTGCCGGATATCGCCAGTGAAGATGAGCGTGATCGGGTCTCTTCGTATGGTTGGGCAATGGGCTATTTGGGCGGCGGTTTGTTGCTTGCGCTCAATCTCGCCTTCTTCATTTTCAGTGAAGATATTGGCGTACCTGGTGACCTTGCGGTACGCATTAACCTTGCATCGGCGGGCATCTGGTGGCTGGGATTTTCGTTCCTCACCTGGGGAAGGCTTCGCCCCCGGCACGCGGCTCGCTCCCTGCCTGCCAATGAGACCTATGCCAGCGTCGGTTTCAAACAATTGCGAAAAACGTTCAGTGAGGTGCGTCACTTCCCCGAAACCTTGAAATTCCTGCTGGCGTATTTCCTCTACAACGACGGCATCCAAACGGTGATCGCCGTGGCGGCTACCTTTGCCGCCGCTCCTCTCATCCAGGGCGGATTGGAACAAGACCAGACCACACTGACCGCCGTCATTTTGATGATCCAGTTCATGGCGTTCTTCGGCGCTTTGTTCTGGGGCAAGCTGGCAAAATGGATCGGCGCAAAACAGTCTGTCATCGTCAGCCTGGTGATCTGGTCGGGCGTGGTCATCTACGCATATGGCGGTTTGAAAGGGGACAACGTGACCACGGAGTTCTTCATCCTTGGCGCGTTCATCGCTTTGGTGATGGGCGGTTCGCAAGCCATCAGCCGCAGTTTGTTCGCCCAGATGATCCCCAACGGCAAGGAAGCCGAGTTCTTCGCATTTTATGAGATCAGCGAACGCGGCACGTCGTGGATCGGTCCGCTGGTCTTTGGGCTTGCAAACCAGATTTTCGGCAATTTACGCATTGCCATCCTTGCCTTGATTTTCTTCTTTGTCATGGGGTTGATCCTGCTGCCATTTGTCAATGTAAACAAAGCCATTGCAGACGCAAAGAATTACAAGGCAGAGTAGTCATCTCTTTTCTAGCAAACACGGCGGCATGATGCCGCCGTGTTTGCTTATTGGATGGTTGAATTCCAGGCACCTTCCGTGTATAGTTAACCGAACCCAAACGGAGGACTGATGAAGTTGAAGACTCTTTCCCTGTCCGATATCCATGGCTCCGACCCGCTCGGGAGATCTGTTCTCGGTCGGATGAATATCAAACCGATCTCTGCGGCTTTGTTCTTCCTTGCGTCTGGAGTCTTGTATGGCTTTGCCCTGCCTGCTCTATGGGGGTTTCCATTGGAGGCAGATGGGATCAACATTCTTAACATCGTTCTGGTATTCCCCACCGCAGGATTCTTCTACGCCTATCAGCCGCAAAGCATCTTGAGAACATACAACAGCGCCACCCGCTTCCTGCGCGAAAAT
>JABWAU010000168.1 GCA_013360875.1 Anaerolineales bacterium | reverse complement strand
CCCCGCGCACCAGCGTATCCTGCGTGTATAACATCACGGGCGTTGTCTTCTCGTCGGGTCGTAGTACGTACATGATGCCTCCGTGCGGCTCATTATACACTTGTCCCCAAATCCAATCACAGTTTATACTGGGCGGGTAACTCTCAACTTTGAAATTGACAAAACGAATGGATTCCCGCCGAATGCACAACAAACGCTGGGTCATACAACCTCCCATCACCCCACAAGCCGACGAAGCGCTCTCGAAATTCCCATACCTTCTGAAACAGATCCTCTTCAACCGCGGGTACAGCGCCGATGCCGAGGCGCGCGCCTTTCTCAAAGCCGAACCGATCTCGGAAACCGATCCCTTCCAACTCATCGGCATGAGCGCCGCCGTTGACCGCATCAAATTTGCGCTCGAACACGACGAACCCATCGCCGTCTACGGCGATTACGACGTGGATGGCGTCACAGCCACCGCGCTCCTGGTGGAAGCGCTCCAGAAACTTAACGCGAACGCGCGCGGCTACATCCCAAACCGTTTCGACGAAGGCTACGGACTCAACAAAGACGCATTGGATTCCCTCAAAGCGGACGGCGTCAAACTGGTCATCACCGTGGATTGCGGCATCCGCTCTCCCGACGAAGCGCTTCACGCGCGGACCATCGGGCTGGACCTCATCATCTCGGACCATCACCACCCCGACGGCGAAAACCTCCCCCCCGCCCTGGCGGTCATCAACCCCAAACAACCCGGCGATCCTTACCCAGATAAAGACCTTGCCGGCGTCGGTATCGCATACAAGATGGCAGAGGCTTTATTCATCCTTCATCCCTTCGACTTCGCTCTGGACAAGCCTTCATCTTTCATCCTCGACAATCTTCTCGATCTCGTCGCCCTCGGCACTGTCGCCGACCTCGCCCCGCTTATCGGCGAGAACCGGGTCCTCGTTCGCAAGGGTCTCAAACAGATCCGCGAAACGAAGCGCCAGGGACTCTTCTCGCTGGCGGGCGTCGCGCAGATCAAACTCGACAAGATCACAGCCGGTCACATCGGCTTCATGCTCGGACCGCGCCTCAACGCCTCCGGCAGGCTCGAATCCGCGCTGGCTTCCTTCGAACTGCTCACCACCACAGACTTCATGCGCGCCGGCCAACTCGCCCAGCAACTCGACGTGCAGAACCGGCAAAGACAAAGCATCACCAGGTCCATGCAACAAAAAGCGGAGGAGATCGCCCTCGGCGAAGATCCCGACGCCCATCTCCTTTTTGCCGCGCACGAAGAATTCAACCCCGGCGTCGTCGGGCTTGCCGCCTCGAGACTGACCGAAATCTATTACCGCCCCGCCATCGTCGCCGCGAAAGGACCCGAAGAAACGCGCGGCTCCTGCCGCTCCATCCCCGAATTCCACATCACCGACGCCCTCGACCAGTGCAAAGACCTGCTCGTCCGTCACGGAGGTCACGCCGCCGCGGCGGGGTTCACAATAAAAAACGAAAACCTCCCCGCATTCGTCACCCGCATGAAAATGATCGCAAAAGAACAACTCGAAGGTAGGGACCTGCGCCAGACCCTCACGGCGGACATGGAGATCGCGCTCGAAGAGTTGAATTTCGAGGTGTTGAAACAACTCAATTATCTCGAACCAACCGGTTATGGAAATCCCGAAGCGGTTTTCGTCCTGCGCGATGTCAAGGTCAGATCGTCGCGCGCGGTCGGCGCAGAAGGCAAACACCTCAAACTCACCCTCGAAGACTCGCGCGGCGCAGCCTACGACGCCATCGGCTTCCGCATGGGAGAACTGCAGCCCTCCCTGCCCCCGCGCCTCGACGTGATGTTCACCCTCGAAGCCAACGAATGGAACGGGCGCACGACCCTGCAATTGAACCTCAAAGACCTCAAAGCCGCAGGCATGCCGGATTGACGCAGCGCGACGCGCGATGCCCCCATGCCGACTCTGCAACCCGTCTCCTGAAACGGCGTATACCAAAGTGACATCATTCAGGAGAAACTCATGAACCCACAACAAAAACCCACCCTCGTCCAGGTCATTGCCTGGATGACCCTCGTCAGCGGCGTCGTCAACCTGTTCTGGGGGTTCGCCGCTTCCGGCACCGCGCCTGCCACCATCGTCGGCGTGATCTGCACCCCGCTCACCATCCTGCCCGCCGTCCTGGGCGTCTTCGAACTGATCTACGCCGCGAAACTGTTCAGCAACCCGCCGCAAAGCGTAAAGCCATCCACCAACATCGCCGTCTTCGAGATTGCCGCTGTGCTGGCAGGCAATGTCTTCTCGATGGCGGTCGGCATCCTCGCCCTGGTCTTCTACAACGACGCCGAAGTCAAGAACTACTTCGCCCGCCTGAACGGGCCACTTCCTCCAGAGCCTGCGACTCCGCCCGCGCCCGCCTCATTGCCGGCCCCCGAGACTGCTCCGGCTTCCGAAGAACCCGCCGCGGCGCCCGAGGAATCCCCCGCCCTACAAGGACCTCCCGCCAAACCCAAACGCGCCCCGCGCAAAGTGGCAAAGAAATAACAGGTTATCCATTAACATAACGCCCCGGTCGCGACGCCGGGGCGTTGTTCTTTATTAACCGGGATACAATACTTCCCCAGGAGAACACATGCGAAGAAAAACACATCTCTTTTACAAAGCCGTACTTGCCCTGCTTATGCTGTTTTCGATCGCCTCATGCGCGGCGCCCTTTCAAACAGACCGGCGCCCGAACTTCCTGGTCATCGTCACGGACGATCAGCGGCTCGACACAATGGAGTACATGCCCAACACACAAAGCCTGATCTTCGATCAGGGCGTGACGTTCGCAAACGGATTCGTGACCACGCCACTGTGTTGTCCAAGCCGCGCCAGCATATTGACCGGCATGTACGCGCACAACCACGGGGTGCGCGAGAACGAAGACAAATTGAATCACACAACCTTCATGGAAGTCATGCGCGATAACGGCTATTACACCGGCTTGGTGGGAAAATACCTGAATTCATGGAAGGGCGAACCGCGCCCCGAGTACGATTACTGGGTATCCTTCTTCAAAGGCGAGACGGTCTACTACAGCCCCGACCTCAACGTCAACGGCGAATGGCTCCGTCACAAAGACCAGTATGTCACCTACGTGCTCGGCGACTATGCGGTGGATTTTCTCGATAAAGCCGCCCGGCAGGACAAGCCGTTCATCCTGCTCTTTGCGCCCAACGCCCCCCACCGCCCGACCACACCCGCAGTGGAGGACGAAGGCTTGCTGACCGATCTTGAACCGCACCGCCCGCCCAGCTTCAACGAGGAGGACATGTCGGACAAACCGGCGTGGCTTGCCAATCGCTCCCTCCTAACTGAGGAGGAGATCGTTGAAATTGACGCGTACAGGCGCGACCAACTCCTCACCCTGATCTCGCTCGATCGCACGATTGCCAGGGTTATTGCCCGGTTGCAAAGTTCGGGCGAACTGGACAGGACGATGGTCATTTTCATTTCGGACAACGGGCAGTTTTTGGGTGAGCACAGATTCGGATCATCGAAGAACAGGTATTACGAGGAAAATGTCCACGTCCCGTTTGCGATCCGCTATCCGCCTCTCGTCCCCGAGCCGTACGCGGAAAACAAACTTGCCGCCAATATTGACATCGCTCCCACGCTGTTTGATCTGGCGGGAATCCCCATCCCCGTCTCGATGGACGGCGAATCCCTCGTCAAACTCCTGCGGAGGGATGGACCCTGGCGGGAATACCTCCTCCTCGAAGGCGGAATCCTCGACGGCAGTTACGTGGGAGTTCGCTCAGAGCGATACTTTTACGGCGAAAACGACGGCTACCCGGAATTCTACGATCTTCTGGAAGATCCCTATCAATTACAAAACCTGATCGGCGACCCGGATCATCGGGACCTCATCGCCCAATACAAAACCCTGATGGATCAAATGCAACAGCCCAAATTCGTTCCGACGATAACGCCGTGACCCAATCCGAAACAATGAGTTTCTTCCTCTTGACTCTCGCTCCCCTCACCCGTAGAATCGAAGCACAACTTAGCGGGCAACAGGGAAGAGAGCCAAGCGTGATACGTGGAGCGTGTTGCGTGAGGACGCCGAAGGTGCAAGTCTGGAACAGGCGAAACCAGACGAAACTCTCAGGCAAAAGGACCCTGTTACCGAAACAACTCTGGAAAATCCCTCGCGGGATACCGACGGTGTAACTTTAGTCTACTAGTCACTAGTCTCTAGTCTCTAGTCAGCTAAAAGAATCTCTCAGGTCCAATTACAGAGGCGCGCGATAATACTCGTGCGCCTTTTTGATTCGCCAAATCATCCTCAGCGTAGGCGGCGCTCTCTTGCGCCAACTTAACGCAATCACACAAGGAGACAAATACAATGAACGCTCCCGCCCATTTGAAATATACCAAGTCCGATGAATGGTTCGACCCTGCCAGCGGCAAAGTCGGTCTCTCCGACTACGCCCAGGGACAACTCTCCGACATCGTCTTCGTCGAAATCCTCGTCGAAGAAGGCGAGACCATCGAAGCGGGCAAGCCCATCGCCTCGGTCGAATCGGTCAAAGCCTCGGCGGAGATTTACTCCCCCGCAGGCGGAAAAGTTGCCGCCGTCAACAAGGGACTTTCCGACAAGCCCGAAGTCATCAACACCGACCCCTACGGCGAAGCGTGGATGATTCAACTCGAAGGCGCTTCCGAAGGCGAAACGATGGACGCCGCCGCGTATGAAAAATATTGCGAGGAACGCGCACATTAATGCGTAGAAGGCGCCCTCAAACGCCGCCGTGCGTGAGAGGACGCACGCTACGCACCAGAGGTACCATGACCTACATCCCCATCTCCCCCAAGGAACGCGATGCCATGCTGGCGACCATCGGCGTCAAATCGCTCGATGACCTGTTCGAGGATATCCCTGCCAGACATCGCTTCCCAAAACTCGACCTGCCTCCCGCGCTTACCGAAATGGAAGCGCTGGACGAACTCTCAGGTCTCGCACAAGCAAACGAAAACGTCCGCAGCGACCTGATCTCCTTCCTCGGCGCGGGCATGTACAATCACTACATCCCCTCCGTCGTGGACCACATCCTCCGCCGCGGCGAGTTCTACACCGCCTACACCCCCTACCAGCCCGAAATCTCGCAAGGGACTCTGCAAGCCATCTTCGAGTACCAGTCCCTGATGTGCGCGCTGACCGGCATGGACGTCTCCAACGCCTCGCACTACGACGGCGCGACCGCCACCGCCGAAGCCGTCAACCTCGCCAAGGCCCAGTTCCGCGGCAAACGCAAAAAGGTCGTCATCTCACCCACCGTCCACCCGCAATACCGCGCCGTCATCCGCACCTACACCCAGGGCATGGACATGCAACTCGTCGGCGACGATGACCAATTCCCAATCACCGATTACCAGCCTTCCGACCTCCTGCCCCTGGTGGACGACACCACCTGCCTCGTCATCGTCCAATACCCCGACTTCTTCGGGCGCGTTTACGATTACACCAAACTCATCGAAGGCATTCATGCCAAAGGCGCATTGGCATGCGTGGTAGCCAACCCCAC
>JABWAU010000046.1 GCA_013360875.1 Anaerolineales bacterium | reverse complement strand
GTCGCCTGTTCTCTCGCCCGCGCCGCCCAATCCTCGATCGTGCCCGCGCTGTCGTCTCAGACAGTGATGACGCCGACGATGGCGCTGGCGATGGCGTCCGGTCTGACGCACCCATTTCGGCAACAAGTCTTAAGACCTGTTGATTGCCGACTTTTTCCGCAGTTGATTGCGCAGCTCCCGATAAAGTCTCCGAGAGGGCAACACCACCCTCGACTCCGAGCGATTCATCTGCTTTTGGTGCGTGGCCGAGTTTGCCGCGCAGAAGTTGTCGCTTGGCCACTTCCAGCGGATCGCACTTGGCCAAATAGTGGTTCACCAGAGTCTCAAGAGTTTCTTCAAGACCGACCGACCTGCGGGCCTTTTGACTCTGGATTTCCTGCACTCGCCGAATCTTGATCATCAGCCGCTCAGAAATCCCAACCTGCACCTGCACGCGCGCGCCAACCACGGGCGCAGACGTCACCACGATTTTCTCGGTGATTTCCTTTTGCGGATGCACGTAGTTCATGCGCCCGCGGCCGGCCTCGCGCGGATTCGCCAGGGCCACCTCTCGCTCCAATTTTTGTTGGCTCGCCGATTGCGCCAACGCAATCCATTGAGCTGAATTCTCGCGAGTAATCACCCCAGTGATTTTTTTTGCTTTACTCACCGACAACGCACCCTTGGCAATCTCGCGTTTGAGCTCAGGAACTTCGCGTGCTTTGCGAGCGACATAAATAAATGTGTAAGCGATATTTTCACTCAGCCCCAAACACTTGACGGCGTATTGAAAGAGCGAATGACACCCAAAGCGCAGATGGACGCGCTCACGTTCGACCTCCTCGAGAATTTGGAGCAACTCGATCTCGGCGGTTCTGTATCGCCCGACGACGGCCAAGGCCCTAGTATGAAGTTCGCGACAGCGCGGCGGCATCTCGACCGGCCTGTTCACCGACAGATTTGGCCAGCCAATTTCGTTCGAGCTCGAAGACCTCGTCGTTCGCGGCGACGGCGCGTCGCTCGGCAGCGCCACGCTGCCGCCCACCGACCTATTCCTGTCGCTCGGCGGCGTTGATGTCGTCGAATTCGTCGGCCTTTCGGCGTCGATCAACGGCTTGTCGTTCGATCGCACGAGCGGCTTCGGTGCGACGGGCCTGACACTATCGGTCGACGAAGCGGCGCTGCTGCCCGACCGCTCGACCAGCGAAATGGACGGCGTCGCCACGCTCTCCGGCCTGCAAATCAATCTGGACCTCGCCACCGGCGACTTCCGCGTCACGGCGACGAGCCTTGCCGCGTCGCTGGGCGACTTCATCGAAATCTCGGTCGAAGCCAGCGGCAACGACCTGGTGGAACTGGCGATCACCAGCGATCCGATGGCGCGGATGCTGCACTTGCCGCTCGTCGAAGCCGCGTTCATCGGCTTGGCCGACGTGGCCGGCATTCCGCGCGACCAAAGCCCGAAACTGCAAATCACCGATCTGGAGTTCTACGCCAGCGGCAATTGGCAAATCGACAGCATCGGCCTCGTCAATGCGGCCGGTTTCGCGTTCGGCGTGGCCGATTTTCTGCCCTTTGCGCTCGACGACGTCGTGTTGAGCAACTTCGGCCAAACGCCCGGCGGCGGGGTCGACTTCAACCAGTTCACGCTCGACATTGAGGCCAAGGTGAACTGGCAATCGTCGCTGTTCCAGAGTTTGCCGTTAGATCCCTACGTGGTCGTCGGCGGGGTGCGCGTCGACGAACAGACCGACAACGCACTGCCGCTGACCATCGTCGTGGACGATCTCAGAGCAGGAAAGCTCAGTTTCGCTAACACCGGCGCGATCACGATCGTCATCGGCAATCTGTTCATCATCGGTTTTGAGGGCTTGATCGTCGGCATTCAGACCATGCGTTTGCACTATTATGAAATTCTCGGCAAATTCTTCCACGGCGGCGGCATGCAATTCGAACCGCTCAAATTGAATCCCTCTCAGGAGGAGGCGTAGCCTCCCATTGAACCTGCTGTAAAAGGCGCATAAATCATCCATCTATCTAAAAGGAGATAAAAAATGTTTTTGGTATTCGCTGTCCTGGTTGGTTTGATCCCGGTAATCCCTGCGGTTGTTTATTTGCTGCAAAATGGGAAGGCAAGCCCTGCTCAAGCGATGTCCCGCATTGTCAACGGCTTCACCGGATTCAATTTTCTCGTTGGCATGTTCGCGGCGGGACTGGCGATGGTCTGGCTTGCCTCGCCTTCGTCCGTGATGGCGGCTGGGGCGGCACAGGAAGGCGGTGTGGTGGATCAATACGCCACGCTGGCGGCGGCGCTTTCCACGGGGCTGGCTTGCATCGGCGCGGGTATCGCGGTGGGCAACTCCGGCGCGGCGGCGGTGGGCGCCACGGCTGAGAAACCCGAGTCCTTCGGCCGCGCGTTGATCTTCGTGGGTCTTTCGGAAGGTATTGCCATCTATGGTTTGATCATTTCCTTCCTGATCCTCTAGGAATATGAAGATTCTGGTCATCGGTCATCCTGACGCGGTGCTTGGATTCTCGCTGGCAGGCGTGGGCGGAAGGATTGCCACCACCGCCGAAGAGGTCAACCAGGCATTGGACGAAGCGCAAGCCAATAAGGACATTGGCATCGTGCTTGTCACGCAGGATGTGGCGGCGTTGATCCCAGCCCGCATGGAACACTTGAATCTGCGGAGTACAGTTCCGCTGGTGGTGGAGATTCCATCCCGTGCAGGCGTCCCGGAAGGACAGCCTTCGCTGGGCGATATCGTCCTGCGGGCAATCGGGATCAAACTGTAGCAAGTCCCTTCCTGCCGGAACAGGATGCAAGGAACAGGATTGTTATGAGCGCAATGAAAACTGTAGAACAAGATATTGAATTACTTGCGCGCGCCATCATGATGGAGGCGCGCGAAGAAGCGGAGCAATTGTACGCGCAGGCAAGGGAGAAGGCGGAGGAAATTCGGAGGCGCGCCCAGGAACAGGCGGAGTCCGAACGAAAGGCAATCCTTGCCCGCGCCAAGGAGGAGGCGGACCGTCTTCGCAGCCAATCCTCGGCGACATCCCTGCTCAAGGCGCGTTCCATCCAGTTGGAACAGCGCGAGAAGATTCTGAACGAGGTGTTCGATGCGGCGCAGAAGCAATTAGACGCCATAAAAAAGCGCCCGGATTATGGCGCGATCGCGACCATGCTGGCGCGCGAGGCGTTGATCCAAATGAATGCGAAGGAAGCCGAAGTCCGCGCGGATGAAGTCACGCAAAAGGTGTTGAAACTGGATGAACTTGCCAGGGAACTAAACGGAAAATTCACATTTGGCAAACCACTTGAGGAAGGCAGCGGCGTGGTGGTGAGCGCAGCGGGCGGGAAACTGCAATACGATAATACGCTCGAAACCCGCCTGAGCCGTTTGAGAGGCTCCCTGCGTTCCTCCGTTTATAAAACGCTGACGGGAGAAAACGAATGAGCGATCAAGTCGGAACGATTACCTGGATCAGCGGTCCCGTGGTACGCGCGCGCGGATCCCGACACGTAGGCATGCTCGAGCTGGTGGAAGTGGGTACAGAGCGGCTTGTGGGGGAAGTGATTGGTCTTCGTGGCGATCAGATTACCGTGCAGGTATATGAAGAAACTTCGGGCATGAAGACCGGCGCGCCAATCTACGGCACAGGGCTGCCGCTTTCGGTGGAACTGGGACCGGGATTGATCCAAAGCATTTACGACGGCGTGCAGCGTCCGCTTCCGTTGATCGAAGAGGCGATGGGTCCCTTCATCAAGCGCGGCGCGCGCTTCAATGCGATCAGCCGTGAGAAGAAATGGCGCTTCACGCCGAAAGTCAGGGCTGGCGACGAGGTAAAAGGCGGGGCAATCCTCGGCATTGCGATGGAAACAGAAACGTTCGAACATCGCGTCATGCTCAACCCGGATGACTCCGGCACGATCACCTGGGTTGCCTCCGCAGGTGATTACACGGTGGAGGATGCGATTGCCAAAGTCAAAATGGGTAAGGAGGAAAAAACCATCACCATGCTTCAGCGCTGGCCCGTGCGGCGACCCCGTCCCTTCGTGCGGAGGCGCGGCGTAAACGTCCCGCTGATCACGGGTCAGAGGATTCTCGATACATTCTTCCCCGTCGCCAAGGGCGGCGCGGCGGGCATCCCCGGTCCCTTCGGTTCGGGGAAGACCGTCACCCAGCACAGCATCGCCAAATGGGCGGACGCCGAGGTCATCGTCTACATCGGATGCGGTGAACGCGGCAACGAGATGACGGAAGTGTTGCAGGAATTCCCGCATCTTGTCGACCCGAGGACTGGTCGCCCCTTAATGGAGCGTACCGTGCTGATAGCGAATACGTCCAACATGCCCGTAGCGGCGCGCGAAGCCAGCATCTACACCGGCATCACCATTGCGGAGTACTACCGTGACATGGGTTACCACGTTGCGTTGATGGCGGATTCGACCTCCCGTTGGGCGGAGGCGTTGCGCGAAGTTTCCGGGCGACTCGAGGAAATGCCGGCGGAGGAAGGGTACCCCGCTTACCTTGCGGGCCGCCTGGCGGAATTTTACGAACGGGCGGGTTTCGTGGATAATTTGAACGGCACCCAAGGATCGGTATCCATTGTGGGAGCCGTCTCGCCGCCCGGCGGCGACTTCTCGGAACCCGTCACGCAGCACACCAAACGCTACATCCGTTGTTTCTGGGCGTTGGATAAATCGCTTGCCTCTGCCCGTCATTTCCCTGCCATCAACTGGCTGGACAGTTACAGCGAATACATCGAAGATGTGGCGGCATGGTGGCGTGAAAAGACCGGCAAAGACTGGTTGACCATGCGCAACCGCGCGATGGAGTTGTTGAGCGAGGAGGCGCGTCTTTCCCAGATCGTCAAGCTGGTCGGTCCGGATGCGCTTCCCTACACCGAACGCATGGTACTGGAAACCACGCGCCTCATCCGTGAGGGCATTTTGCAACAGAATGCCACTGAAACCGTGGACGCTTATTCGTCGGTCGAAAAGCAGATCCGCATGTTGGAGTTGGTGCTGTACTTCCACGAGCGCGGCATGGCAATCATCAAACGCGGCGCCCCCATCAACCTGATCCACGACCTGCCGGTGGTGGATACCATCATCCGTGCCAAGTCCACGATCACGAATGAAGAGATGACAAGGTTCGACGACATTCAGAAACAAATTGACCAGCAAATGGGTCAGTTGGATGCGGAGTACAGATCATGAGTGTAGTAACAGTACAAGGCGGTCAGGAAGTCGTCGGCGTCGCGAGAATCGAAGGTCCAATCCTGGTTGTCGAAGGCGCGGCGAACGTCAGTTACGATGAAGTGGTTGAGATCCGGGATTCGCGCGGTCACGTGCGGCGAGGGCGTGTGCTGGAGGTGGGCGAAGGCTTTGCGGTGATCCAGTCGTTCGCGGGTTCCACAGGGCTTTCGATTGACGGAACCCGTGTGCGTTTTCTGGGGAACACCCTGCACATCCCCGTTGCGGAGGAAATGCTCGGGCGCATCTTCGACGGTTTGGGGAATCCAATTGACGGCGGTCCTGAACCGCTGACAGACCGCTACATGGATGTCAACGGACAGCCGATCAACCCGACAGCGCGCATTTATCCGCGTGATTACATCCAGACAGGCATCTCCACCATTGATGGAGTGAACACGCTCCTGCGCGGTCAAAAACTGCCCCTGTTTTCTGGGGCCGGTATGCCTCACGACCAGCTCGCTGCCCAAATCGTTCGCCAGGCGACACTGGGCAAGGTGGCGGGCGCGCCTCAGACCGAAGGCGAAGAGTTTGCCATTGTGTTCGCCGCGATGGGCGTAAAGAACGACGTGGCGGATTACTTCCGCCGCTCCTTCACTGAAAGCGGCGCGTTGACCCGTGTGGCGATGTTCCTCAACCTTGCGGACGATCCCCCGGTCGAGCGTATCGTCACCCCGCGCGCGGCATTGACGTTGGCGGAGTATCTCGCGTACGAACTTGAGAAACACGTGCTGGTTGTGTTGACCGACATGACCAACTATGGCGAAGCCTTGCGTCAGATCTCGAATGTGCGTGGTGAAGTGCCAAGTCGTAAAGGTTACCCGGGCTACTTATATAGCGACCTCGCCTCGATATATGAGCGCACAGGACGCATCCGCACGAGCAAAGGCTCGATCACGCAAATACCGATCCTCACGATGCCTAACGACGATATCACTCATCCGATGCCTGACCTGACCGGTTACATCACCGAAGGGCAGATCGTATTGGGACGCGAATTGCATTTCGCTGGTATCTATCCGCCTGTGGCTGTCCTGCCGAGCCTTTCACGTTTGATGAAGGACGGCATCGGTAAAAATCGCACCCGTGACGACCATCCGCGTTGGGGGGCGCAGTTATACGCGGCTTATGCCAAGACTCAGGACGTGCGCGCACTGGCATCCGTGATCGGCGAGGAAGAGCTCACCGAAGTGGACCAGAAATATCTCAAGTTTGGACGCGCCTTCGAGCGTGAATTCGTCAACCAGAGTTTTACTGAGAATCGCACCATCGAACGGACGTTGGAAATTGGATGGAAACTCCTTTCCATGCTCCCGAAACAGGAACTGACCCGCGTCACGCTCGACGAGATCGCGCAATACTACAAAGGCGACGATGCCGCAAATTAACATTGCCCCCACCCGCACGAACCTGATCCGCTTGAAGAAGGAATTGCGCTTTGCGAAAGAGGGTTATGAGATCCTCGACCGCAAACGCGAAGCCCTGACCGGCGAACTGGTGCGTGTAGCAAAGGAAGCCGATACTCTGCAAAAGGAAGTCTGGGCGCTGCTGGAAACGGCATACAACGCCATGGAAAAGGCGCGCCTCGTCATGGGTTCCGACCATGTGGAATGGGCTTCGCTTGCGGTGGACAAAACGGTGGACGTGCATCTGCGTTTGCGCGGCATCATGGGCGTTGCCCTTCCGCAGATCGAAGCGCGCGGCGAACCGCCGAGACTTCCGTACAGTCCCGGCGACACCTCCGCGGCGCTCGATGAAGCCAGCGACGCGTTCCGTGAAGTGCTTCTGCGCATCCCGCAACTCTCGATGCTGACCGCGGCCGTGTGGCGTCTCGCCAGCGAACTGCGCAAGACCCAACGCCGCGTGAATGCCCTCCAGCACATCTTCATTCCGCAATACGAAGCGACCATTGCTTTCATCGTCGGTTCGCTCGAGGAACGCGAACGCGAGGAGATCTTTCGCTTGAAGTGGTTGAAGACGAAATTGACCAAATCTTCCGGCGGAGTTGTTGTAGAATAGGGCAGTGGCAGGACAAATTCGGGCGCTGAAAAGGAGTTTGCTATGAAAATTGGGATTTTGGGTTCGGGAGTGACCGCGCAAACGATCGGTTCCAAACTGGTGCAACTCGGGCATGACGTTATGCTCGGATCGCGTGACCCGGCAAAACCCGAATCGGTCGTCTGGGCAAAGAAGGAGGGTCATAACGCCCTGTACGGCACCTTCAGGAACGCGGCTGAGTTTGGAGAGATCCTCTTCAATTGCACGAAGGGATCCGCTTCGCTGGACGCCCTGACCATGGCGGGGGCTGAGAATTTGAAAGGCAAGATCCTGATTGATACTTCCAACCCGCTGGATCGTTCCGCGGAGGTGTGGAAATTGACGGTCTGTAACACCGATTCCCTGGGCGAGCAAATCCAGCGGGCGTTTCCCGAAGCGCGGGTGGTAAAGACGCTCAATACGGTCAACGCCAACGTGATGGTGGAGCCTCTCAAGTTGATCGAAAGGACCGATATCTTTGTCAGCGGGAACGACATCGAAGCCAAGGCGACGGTCGTGATGATCCTGCGCGACTGGTTTGGCTGGAAGTCCATCATTGACTTGGGCGATATTGCAACGGCGCGCGGACCGGAGATGTATCTCCTGCTTTGGTATAACCTGCGAAAGACATTGCCTGCCCAAAGATTCAACATCAAGATCGTAACGGCATAGTATTTTCTACTTCTCTACCACACATCCGCTTGATGAAAGACTCTAAAGGTTTCAGGCATTCTCTTAGGGTCTGGTATTCGAGCAAAATGTATGGTAGAAAAATATACATTGAAATGGAAAACCGCCGGGAAGGTCTCATCCACCGGCGGTTTTTTCATTTTAAGCGGCGGCGTAGGGTGAACTCCTGCGTTATCTTTTTTTGCCCGGATCGGGCGAAACCTCGCGCGGTTCGATCATGCCCCAGCGTGAGGCGCCGAGGTATAGAATTTCCAGGATCAGATCCTCGTAGCGAATCCCCTCCGCCGCGCTTTGCAGGCAGAGGTCGCTGTAGTTGGGAGTGAGTCCGGGCAGGGTGTTGATTTCGAGCAGGCGCGGGTTGCCTTCTTCATCGAGGCGGATATCCGTGCGCGAAACGTCGAGCGCGTAAAGCAATTGATGGGCGCGCAGGGCAAAGTGTTTGAGTTTCCTGTCAAGTTCGGGGTCAATGTTTGCGGGGCAGACGTAGCCCGGCGCGCCCTCCTCCCCGATGTCCTTCGATTTCGCCGCCTGGCTGTAAATGTTCGGGGTCACGGAGCGCGAACTATCCAACTCGAGTACCGGGAAACGATGGAAGCCGTCCTTTTCGTACCATTCGGGGTGGCGTGAATACAGTTTTGCGTCCGACCGCCCGATGACGCCGACCGTGAATTCACGCCCGGGAAGAAAAGTCTCGACGAGGGCGGGCTGCTGATATGTGTTGACGATGTACATGATGCGTTCACGCATTTCCTTTTCGTTCTTGACAATGGCTTTCAAGTCCACGCCCATGCCGGTGCCTTCGCGCGCCGGTTTGACGAAGAGAGGAAATTTCAGTTCGGGGCGAAGCGGTTCGTCGCCGAAGTTGAATTCCTGGAACGGGGCGACGGGCAGGCGTCGGTCACGCCAGATGCGTTTGGTCAGGGTCTTATCGAGGGAGATGCCGTTGGTCAGCACGCGCGAGCCGGTGTAGGGGATGCGGAACATTTCCAGCAGGGCGGGGACCTGCGCTTCGCGCGCGTCTCCGCCGAGTCCCTCGGCAATATTGAAACAGATGTCGGGATTTGCCTCCCGCAAGGCGTAGGGGAGGTTCGCGTCAGCATGGATAAAGACGGTTGTGTGGCCGTCAGTTTCGATTGCCGCGCGAATCGCATCCACCGTCTCGATGTGATCGAAGTCGGCAAAGGCATCCGGGGGAACGCCCTCCGGTTTGGGTTGCGAGTCGTCCTTGATGTTTGCGAGAACAGCCACTTTCCAATAGCGTTTGATGCGACGGGCTACAGACATTTTTTGCTCCTCGAAGGGTGTTGCGCGTGAGTATATACCAAGCCCGCCGAATGACAAGGGTTTTAGGACGAAAAACTTTGTAACTAGACAATGCAGGGGCTTTCAGGTATCATTGGTTCGCTTGTGCCGCTCCTCACGAAGAGGGCGCCGATGGAAAATCACACATATACCCGGATAACGCGCTTATCCGGGTTCTTGTAAGTATCTTTTTGTGGAGGAATAATGACAGACTTGATCCAGCAGATCGCGAGTGATTTGCAGAAGCAGATCGAGGGATTCGTACCGGAACTCAGCATCAGCGACATTGGCACGGTGGTGGAGGCGGGCGACGGGATCGCGCGCGTGAAGGGGCTTGCGAACGTGCGGGCGCAGGAACTCGTGCAGTTCTCGAACGGGGTGATGGGCACCGCGTTCAACCTCGAAAAGGAAAGCGTCGGTGTAATCGTGATGGGCGATTACGGCGGCATCGTCGAGGGCATGAGCGTACGCGGCACGGGACGCATTGCTTCAGTGCCTGTGGGCGACGCGATGATCGGACGCGTGGTCAACGCGCTGGGCGAGCCGATTGACGGCAAGGGTCCCATTGCGACGACCGGGTTCCGTCCCATCGAACGCATCGCGCCCGGCGTGGTGCAAAGGCAGGACGTGGATACGCCCGTCCAGACGGGCATCAAATCCATTGACGCGATGATCCCGGTGGGACGCGGACAGCGCGAGTTGATCATCGGCGACCGCCAGACCGGCAAGACCGCCATTGCGATTGACACCATCATCAACCAGAAGGGCAAGGATCTGATCTGCATCTACGTCGCCATCGGTCAGAAGAAGGCGGCGGTGGCGCGCACGGTCGGCATCCTCGAGCGTTACGGTGCGATGGAACATACCATTGTCGTCTCGGCGTCCGCGGATGAATCCGCCGCGTTGCAGTTCATCGTTCCGTATTCCGGCTGCGCCATCGGCGAGGAGTTCATGGAGACGGGACGCGACGCGCTGGTGATCTACGACGATCTATCCAAACACGCGTGGGCGTATCGCCAGGTCTCCCTGTTGCTGCGCCGCCCGCCCGGACGCGAGGCGTATCCCGGCGACGTGTTCTACCTGCACTCGCGCCTGCTCGAACGCGCCGCGCGACTGGCAAATAAATACGTGATTACGAGGAAGGACTTCAGCGAACCGCTCGCCTCCGATAAGGACGGTGTGGACGGGAAGGTGTATGGGGGTCCCATATCGAAGGACGAAGCCGAGGAAGCCCGCAAGCGCATGGACAACCCCGACGATCACAAACTGGTCAAGGTCAAAGGCACGGGTGGGTCGCTCACCGCGCTGCCCATCATCGAAACCCTGCTCGGCGACGTGTCCGCCTACATTCCGACCAACGTCATTTCGATCACGGACGGGCAGATCTATCTCGAATCCAATCTGTTCAATGCGGGCATCCGCCCTGCGGTGAACGTGGGCATTTCGGTCTCGCGTGTGGGCGGCGACGCGCAGACCAAAGCCATGAAACAGGTGGCGGGACGCCTGCGCCTCGACATGGCGGCGTACCGCGAACTTGCCGCGTTCGCGTTGATGGCGTCAGACCTCGACAAAGCCACGCAGCAGCAGCTCGGTCGCGGTCAGCGCATGCAGGAGATCCTCAAACAGCCGCAATATTCCCCCATGTCGCTTCCCGACCAGGTGATTGTGATCTTTGCCGGTACCAACGGTTACGCCGACGGTGTCCCGGTCGAAAAGATGGCGCAATGGCAGACGGAACTGCTCAAGTACATGGAAGCCTCTCATCCCGACATCGGCAGTGACATCGAGGAAAAGAAGATGATCACGGATGACAACCGTGTGAACCTTACGAAGGCGCTGGACGCCTTCCGAAACACCTGGCAGGCGCAATAATGGCTTCCGCTCGTGAGATGCGGCTTCGCATCAAAAGTGTAAAGAACATCTCGCAGGTGACGCGCGCGCTGGAGGCGGTCAGCGCGGCGAAGGTCCGCAAGGCGATTCAGGCTCTGACCGCCACCCGTTCCTACGCGACCAAAGCCTGGCAGGTGCTGACCCACGTCACGGCTCAACCCGGACACGTCGCCCTGCATCCGCTGTTGACGGAACGTCCCAACCCGAAGGCGGCTCTCGTCATCGTGATGACGGCGGACCGCGGGCTGGCTGGCGCGTACAACACCAACGTCATCCGCTACGTGTTGAAGAACTTCGATAAATATCGCGTGCCGGTGAAATACATCACCGTGGGGCGCAAGGGACGCGACCTGCTCCTGCGCCTCCGCAAACCGGTGCTGGCGGATTTCAGCAACCTGCCTCCCACGCCGAAATTTGGGCCCATCTCCGCGATCGGGCGGCTCGTGGTGGACGAATACCTCGAAGGTAACGCGGACGAGGTGTATTTGATCTATACGGACTTCATCAGCATGGCGCGGCAGGTCGCCACTGTGAAGAAACTACTGCCTCTCGTGGTGACAACGCGCGAGGGCCTGGTGGAGGATTTCGGCGAACACCAGACGGGCCCTGCGGCGGCGTACGAATACGAGCCCGAACAGCAGGAAATCCTGGACGAAATGGCGCCGCGCTTTACGGCTTTGCAGATCTACCAGGCTGTACTGGAATCGCAAGCCAGCGAACACGCCGCGCGCATGATCGCCATGCGCAACGCCACAGAGAACGCCAGGGAACTGGTCGGCGCGTTGCAACTGGCTTATAACAAGGTTCGCCAGCAGGCGATCACGAACGATATTCTGGACATTGTGGGCGGCGCGGAAGCGCTCGCCGCGAAATAATTTGGAGGAAAAGTCATGGCAAACAAAATGGGCCGTGTGGCGCAAATTCTCGGCGGTGTGGTGGATGTGGAATTCCCCGAGGGCGAAGTCCCCGAACTCTTTGAGGCGGTGCATGTAGAACGTCCCGGAAAGGAACCGCTCGTTCTGGAAGTGCAAAAACACATCGGCGATAACTGGGTCCGCACGGTGGCGATGGACGCGACCGACGGTCTGCAACGCGGCGTTCCCGCGATCGCCACAGGCGCGCCCATCCTGGTTCCCGTCGGTCCAGCCACGCTCGGGCGCATCTTCAACGTGCTGGGAAATCCCGTTGACCAAAAAGGGGAAGTGACAGCCGATATTCGTTACCCGATCCATCGTCCCGCACCGTCGTTCGCGGAGCAAGCTACGCGTGTGGAGGTGTTCGAGACGGGCATTAAGGTCATTGACCTGATCGCGCCGTTCACCAAAGGCGGCAAGACGGGCATCTTTGGCGGCGCCGGCACCGGCAAGACCGTCATCATCATGGAACTCATCCGTTCAGTCGCCACGGAACACGAAGGCAACTCGGTGTTCGCGGGCGTGGGCGAACGCACCCGCGAAGGCACGCAACTCTATCGCGAGATGCTCGAGTCGGGCGTGATGAAGGATACCGTGATGGTTTATGGGCAGATGAACGAACCCTCGGGCGTGCGCCTGCGCGTGGCGCTCACCGCGCTCTCGATGGCGGAATATTTCCGCGACCAGGGCAGGGACGTTCTGCTCTTCATTGACAACATCTTCCGCTTTTCGATGTCCGGCTCCGAGGTGTCGGCGTTGCTCGGGCGCATGCCCTCCGCAGTGGGATACCAGCCGACGCTCGCGACGGAAATGGGCGAATTGCAGGAACGCATCACCTCCACGCGCACCGGCTCGATCACTTCGATGCAGGCAGTGTACGTTCCTGCGGACGACTACTCCGACCCCGCGCCGGTGGCAACGTTCACGCACCTCGACGCGACCATCGCCCTCGAACGATCCATTGTGGAAAAAGGCATTTACCCGGCGGTGGACCCGCTCGCCTCGACCTCCCGAATTCTCGATCCGAACATCGTGGGCGAGGATCACTACCGAACCGCGCGCGAAGTCCAGCGCATCCTGCAGCGTTACAAGGACCTGCAGGACATCATCGCCATTCTCGGCATTGACGAGTTGAGCGAGGACGACAAACTGGTCGTGGCGCGTGCGCGCAAGATCGAACGTTTCTTCTCCCAGCCCTTCTTCGTGGCGGAACGCTTTACGGGAATCCCCGGTCGTTACGTCCCGTTGAACGATACCGTGCGCGGTTTTCGCGAGATCCTGGACGGCAAGTGCGACGACCTCCCCGAACAGGCGTTTATGATGGCTGGCACGATCGAAGACGTGCGCGAAAAAGCGGACAAGATCGCGAAGGGCGCGTAATGACCATACGTTGCGAAATTATTTCCCAGGACCGCACTGTCTTTCAGGGCGACGTGGATATCGTCGTCCTGCCGGGCGCGGCTGGCGAAATGGGCATCCTGCCTCATCATGCCCCCGTGCTTGCCATCCTCAAATACGGCGTCATCAGGATCCGCCGCCAGGGGAGGGAGGAACTGTTCACCGTGGCGGGCGGCATCGCGGAGGTCCAGCCGGACATCGTAACCATTCTGGCGGACGCGGCGGAGAACATCGAAGAGATTGACATCGTACGCGCCAAAGCCGCGAAGAAACGAGCCGAGGAGGCGCTCGCCAATACCAAACCCGAAGACCAGGACACCTATCTTCTCATGGAAGCCGCCCTGCGCCGCTCCAACCTGCGCCTCGATGCGGTGCGCCGCTATCGCAGGGCTGGGGCGCCCATCACCGAGCAGGATGAATCAATGTAGCCGACCGTGGTTGGTGCGAATGCTCGAAACCTTCGATCAAAACGGAAAAGCCCGTGGCAATGTTCTCTAAAGACCTAGGCATAGACCTGGGGACCATGTTCACGCGTCTCGCCGACGGCTCGCAAGTGCTGTTGGACGAGCCGACCATCGTCGCCATCGAAGTGGATAACCAGAAGATGGTGGCGGTGGGGCAGGAGGCGCGCGACATGTACGGGCGCGTTCCCGAAAGCATCGAGGTGGCGCGTCCCTTGAAGAACGGGGTCATTGCCGATTACGAGATCACCGAAACGCTCCTTTCCTACCTGCTCCAGCGCGTGAGCGGATCCATGCGCATCTTCCGTCCGCGCGTGATGATCTCGGTGCCTTATGGCGTTACCAGCGTGGAGCGACGCGCGGTCTACGAGGCAGTTTTGGAGGCGGGAAGCCGCGACGCCTCCCTCATCCAGCAGTCTTTGGCGGCGGCTCTGGGCGTGGACCTTCCGATTGGTTCGCCTTCGGGGAACATGGTCATCTGCCTGGGCGGGGGATGCACGGAAGCCGCGGTGATGGCGATGTACGGCATCGTCTCGGCGGAAACCCTGCGCGCCGGCGGGTTGGAACTCGACGAAGCCATCATCAATTATGTGCGGAGGAAATATGGGGTGACGATCGGTCAGGTGACGGCGGAGCATCTCAAGATCAAGATCGGAGCCGCCGTTCCGCAGGATACCGAGAACAGCATGGAGGTGCAGGGACAGGATCAGGTCACGGGTCTGCCGCGCCCCGTCACGCTGACAACAGGCGAGATCGTCGAAGCATTGCAGGAACCGCTCAAACTGGTGATCGAGACCGGTCGCCGCGTACTCGAAAAGACGCCGCCCGAACTTGTGGCGGACATCATTGACCGCGGCGTGGCGTTGTGCGGCGGCGGCGCGCTCCTGCGCGGGGTTGACAAACTGCTGACCAAGTCGCTCGGCATCCCCGCCTATCTCGTGGATAACCCGATGACCTGCGTGGTGGAGGGGGCGGTCAAAGCGCTGCCCATGTACAATATTTTGCGAAGAAATCTGCCGCAGGTGTAAGAAAGAACGGCTTCCGACGACGGAGCCGTTTTTTGTTTTGTCCTCTTCCTCGCATTTTCAATTCTGCAATTCGTCTCCGAAAATCGCGATTTTGCAGCCGGTTCATAGTACAATGGACATGCAAGAGTTTGACAATTTTGTTTTGCTATTCACGTCTGGGGAAATGGATAGCCTGAAGAACGAAATCTCGAAAACTCCAAATTGAGTCCGTAAATTTTATAACTCTCTGAGGAGACGCCTATGAACACGCAAAAATCGAAATTCGATCGAAACTGGAAGACAATCCGCGGGCAGTCCGTGGAGTGGTTCAGCCTGTTGGGCGAACACGACCTGAAAAAGATTGACAGGGCGCAGGACAAGCAGGACAAGTTCCTGACCATGCTCCAGGTCAAATACGGGTACACGCGCCAGCAAGCCACGGAAGAAGTCAACAAGCGCTGGGCGGCGTTTTATCGGGCGAAAAGCAAGGTCGGCGCGTAGGTTGTGGGAATCGGCCGGGGCCGGGTAACGGCGGCTCGTGACTGAGGCAGGCTTGCCCTGAGTTTGATCGAAGGGCGTCGGAGGGGAGGGAGGCGGGTTTGCATCCAAAACGAAAAAGGCTCCGGAGATGATCCGAAGCCTTTTCGGTTGGAATCCATTTATTACAAATAAACGGACGGCTTTTTGCCTGCATCCCTTTCGCTCTGTCTGATGGACAGAACCTTTTCGGTCGTCCGAGACAAAGCCCAAAGGATGAGGGCAATCGGCAGGATGAAAAGTAACGCGGTAATCATGGTGAACTCCTAAAGCGGGGCATCCGCTTTCAATTTCCTTGTCCACATTATACCGCAAAATTATATATAATTTATTAACGCCCCGTCCGCCTCATTTCAGGCTTGCGATCGCCGCATCCAGATCGTCGAAGATCGGGATCATCTGAGGAATGCCGACCAGTTCCAGCACCTTGAAAACGGTTTCCTGCGGGCGGATGAACGCCATCTTTCCGCCCCGGCTCACGACCGATTTGGCTGTGTTCACCAACATGGGGATTCCCACCGACGAGACGTAACTCACCTCGGACAAATCCACCAACACGCGGACTCCGTCGCCCGCGCAGCGGTTCACAAACTGGACCTCGATGCTGTACGTCCCATTCAGGTCGAGTCTTCCCTCGAGCCTGATCAACCGGATTCCGTCCTTTAGTTCGGAGTATTCCAGTTTCATGGTTTTGATCCAATCTGAAAGGGGAGGGAGGTGCCGGGGGTCATGTTCGATGAGTCTCCTTGGTGTGTGAGTTTAGCGAAAGGTGAACACCCTGTCGAATCCGCCGATCGCGAAAATACTGCGCAGGTTTTCGCTGCAGTTCAAAAGGACGAGCGATTTGCCTGCGGTGTCCGCCTCTTTTTGGAGCATCAGCAGGGCGCGGATGCCGGATGAATCGAGGAAGGTCGCTTTTGCGAAGTCCACGTGGATTTCCGTGACGCCGTTCGCGGAAAGCGCCTGTTTGTTCGCGGCTTTGAATGCCTCCTGCGCTGCGTAATCTATCCCGCCTGAAAGGACGACGCTGGCTATGCTACCGTTGAATTCTACGGTAATGGTCATGATCAACTCCTTGCGAGTTTTTCAAGCATACCACAAGAGCGCTCCCGGTCGCGCGCTGCGCGGGCGGGATGAACCATTTGGCGTTGACGATTTTACTATCAAGAGGGACAAAAAAACGTCCCCCGCAGGAAACACGGGGGATGTTTCGACGGTTCGCCGGGCGCCGAACCGAGCGCGTTCACATTCTATTCTTCCAATATCAGCACGGCATTTTGCGAACAGGTGACCTGCGTGCGGTCCCCGATTTTTGGCAGTTCCAGGAACGGGTTGTTGAAGGTATCCATGTTGAAGTTCGTCTCCCCGATCCTGACCTGGATGCGCACGACCGAACCGAGGAAGGTGATGTTCTCGATCGCGCAATCCACGACATTGGCTTTCTTTCCCTCGGAGGCAAAACTGAAGCGTTCGGGACGGATGGACATGCGGACCTTGTCGCCCTTTCGCTTGGTTTTCAAGTCGTCGTCGGCAGAGATGAATTGCACGCCGTCCACGCTGATCAATCCTTTGGCTGGGTCCAGCACCTCCGCTTCGGCGGCGTTCAACGTGCCGACGAAGTTCGCCACGAAGGTCGTCGTGGGGAAGTTATAGATCTCGAAGGGTGTGCCGACCTGTTCCATCTGACCCTTGTTCATCACCACCACGCGGTCGGAGAGCGAAAGCGCCTCCTCCTGGTCGTGGGTGACGTAAATGGCGGTGATGCCGAGTTTTTGCTGGATGGAGCGGATCTCGGCGCGCAGGGAGACGCGAATTTTGGCGTCCAAAGCCGAAAGCGGTTCGTCGAGCAGAAGCACGTCGGGGCGCAGAGCCAAGGCGCGCGCCAGCGCGACGCGTTGCTGTTGTCCGCCGGAGAGTTGATAAGGATAACGATGGGTGTATTCCGGCATGTTGATCAAATCCAGCATTTCCTTCACGCGTTGTTTGATCTCGTCCGGCGATTTCTTCATCACCTTGAGTCCAAACCCGATGTTGTCCGCGACGGTCATGTTCGGGAAGAGCGCATAGGACTGGAACACCATTCCCACGTCGCGCTGGTTGGGAGGCATCTCGGTAATATCCTCGCCGTTCATCACGATCCGCCCGCTGGTTGGGGATTCGAATCCCGCCACCATGCGCAGCGTGGTCGTTTTTCCGCATCCGCTGGGACCCAGGAAGGATACCAATTCGCCTTTTTCGACGTGGAGGTTGAAATCGCTTACGGCTTCCGTGGCACCGAATTTCTTGCTTACGTTGTTGATTTCCAGAAATGCCATAATGTCCTCGCTTGATTAGTGCGCGCCGGCGACCTGTTCCTGTCCGCGCCCGCGGCCGATCCACTGCAATAAGCCAATGGATGCCCAGGTTAGAAGGAAACTGACGACCGAAAGCGCCTGGGGTGTATATGCCCGCATTGAGCCGATCTCCTCCATGTAGGGACCGAAGGCGGGCCAGGCCAGCAGGGATGCAAAGGTAAACTCCCCCATCACGATGGCAAAGGTGAGGAAGACTCCGCTTAGAATCGCCACACGCAGGTTGGGGAAAATTACCTGTGTGAGGATGGTGCCCCATCCTGCTCCAAGACTCAATGCCGCCTCAGTGAGCGTGCGGACGTCAATCGCCCGTAAGCCCGTATCCACCGCCCGGAACATGTAGGGTAGGGAAAGTACGATATATCCGGCGATCAACAATATTGGGCTGCCGAGTAGCACGATCGGCGGCCGCCCATACAAACGAATCAAGCCAAAGGTCAGCACAACCGCAGGCACTACAAACGGCATGAGGGTCACAAACTCCACGAAAGGGCGAGCTTTGGGCAACTTCCAATGCACCCAATACGCCGTCGGCACCACCAACAACGTGCTGAAAAAGATGGTCAGGAGCGCCCACAGCACCGAGTAACCAAAATTGAGAAAGAACTTAGGATCGGTGAAAGCCACGCGGTAGGCTTCAAAGGTGTAGCGGTCCTTAACCATCCGCAGGCTGAATTCGAAGGTGGCGATGAGCGGCAGGAAGAAATACACAATTCCAATGAGCAGGATAAACCAAGCCCATATATTCAACCGTCCGCGTATTCCGTTTTTCGGTTTTGCTTCCTGGGAGCGACGAAATGCCCAGGAAGTCAGGGATTTTCCAAATATATTGCTCATTGTATCCACCTCGCCACGCGCTTTTGCATCCAGATATAACCTGTCATGCTGAGCGCCATAATGACGATCATCCCCAGCGCCAGCGCGTTGCCGAGGCCAGGGTTGTAAAGCACGTCGCCTTGGATCTGCGCGCCGATCAGGACGGTAACCAGGTTGATGAAACTGCCTGAAAACGCATACGCGGTGGCGTACGCGCCGAACGAGTTGCCAAAGAGCAGGATCATCGTGCCCAGAAGGGAGGGCAGCAAAATGGGTATTGCCACGTATCGCCAGTAGTGATACGAGGTGCCGCCCAGGTTCTCGCAAGCCTCGCGCCATTCCCGCCGCAAGCCGTCCAGCGCAGGCGCAATGATCAACACCATGAGAGGGAACTGGAAATACATGTATACGATGCTCAATCCCCACATGTTGTAAATGCTGAAACCCATCTCCCGCGTGCTGATATTGAAAATGGATTCGATCCAGCGAGTAACCAAGCCCGCGTTTCCCATCGTGGCGATGAAGGCGAAAGCCAGCGGCACGCCGGCGAAGTTCGACGCCACGCCGGAAAAGGTCGTCATGAACGTGCGGATGCCGCGCGGCAGACCTCCAAGCACCACAGCGTAAGCCAGCAGGAACCCGAACATCGCTCCTCCCGCGGCTGTGATCAAACTGATCTGAAGGCTGGTTTTGTAGGCATTGATGATATCGCGCGTGGTAAACAAGGCGATGATGTTATCGAAAGTGAAGGTCCCATCGTTGGCCTGGAAACTGCGATAAAAGATCGAAAGCGACGGGAGGAAGAGAAACACGATTGCAAAGGCGAAAAACGGAGCCACTCCCACCCAGCTCCAATTCATTCGTTTTGCAGGAGGTTTTGTTGCGGTTTCAACGGCACTCACAATCAACTCCTTTCAACCTGGCACAAGACTCCAAAGGCCGAGCGACCCTTGGAGTCTTGTGAAATACAACCACGTTCTACTCGCCGTAAACCACCCTGCGCCAGTTTTCGGTGATGTAGGTCTTGGTTTCGGTCAGTTGTTGAATGGTTGGGAAGAACGCTTTTTCATACGCCTCGGCGGGCGGCAGTTTTGCCAGCATGTCCTGCGGGATGACGCCGCGCTTTGCCATGTCGTTGAAACGGATCGGGTGGGCATATCCCTTGAGATAAAGGTTTTGCCCCTCGTCCGACATGACGAACTCCCACCACAGGCGGGCCGCATACGGATGCGGCGCGTAAGCGCTGATGCCGCCTGCATACGGTCCAGCCAGAACGCCGGTGGCGGGGACGATGATCTCCAGTTCGGGGTTGCCTGCCAGGGCGTCGCGGTTTGCAAGCGCCAGATAATCCCATTCCATGACGATCAGGGTTTCGCGTTGGGCGATGCGCCCCTGGTCGGCAATGACCGGGATGAAGTTGCCCGACTCATACATCTCCTTCCAAAACTGCAAGCCTGCTTCAGCCGCCTTGGTGATGTCGCCTCCTGAGCGGGAAAGCCCAGCCGCCAGTACGGTTTGCACTGCCTGGTTGGATTTGAGTACGTCTCCAGCCATGGCGACCTTGCCCTTGTACTCCGGTTTGAGCAGGTCTTCCCAATCCTTTGGCGATTCGGCGATATCGGGTTTGACCACCTCGAAAACGAGCACGCCATAATATTCGCCCCACCAATAGCCATCCGCATTCTTGGCGTCGTCGGGGATGCTGTCCCATGTGGCGACCTTGTACTTGGCGACCAGCCCGTCCTTCATGGCGGTTTCAGTGTGGGCAACGCCGATGTCAATCACATCGGGCGCCTGCGGACCTTTGCTGTCCTTGTTGGCGCGAATGGCTTCCAGTTCGTCGGCTGACCCGGCGTCCGGGTTCAATTCATTGATGGTTAGCCCGTACTTGGCTTTGAAGGTCGAAATGATCTCGCCGTAGTTTGCCCAGTCGTGCGGCAATGCGATCGTGGTCAATTGACCTTCAGTCTTGGCGGCGGCGATCAGATCGTCCAAGGGAATGGATTCACCGCTGGTCAAATCGGGCAGATCCGCTCCGGTTCCTCCTCCGCCTCCGGGCGCGCATGCCGCCAGGACTGCCGACCCTCCTGCGACGGCGCCAAGCTTAAGGAACTCGCGACGGCTCAGACTATTATTCGTGCGCTTTTTAGTTGGCATTTTTCTCTCCTTTGTTTTTCCTTGCTTAGAATAGAACACCAGACCGACGCAACAGAACCAGAATGTATTTGTTCCTTGAGCACCTCCATTCGCCATCAAGTTGCAGGCATTGTAGCATCATCAATATTCAAAGTCAACGAACGCTTTGAACGATTGATTTCAAGGGAGGCGGACGATCACCCAGTAAATGCCCGCCGCCATCAAGCCGCTGATCGGGATCGTGATCATCCATGCCGTGAGTATGTCGCTCACCACTTTCCAGCGAACCTTGCTCAGCCTTTCGGAGGATCCCACGCCGACGATCGCCGAACTGACAACCTGCGTGGTGCTGACCGGCGCGCCGCCGAACGAAGCCCCAAAGATAACGACCGCTGAGGTCATCTGCGTGGCAAAACTGTGCACCGGGCGAATCTTGTAGAACTTGCCGCCCAAAGTGCGGATCAAACGCCAGCCGCCCAGCGCCGCGCCGAGCGCCATCGTTCCTGCGCTCACGGCAATCACCCAAAACGGAACGGTGAACTCGGTCAACACGCCGCCGATCATCAGGCTGAGCGTGATCATGCCCATCGTTTTCTGTGCGTCGTTCGCGCCATGACTCAACGCCAGCCCGACGGCGGTAAAGAACTGGGCGCGCTTGAAAAATTCGTTGATGCGCGGAGAGGCGGCGCTTGCCAGGGCGTAAATGATCCGCAGCATCACAAACCCGACCAAGAAGCCGGCCGGCGGCAGCAGAAACAACCCGAGCAGAACTTTATACAATCCCTGCAGGTTGATCGCATTAACACCGGCGACGAAGATCGCCACGCCGAGCAGGCCGCCGATCAGGGCGTGAGACGAACTGCCCGGTATCCCAAAGAACCAGGTGATCAAATTCCAAACGATGGCGGCGGACAGGCACGCGACCAGCGCGTTCAGGGTCAGTAATTGCGAATTGACGATATCGCTACCAACCGTTTTTGCCACTGTCACGCCGAAGAGGAAGGGGCCGACGAATTCAGCCGCGGCGGTCATGCCCAGCGCCGTTTGTGGATGGAAGGCGCGCGAGGAGATCACGGTTGCCACAATGCTGCTGGTGTCCCTCATCCCGTTGATAAACTCGAAAACAAGCGCAAACGCAATGACAAGGAGCAGGTCGTTTGGGAACGGCATGTCAGGCTTTCTTTACCACGATATCCGCAATGATGTTTGCCGCTTCGTCGCCGCGGTCCGCGGCGTTGGACAGGTGACGATACACCTCGCGCATCTTCAACATTTCCACCACATGATGCACGTCCTCGGGCCCGCTGAACAGGGCGGCGACCGCCTCGCGGTAGACCGCCTCCACCCGGTTTTCAAGCGCCTTCGCGCGCTGAGCGTGATCCAGCGCCACGTTCGGATGTTTTTGCAGGCGCAGAACTCCTTGCAGAATTTCATACGCCGCATCCTTCAGCAGGGAGGCAATGCGCTGCATGTACGGGGTCGGCCGTACATTCAGGATGACCATTTCGACCACGGTGGTATCGGCGTAATCCACCACGTCGTCAATGGAACGCGAGAGCGCGAAGATGTCCTCGCGGTCGAAGGGCGTGACAAAGGTGCGGTTCAATTCGTCAATCAGGATGCGGCGTACTTCATCCGCCTCCTTCTCCTTGAGCGACAGTTCCTCGGCGACCTCCGGATCTCCAGTTTCCAGATACTTCACCAGCAGCCGCAGCCCCTCGTACGTGATCGAAGCCTGTTCCTCGATCAATTTGTGGAATTTGTTTTCACGTTTCTTCAAAAAACCAAACATATTCTTCAATCAACCTTTCAAACGGAGACCGGCTCGAACGGTTCCAGCACACCCGTCACCAAACCGGGAAATTCCGCGCGGATCTTTTCGTCCAGTTCGGGTGAAATGAGCGGATCGATGTTGCTCTCCATGATTTCCTTTGCGCGTTTCATGGCTTTCGCATGAATGTCGGTCGCACCCTTCTTCTCCCAGATGGTGCGCGCGTCGCGGTCCGCCAATTTGGCCATCACCGCCTCGGTCTTCATGCGGTTGATGGTGTGTTTGACCGTGATGAACGAACCGCCGGGTCCCACCTCCTTGATCAGGTTCACGCCGAGGTCGTCCTCGCTGAACGAGACACCGCGCTTCATGCGTTTCATCATCTGGGCGATCTCGTCGTCAATCACGGCTTTGGCGAAATCGAAGGTCTTGAGCGCGTCTATCAAGCCGCCGATGTTGAACATGTCCATGCCCGCCAGCAGACCGGCGATGCCGGACATGCCCGTTTCGTATCCCGCCTGCGCATCGTTGAGTTTTGAATTGGTCAAGCCGATGTACCCGCCGCACGGCACGTTATAGAAGCGCGCCATCTGCGCAAATGCCATGTGCAACATACCACACTCGATCCCGCCGGAGGTGTAGGCGCCGGAGCGCATGTCCGCAACCGTGCCAAGCGTGGCGTAGATCAGAGGCGTGCCCTCCTTCACCATTTGCATCAGCGTCGCCGCGGCGAGGAATTCCGCGTTGCCCTGCGCGATCGTCCCCGCCATGGACATGGGCGAGGTAAGGCCCGCGTTCGGCACGATGGTCGGGTACACGGGCAAGCCCTCCCTCACGAAGAACATCACGTTCTCGGTCGAAAGATGATCCATCGTCAGCGGCGAAACGACCGGGCAGTAATGATGCGTGAGGAACGGGTGTTCCTTGTATGCACCCTCCCCACCTGCCACCATGTACGCCAGTTTCATCGTGCTGAGCGTGTCCTTCATGTTGGTAGTGGTAACGCGGATCGGTTTGAGGCAATATTTGAGGGCAGGATACAGCCTCGAGATTGTGAATTGATCCGGCGGAGCGTCGTCCGCAAGCGTGGATATGGAGAAGACGTCGTACGCCGGCAGTTCGTTGACGAGGTGGGCGATGCGTGCGATGTCCCGCGACTCGGCGCGTCTTTCCACGCCGGTAACTGGATCCATGATATCGGGCGCTGAACTCGCCGTGACGATGACCGGGCTGTCCTGCGGGATCGTCCTATCAAACTTCGGATCGCGAGCATAAAAGGTGAACGATGGCGGATACGCCTTCCGAAATTTTTCCACCACCGCGCGCGGGAAGCGGACGCGCTCCTCCTCCACGAGGCATCCGTGTTGTTTGAAGAGTTCCCGCGCCGGAGCGAAGCGCACCTTCAAGCCGACCTCTTCGAGGATCTCCAACGAGGCTTCGTGAACGCGTTCCACCTGTTCCTGGGTAAGCAGAGTTGCAAATGACATGATTTTTTCCTTCCAATAAGTATCGGTACTTCACGAAGGCGCGTATTTGGCGGTCTTTGCCGTTACGCAGAGTTTTTGCAAACCACCGGCTATTCATTCGACCAGCGATCTTTTGATCTTCCGGTGGTGATGGGGTGTTTTCTTTTTCGGCAGAATTCTCTGAGCCAGTCTCTGCCCCCCCTTCACGAGGGGGTTGTTCGCGATCGGGATGTTTTGCGGCAGGCGCAGGAAGCGGCGTATCACGTGGAACTGGTCGTCACGGAATATCATGCGTTCAGCCCGCAGCGTCCGCGCCAGGTCCCAAATCTCTTCCACGGGGAACATTTGCAGTCCCGAACGGGTGACCTTGAGCGATGCCGCTGCAATCGCAAAACGGACGGTCTCCTCGAGGCTCCATCCGTGCAGGTAGCCGTAAATATACCCTGAAGAGAACGTCGCGCCCGCCCCGGAGCCGTCCACCGCCTTAACCCTCGGCGCATGGACACGGATGATTTCCTCGCCCTGCACTGCCATACATCCCTGGCTTGCCATGGTGATGATCGCAGTCTGGATGCCTGCCTTGATCAATTTGCGCGCCACGCCGAGCATGGCTTGTTTCTTCCCGATCTGCGCGGCGTCCGTCACTGCCTGACAGATCGTGACCATGCCTGCGTACTTCTTAAGCAGGTCCGGGTTCTTGTGTCCGTGTTCGAAGTTCAGGAAGACCGGCACGTTATGTTTGTTGGCTTCCTTCATGGCGCGGATGATGTGTTCGCCGTCGTACCAGTCCACATAGAGCAGTTTCGCTTTTTTGATGAGCGAAAGGTTGGTGGTATCCAGCGTGCTTAAAATCTCATCGGACCGCTGCCAGAAATAGGTGCGCGCGCCCTGTCTGTCGGAGACGTTCACCTCAAGAGGCGTCCTGTATTTTTTTGTAAATCGGACCTTCCCCTGCACGCCCATTTTCTTCAGGGTATCCGCCACATGATGACCAAGCAGATCGTCGCCGACGGATGTGCCGATCATTGCAGTCGGCACACCCCATTGACGCAGGTTGCACGCGATGATCGCCGCGTCGTCGTACACATACTCGCTGACCTCATGCACGATGGCGCCGGTATTATGCTTCGGCAGTCTATCCAAAGCCATGATATAGACCGGCGTCAACATGCCGAAGCCAACATAAGCGGGGGAGGATTTCTTTTTCGTTGGCATAAAAATAAATTACCACAAAATGTCACAAAGGTACACAAAGGGTTGTCCTTCGCGATGCTTGGTGCGCCTTTATGGTTAAGTGCAAACTGCAATAACCTCTGTAACAGAAAAACTGCAAGCACCTTAATAACAGTTCTAAAGGAAAGAACTGCAAATACCTATGATACATCTTCTACTC
>JABWAU010000167.1 GCA_013360875.1 Anaerolineales bacterium | reverse complement strand
GCTTTCCGTTGTGAGCCTGCGCGCCTCCTCTATCTCACCCGTAAACAGGCAGAGATAGCCCCAATTGCCGTGGATGTAATACATCACTTCGGGGTCATCCTGTTCGCGGGCGATGTCGAGGCTTTCCTGCAACAGTGGTATGGCGGCTTCCACGTTCCCTTTGCGGAACTCGAACCAGCCAAGGGAATCGAGCAGGAAGGCAAAAGCGGATCGTTCCTCGGCGGTCTTCAGGGTTGCCGGCGCGCCGTATGCGCGGAAGTGATCCACGGCGGACTTGAAGGCGGAGATGGCTTCGTCGTAGTAACCGTTGACTTCGAAGTACCAGCTCAGGGTGGGGATCATCCTGCGGAGCAGGTCGAGGCGTTGACGGTCCACCGCCCAGCGCCAGGTACAGTGCCAGTGACAGGTATCGGCGCGGATGATCTGCGAGGTCTGCGTTTGATGCGGACTTTTGAATTCCCATTCGAGGGACTGGATCCAATCGGCATAGTGAACGGCGTATTTGAGGGAGACATCTTCCTCTGCGGCGGGAGCGTTCTGCAAATGGGTGGAAGCGTAGCCCCGCACAAGTTCGTGCAGGTCATAGCGGTCGGGGTTTTTGCTGTGGCGCAGGAGGGATTTATCCACGAGGGAGGAGAGCAGGAAAAGCGAGGCTCCAGTAACCGCGACGGCAGATTCGCGCGTGAAGCCGCCCTGAAAGACCGAGAGTTTCATGAGCAGGTCGCGTTCGTCGTCGGTGAGCAGTTTCCACGAGTGGTCGAAGACGGTTTTGATGGAACGGTGGCGCTGCGGCATGTCCAGTTTGCGGGTTTCGAGGAAGTCGAGGCTTTTTTCGAGTTCCTGCGCGATCTCGCGGACGGAGAGTATGCGCGCCCACGAGGCGGCGAGTTCGATGGCGAGCGGAAGCCCGCCGACCATGCGGCAAATTTTGACGATCGCCGAGGGATCCTCCGTTTCCAACGAAAAATCCTGCGACGCCTGCTGGGCGCGCTGGACGAACAATTGAATGGCGCTGTTGGATTCGAAGGCGTGTGAGTCGTTCTCTTCGGGGAGCGGTAATCCCTGCACCTCGAACAACCATTCCCATTGCAGGCGCAATTGCTCACGAGAGGTGACGATCATTTTGACGCGATGCGTCCCCTGCAGGATCTGTCCCAGCAACTCGCCGCCGTCAAGCAGATGCTCCATGTTGTCGAATATGAGCAGGGTTTCCCTGTCGTGCAGGAAGTTGCCCAGTTGAACGATCAAGTCGGCGGGACCCGAGAAGCCCAGCCCGAGCGCATCCGCAACGGCAGGGGGGATGGACTCAGGCGCGCCAACGCCAGCCAGTGAGATGAAATACACGCCGTCGGCAAAGCGCGGCTCGAGGGCGCGCCCCACTTCGATGGCGAGGCGCGTCTTGCCGATGCCGCCGGGACCCGTCAACGTGAGCATGCGGCAGGCGGGTTCGAGCAGTTGTCTGGGGATGAGGTCGAGTTCGTGTTCACGCCCAAAGAGCGGAGTGGGGGAAACAGGCAGGTGGCTGTGAGTCGGCTTGGGAGGAGAAACAGCCTCCTCCTCCGGGGACGATGCGAGCGGAGAAAGAGGCGGGATGGCGTCCAGCGCATCCACGCTTTTTTCCTGCCGCGCGGTTTTCAAGAAGAGGGAATGCTGGTCGGCGGGGATCTCCAGTTTTTCAGCGAGCAGTTCCGCCATCTGCCGCGAGGGACGGCGTTCGTCGGACTCGATCTTGAAGATGAGAGAGGGGGAACAGCCGATTTGTTTTGCGAGTTCCTGCCGGGTGAGGTCGAGCGCCTTGCGCCTGCGTTTCACCCACGCGCCGAATGAATAGTCCATGCTCTCTCCGTGAAGTCATTGAAGGCTGGGCAATTGTACTATTTTTTGTCCAACGGATTGTACGTATTATTCAGACCAAAGTATTTCGAAAAGGAATAAAGTTGGCATATCGGAAAGAGGCAGCCGCTTTAGAAGGATGAGAGAGATGGAACTCAAGAATCAACTAAAGGATGCGGAAGAGATGAGGGTTCGTCAGGCGGCGGGCGGCGACCTGGACGCCTTCAATCAACTGGTGCTGGATCATCAGGACATGGCGTATCGCCACGCCCTTGCCCTGCTCGGAGACCCCGCCTCCGCCGAGGACGCCGTGCAGGAGAGTTTCATCAAGGCGTTTCAGGGACTGAGCGCTTTTCGCGGCGGTTCGTTCCGCGGCTGGCTGCTGAGGATCGTCACCAATTCCGCCTACGATATGTTGCGCCACTCGAAACGACGCCCCATCCAGCCGCTGTTTCCGGAAGATGAATACGGCGAGGAGGTGGAATCCCCAGCCTGGCTCGCCGACCCGAACGCATCGGTGGAGGGCAGCGTGGAGCAGGATGAGGAGGCGAAACGCATCCATCAACTGCTGGACGAACTGCCCGAGGTCTATCGCAGTGTGATCACGCTGATTGACCTGTACGAACTCGATTACGCGGAAGCCGCGCAGGCATTGAAGGTTCCCATCGGCACGATCAAGAGCCGCCTGGCGCGGGCGCGTTTGCAAATGCAGGAAAAGTTGAGAGGCAGCGAGTTGTTCAAAAACAACTGCACCCATTCCATCTTGTGTGCGGCTGCTCAAGTTTAGTAACCACTTAGAGGAGAATTACCATGTCTGCAATGACGAGTACGTTTTCAGATTCCAAAGGAATTACGGGATTCATCCGGCGCAATCCTTTGATCTCCATGTATATCATCATGTTCACGGTTGCGTGGTCAGTCATGATCCCGCAGGCGCTGTATTCGCAGGGGATTCTCTCTGCGCCGCTTCCCGAATTCATCGAGATTCTAACGGGCTGGGTTCCCGGCATCGCGGCGTTGATCGTCTCAATGGTGATTGCCGGGCGTGCGGGCGCACGTGACCTGTTCAGGCGCTTTCTGATCTGGCGCGTGGGACTCCGCTGGTATGTCATCAGCGCATTCCTGCTAGCGGGGTTGATCTTGGGCGGGATCGGTTTGCACGTGCTCTTTGGCGGCGCCATGCCGGTCATCCCGGCTACGGATGCGCCGCTTTGGCAGGTACCGGCGGTCTTTTTGGTGTTTGTTCTGCTGGGCTTCTTGATCAATACCGAAGAAGTTGCCTGGCGCGGCTTTGCACTGCCGCGGTTGCAAAGTCGGTATGGCGCGCTCGGCGCTGCCCTGTTGATCGCCGCGCCAGAGGTGATCTTCCATTTGCCTGTGTTCTGGGTTAACGAAAATCCCTTCTTCCAGACTGTCGGTGTCCATTGGTTTTCCGCTTTTTCGGTGGCGGCCGTGATCGTCTACATCTACGTCTTCAATATGACGAAAGGCAGTTTGCTGATCGTCACGCTCCTGCACGCCTCCCAGAATGCCTGGGCAAACCTGCTTTCGGACAACAGTGTCCGTCCGTTTCAATTCACGGTGCTATTGATCTGGCTGATCGCACTGGGACTGATTCTGGTCACACGCGGCAAACTTGGCAATCAACCTGATGAAACTACACATTCATAGACTGGAGACGAAACCGTGAAATACAAGTTGATGTTAGAACTTTTATTGGCTGTAATTCTGGCTGCCGCCCTCAGCGGATGTTCACAGATCGCCGGCGACCCGAATTTCACGCTGAACGATGGAGATATTGTTTCCGGCAATCTGATCCTTCTCTCGCAAAACGCCACCCTCTCCGCGGGTTCCTCTGTGGACGGTTCGGTCATCATGGTATGCTGTAATCTGATTGTGGAGGGAGAAGTGGCGGGCGATGTATTCCTGCTGACAGGAAATGTCATGGTCAATTCTCCTGCTGACGTGAAAGGCGAAGTAAGTGTCCTGAGTGGAAATGTGTCCAAATAGAAGAGAGATTAGAGGTAAGCATGAACACAAATAATCATCAAAACATGCATGACCATTCCGAGCATGGCGGTGAAGCAAAAATGGATCATTCACAGCACGCTGGCATGAATCATTCCTCGCAGGCAGAGCATGCCAAAATGAACCGCTCCGCACATGCTTCGCATGCAGGTCACGGAACGGATCACACGGGACACGAGCAAATGTTCCGCGTCCGTTTCTGGTGGAGCTTGTTATTGAGCGTTCCAGTGTTGATCTACAGCGAAATGATCCAGATGTGGCTGGGGTTCACTCCGCCTGCGATTCCCTTCGCCGAATGGATTCCCTTCGTCTTTTCGGTCGTCATCTTTGCCTACGGCGGCGTTCCCTTCATCAAAATGGCGGTCCCTGAATTGCAGGAGCGCAAGCCCGGCATGATGACCCTCATCTCGCTGGCGATCTCGGTCGCGTTCATTTACAGCGTCGCAGCGCAATTCATCAACCTGGGCGAAGGCTTCTTTTGGGAACTCGTCACCTTGATTGACATCATGCTCCTCGGTCACTGGCTGGAGATGCGTTCGGTGCGTCAAGCCTCGGGCGCGCTCGGCGAACTTGCCAAACTCATGCCCGATACGGCGGAACGCATCCATCACGGAGACACGACCGAGACCGTCCCCGTCTCCACGCTCAAAAATGGCGATCTCGTCCTCGTCCGTCCCGGCGCGAGCGTCCCTGCGGATGGCGAGGTCGTGGACGGACATTCCGATGTCAACGAAGCCATGATCACGGGTGAATCCAAACCCGTTCACAAGATGCAGGGCGCGAAGGTCATCGCGGGTACGATCAACGGCGATGGGAGTCTGCGCGTGCGTGTCAGCGCCACTGGCAGCGATACCGCTCTCGCGGGCATCATGCGACTCGTCGAGCAGGCGCAGCAATCAAAGTCAAAAACACAAGTCCTTGCCGATAAAGCCGCGGGCTGGCTGTTTTATATCGCGCTTGCCGCCGCGCTCGTCACGGGCATTGCCTGGACGATTGCCGACGCGTTCAATCTCGAAGTCCTCACCCGCGTCGTTACGGTTCTCGTCATCGCCTGTCCCCACGCGCTCGGTCTTGCGATCCCGCTCGTGGTTGCCATCACGACCGCGATGGGCGCGCGCAACGGCATCCTCGTGCGGGACCGCCTCGCGCTCGAAGCTGCCCGCGAAATTGATGTTGTGATCTTTGACAAAACGGGAACATTGACTCAAGGTCAGTTCGGCGTGGTGGATATTGCGACGGCGGCTGGCTGGGACTCCGACCGCGCGCTGAGTCTCGCCGCCGCGCTCGAAGCGGACTCCGAGCATCTCATCGCCACAGCCATCCGCCGCTTCGCGCGCGACCGGAAACTGGTCATTCCACCTATCAGCCGTTTCTCCGCCCTGAAAGGACGCGGCGTCCAAGCCGATTTCAACAAGGAAACCTATTACGTCGGCGGACCGCGCCTGCTCGAAATGCTGTTGCTCACGCCCGAATCGAATCTCGCGGCGTTCACCGAATCCGCAAATAAAAATTCACAGACCGTCGTCTATCTGACCACGAAAGACAAAATCATCGCCGCGATCTCCATCGCCGATGTCATCCGCCCCGAAAGCAAACAAGCGATTGATGAATTGCACAAAATGGGAATCGAAGTCGCCATGCTCACGGGCGACAGTCAAGCCGTGGCGAAGGCGGTCGCGAATCAACTGGGCATCGAGCGCGTCTT
>JABWAU010000045.1 GCA_013360875.1 Anaerolineales bacterium | reverse complement strand
GAGAAAAAGTCGAAAAACTATCTAGCACTCCTGCAAATGGCTTGTGCTCTGCTCTGGTATCGCAGATTAGCTCAAGCTACCTTTTGAGATAATTTCTAAGTGAGTGTTTTGAAATGCAGGCTCTAACATTACAGCGCAAGGTTGGATGGACGTTACACTTGCCCTGGCGGGCAAGCGCCAGGGGAGAACGTCCGCCTACGCCGAAGCGTAACCCTCAGCGCAATGGGCTCGCAATGACATGAGGAAAGAGGAGGCTGGTATGTGCGAATTCTGCACGCAACACGGGGAGGGGAGGAAGTGGTACCTGACGATGGAGAACTACTCCATCGAATTGCTGGACCAGGCTGACCGTCGGAGATACGCGGCGGAGTTCCTGAACGGTTTCCACAGGCGCGTGCCGAAAAGCATCCAGCAACTCGACGCGATCCGCAAAACGCCGTTGATGAAACTGGCGAAGCCCCTATTGACGCATCAACAGAAGCAGGATCATTACGGGCAGGTCGTTCCCATCGAGGACGTGGAGAAGATTTTCGATCTCGTGCAGGGCGCGGTGAGGCTTCCCTGCGTGTGTCGCCGCGTCACCACCGGGAACATGAACGCGCGCTATTGCTACGGCTTGACCATGGACAAACAATTGATGGACGCACTCGACGATTCGTTCAGCCTCGAAACGCTGACGAAGGAGGAGGCGCTCGAGTCCATTCGCAAACTAGACAAGGAGGGACTGGTCCATTCGGTGTGGACGTTCAAGACTCCGTTCATCGGCGGACTGTGCAACTGCGACCAGGACTGCATGGCATACCGCATCACCCACGCCCGCAGGGATTACCCCGTGATGTTCCGCGCTGAATGGGTGGCGGAGGTCTCCGCAGACTCCTGCAACGGGTGCCGCCTGTGCATGAGACAGTGCCAGTACGGCGCGATCCGCTATTCTTCGAACAACAAAAAGGTGGTCATTGACCCCACCGCCTGCTACGGATGCGGCGTGTGCCGCGCAGTATGCAACAAGGAGGCGATCACGCTCCTGCCGCGCGAGAGCGTCAAAGAGGCGGCGAAGGTGTGGTAATTTCGTCTTCGCGTGGAGGATGTTCTCCAACGTCCGTTCGGGCAGAATGAAAAATTCTTGTATGGTGCGAGGATTACTATCCGATCTTTGCCATTATCGCGTTCCAATCCCTGCCGTTCGGCATGACGAAGAAGCATTTCCCCTTGCTTTTTCCCTCCCAGATTTTGCCGACGGAGCGTTTTTCCTCGGCGTCTGGCGCGCCCCAAAGATGTTCGCATTTGTACTCGACGACGAGAAATTTTCCGTTCGTCAGTTCACATATTCCTCGCCCTCGGTTTTCAAGTCGCCGACGACTTGATAATAATGCTTGTGGAAATTGTGCTGGTATAACGTGTTGTTGGCGGGATAGGGATAATCTTCGGGGTCGAAGGTAAAGCACATTTCAGGCGTGACGACCAGTTCGTAATCCTTCGGTGAGAACAGGAACTCCTGATATGCCTGCGTTTCCGCCTGGCTTTGGTAATACGCAATTTTCCTGCGGGCGGCTTCACGCCGACGATATTTCTCGCGCCAGAGTTCTTCGAGAGTCCAGCGGCGGTTTTCGAGCAGGCGTTCGACCATGCCCAAAAGAAAGACCGTCGTTTCGTTTTGCGGGATGGCTTTATGAGGAATGCTCCGATCCAGCCATGCCGCGAGATTTTGTTTGGTGGCTTTCTGGTCCGCGGCAATGAGATATGCTTGTGACTGCGCTTCGCGGATGAAGTTCGTCTTGAGTTTGCCCGCCTCGCTCACGTCAATTTCGACGGTGATGTTATCGGGCGAGTCTTTGGGGAATTCCTCCTCGGAGAGATACGGGTCGCATTTCGCCAACTCAACGGGATGCTCGAGGAAGAAACTCTCGTCGAAGGGCTCGAGCAGTTTACCATATCTGATCTTCGGGGATTTGATTATCTTTCAGCAAACACTCTTTGACCATCTCCACCGTAATAGACGGTTTGTTTTTGTAGGTGGGCTGCGCCTGCAACAATAAGATCGGGCGGATGTATTCGCCTGTCTTTGCGCGTTCCGCCCGCGCCAGCGATTCGAGTTCGTTGCGCTTGCCGACCGTCTGGGAAATTGCCGCGCGCCAATCCTGCTGCTTGTACGAGCAAATTGCCCTCACCCCCATCCTCTCTCCCTACGGGTGAGGGGAGCGAGGGGTGAGGGACGGATAACTTCTCATCGTATTTCAGCAGATGAAAAGGCACTTCCTTGTGGTGGTTTACGACGGCGTCCTTGCCGATCCAATGCAGCGTGGGCATAAAAATGGAGGCTCCTGTGACAATTGATGACGCGATTATAGCACGCAGGTTTAGTGGGGCAGGGGAGGGGACCTTCGGCAAAGGATGAAGGCAAAATTTACCGCGAAGGTCGCAAAGGGCGCAAAGAAACCCCGTTAAATCTTTGCGAACCTGGCGTGCTTGGCGGTTCAGCGGTCTGCTCTGTGTGGGGAGGAGATTGTTTCGGGCTGCGCCTCGCAACGAAGGAATCCTCGATTATGCTTTCGATAAGTAACATTATCAAAAACATTGACAAGGACAGGGAAATTCGTATAATGACTTACATGACAGCCCCACAGCCGCAGTCCCCAACGATTTCCGAAACCATCAGCCGCTATCTGGACATGGTAAAGTCCTCCCGCAGCAAGCGCACACTGCTTGCGTATAAAAATGCGATGCAAATCTTCCGTCGCCTGCTGACCGAAAAATGGCTCGATCCCCAAACCACCCCCATCACTCGCCTTTCAGAAGACCTCCTCTCTCCGCTCATCGAATACCTGCACACCTTTTCCACCGCCACAGAACAACTCTACCTGCAGGCAGTCAAGGGCTTCTATCTGTTTGTGGATGCCGAGCGCCTGGCAGAAATCAACCAGTCGCGCGTACACGTGCTGATACGCCAGCGTTCGCGCCGCCCCGGCATCCGCTTCCCCCAGTTCCCCGCTGAAGGCATCGAGCGCCTGTTGGCTCAGGTGGAAACCCCCGAAAGTCTGCTTTCCCAACCCCCCGCAGACGAAGACACCGAAGTTGTTAAACTACGCGCAATGCGTGACCGGGCGTTTCTCATCACCCTGGCAGATACCGGCCTGCGCGTCCACGAGGCTTGCGCGCTGCGCCGCGGCGACGTGGACTGGAACGAAGGGCGCGCCGTCATCATCGGCAAAGGCGATAAACAAGCGGTCATTCGTTTTACCACGCGGGCGCTGCGTGCGCTCAAAGAATATCTGGCTTTGCGCGCCGCGTTAGATGGAAGTTCCGGGCGGCAACTTTCCTCCCTGCCCCTCTTCGCCCGTCACGACAAAGGCGCCGGCAAAAAGGTCAAGCCCATCACGCCCACCACCGGGCGCAACATCGTCAAAGAGCGCGTAAAGCAATTTCTCGGCGAAGATATGGTCGGTAGGATCACGCCGCACTCGTTCCGCCATTACTTCGTCACCTCGGTGCTACAAGGCACGGGCAACCTCAAAATTGCCCAGGAACTCGCCCGTCACAAAAACATCCAGGTGACTCAGCGGTACGCCCACCTCTCCAACGATGAACTGGACAAAGCCTACCACGAGGTCTTCGAAAAGAGGACCAAACGCATCTGACTCCGCCTCAGCCTGCTTCGCTCCCAGGCGTTTTTCTCCCCTCCCCCACCCCATTCAAAACCCCACTCAAAGCGCTGGCATGAAAACATCAACGAGCGCTGAAATACTCGAACGCCGCCTCGAACAAAACCGATAACCCCTTCTGCGCGGGCTTGAAGTCCTCTGCCATGTGCCACTCCCCTCCCGCCAGTTGATCTGCAATTGAGAACAGCGCAACCGCCGGCAGGTTGAATGCCTTCGCAACGGCGAACAGTCCCGCCGCTTCCATCTCCACCGCAAGCACGCCCTGCCGCTGCATCTCCAGCACATCCCTGCGCAATTCACGGAACGGCGCATCGGTGGTCCACGTGATGCCGCAGGCATGAGGGCGATTTTGCGCGGCGAGAACCTGGCTGATGCCCCGCACCATCTCCGCCGAAGCCTCCACGCTGGCAGACGGCGGCAGATAGTGCCGTGAAACTCCTTCACCGCGAAGGGCGCCCGCCGCAACGACCAGGCTCCCCGCCGTCAATTCGGGCTGCAACCCGCCGGCGAGACCAATCAGGGCGAACCGCTTTACCCCCAGCGCGGCGAATTCATCGGCAAGGCCGGCAACGGCAGGCGCGCCGACACCAAAGCCGGTAGAGAGAGCAATTTGTCCGCGCGTGCGTTTGAGCAGATAAAACTCACCCAGGAAGCCTTTGATTTGTTTCGCTGCATGGCGGCGGCTCAGAACCTCATCGGCAAGACTTTTTTGCGGCGCAAAGATGACCGTGTGCGGCGGCGGAAAATCGGGCAGGCGGCCGGTGGCGCGCAGGCGGGCAAGGAGCACCGAAGAGGTGAGAACGGGAAGGTCGTTGGAGGCAGGCATGGGTTTGAAGGTTGAAGGTCAGAGGTCGAAAGTCAAAGGTCGCAGGGCGAAGGTCGAAGGTCAGAAGAGCGTCTCTTACGCCGCGCGCACAGGATAAGCACAGCGGCTTGCAGTATTTCGCCCATCAGCGCGGCATAGGCGGCGCCACTCAAGCCAAAAGTCGAAATCAACCCGAAATACAACGCGAGGAATATTCCCAACGAAACCGCTGCGGCTTTGACCAGCGTTCGCTCATGCCCTCCTGAAACCAACTCCACCGAGAGGAATGCAGAAACCGTGTACGGCACGAGCGCCCATGCCAGCGTCTTTAGCAGCGCAATGGAAGGGACGTAAGCAGAACCATACAGCAGAGTCACGAGAAGCGGCGCAGTGAGAGACAGGGCAATTGAGAGCAGCGCGCTGAAACCCAACAGGGTAAAAAATGAAAGGCGAAAGGTCCGCTTTACATCTTGCGCGGCGCGCGCCAGGGCTGGAAGCAAGGCGCCAAGTACAGCGTAATGCCCAAGTTTCAACCCATCCACCAGGCGCGCCGCGGCGGAGTAGTAACCGGCTTCGCGCTCGCCGATAAGCACGGTGACCGAGAAAAGTCCCAGCCGTTGGGAGAGGATGCTCAGGGTGGTCAGCAGCGCAAAGGGGATGGCAAGGCGTAAGAGTGGACGAAAGTCCAGGAGCGGGAGCAGGCGCAAGGTCGGGAATGAAGCGGAGCAAAACGCAAGGGAAATCAGCGCGGCGGCAAGGTATCCGAGCGTCACAAAAAGACACAGGGAGGCGGCATCCCGCGCAAGCAAAACGGCAATCAATTGCGCCAGGCTGCCCATCAGTGTCGTCTGCCAGTACAAATCCATGCGCTCGAACGCGCGGAAAACGGCAGAAGCCACAGACGATAGCGCAAGCGGAAAAAGGGAAAAAGAAAAGAGAAAGAGCAGGGAATTGGGCGCAAGGAGGAGGGTCATCCCAACCCAAAGGGCAGAGAGTGTTATTTGCAGGCTGAAGGCGCGTTGTAAAAGGTCGGTGGTTGTGCCGGCGCGGGCAAGTTCCCGAATGAGGAGGGTATCGGTGCCGAAGGTGGTGAACGTGTTACCCACCAGCAAAAGCGCGGCGAGAAAAGAAAAGAAACCGAACTCGGCTGCGCCCAGGCGGCGCGCGGCAAATGCGACAAAGAGGAGATTTGTGGCTTGAGCGCCAAAACGGGCAAACGCCAGCCGAAATGAATTGGCACGGATCGAGGCGGCAAGGTTCATAAGGTCGAACCTCGCAGCCAGCCAATCAGGCGGTGGAGCAGCACCTGCCTCAAGGAGAATGGCGCGCGGCTGGCGTAATCGAATAATTTTTTGTTCGTTGCGAGTTCGCTCCAGGTATCCCACAACAAGTCGGCTGTGCGGCACAGGCTAATCCCCTGCCCCTCCGCCTCAAAGACAAGGTTCGCCTCCGGCGGGCGCACGGCAAGCGCAAAAGTTTTCAGCGGGTTGCGGCAAGCGCGGGTGGTGAGAACAAAATCGGCTTGAAGGTGGCGCGGCTGTTTGACAGCATTCAGGTCCACATCGAATGGCAGCGAGCGTAAAGCAGGCGCAAGCCTTTGAAGGCAGCGCGGCAGGATTTCCATGAACGAGTCGTACACGGCGTTTGAGTCCTCCAGCGCAGTGAACTGAAACGAGGTCTTCTCGTATTGCAGCGGAACCTGAAAATAGGAAGTGCCGCGCGCGAAGTGCGTCCCTGCATCGCCGAAGCCGCTGGTCAACGAAGTGCGCGGGAAGACGTAGAAGCGCTGTGTGGAAATGAGATACTTCGTCAGGATGGGGAAATAATCATCTGCGTCGAACTGTGACCAGACATCGTGCAGCGCTTCATTCGGGACCTGGGAACTGGCACCACGCCATTGAGTGAATTCCTCCCATTGGGCTTTGTTCCACGCCTGCCCCAGGATGGAGGGTACCTGCATGAAGAACCCGTCACTGGAATCGGAGAGCGGCTCGAAGGGCAAATGGTTATAGCCGTTGAAAGCGTAACGGTGGAGAGAAATACCGGCGATGTGCGAGTCAGCCTCGAAGCGGCGCAAGGCTTGAAAAGCATAGTGATAGAAGACTGGCGAGACCACCAGGTCATCTTCCAGAAAGACGACGGAGCCGTATTGCATGCTCAAACCGCCGCAGAAAGAAAAGTTCTGCAACAAGCCGAGGTGGTCCCGGTGCAGGATGATTTCTTTGCTGCCGTGCTTCCATGTGAAGCCCTCGGCAGTCTCCCTCACGGCAGGGTTGGGACGCCCCTCTTCGGAATCGATGGAAATAATCAACGGGATGGAGACGCCCGCAGGATAATCGGCGGCGTGAAGGGAGGCGAGCAGCCGCTGCAGGGCATGCGGACGATTGTATGCCGCAATGACGATGGCGGGGTTCATAATCCCTCCCCTGCCGGCTTTTTGAGTCTCACCCACATAAACGGCGAAGCGGTCCTTCCGAGCAGGCGTTTCAGTGCGAGCGCGCGGGGGGAATACAGCACTTGCGGCGCAAATGGTTTCAATTCAGAAAATTTGTGATGGAAGTAATAGTCTGCCATTTGTGGGAAGCCGAGCGAGGCGTAGTATTTTCGCGTTCGTTGATGCGCCGCATCTATTTCGGCATCCGAATACAGCGGGCTGTCGAAGATGTGGATTTCGCCGTTCGGTTTGAGGTACTTTTGCAACAGGGTAAGCAGGGCGGGCAGGTCGGGAAAGTATTGGATGACGCTGGCGAGCAGGATGATATCGAACCTGGCAAGGGGAAACGGAGCGGAGAAAATATCCGCTTCGAGGAAGCAAACATGCGGGTTGGAAGAGAACACCCGTGCGGCTTGACGCAGTTCGATGTGGTTTTGATCCATGCCAACGACGCGGCGGGCGGGCTGTGCCAGCAGGTTGGATAACCAGCCGTTGCCGCAACCCAGGTCAAGGAGGCGGAGAGGCTCGGGTCGGCGGGACAGGTAACGGGTCAGGCGTGAAGCGGAGGCGGAACGGGCGCGCCACTCGCCGGCGAGGGGATGTCCGTTTGGGAGGGAGGGCAGGCGTGCGAGCAGGTCGTCTGAATACAGGCGTCCTTCTTTTTCGCGCACGCGCAGGTACAGGTCAATGTCCATGCTGGAAAGTGTAGAGGATGAAGTCGCCCCAGGCGTTGAACGGCGGGCGGACGCCGAGGCGCTCGTCCAGTTGCATGAGGCGGCGCGCCAGGCGTGGGAAGCGCTGCGGGAAACCATCCATGAATGAGGGCGGGCAGAAAAGCGAAAGCGAACGCTGGTAAGTGAGTTGGAAATCGGGCGGGAAGGCTTGGCGCACCTGCCGCGGCGTGAAATACCACGTGCACACACGCACGCCCTCGATATTTGCCAGTACGCCGTTGGGATGCAGCCGCCGCGCCGCCATGCGCAGCCTGCCGTGCAAGGCCTGAAACAGTTCCCAGGGGCAGATGGGCGGCATGACCACCCAGATCACGCTGCCGCCAGGCTTGAGAATCGCCGGCAGATGTTTGGTCACGGCGCGCAGGTCGGGGATGCAGTTCAAGCCGCCAAAGTTGGAAAAGACGAGGTCGTAGGGTGCGCCTTCTACGCGGTGGAGTTCGGTGAAGGAGAGTTGCTGTGCGGTGAGGCAGCCGCCAGGCTGGAGCGCTTCGATTTTGTTTTGGATCGCTGCCATCATGCCGCCGGCCAGGTCGGTGGCGTGTACCCGCCAGCCTTGCGCGGCGAAGTATGCCGCGTCTGCGCCTGTACCGGCGTTCAATTCAAGGATGGATGCGCCGGGCTGAAGACGTTTTATGACCTCGCTGCGAATGATTGCGCGCGCCCAGCGAATGACGGGGTGGTTTTCGCAATAGGCATCATAGATTTGCGCTTTGCGCGAGAAGCCGAGGTCCACGGCGTTCAGGTCGAGCATGTCAAGCCGCCTCATACTGTGCTTGCGCCTCGCGGCGCAGACGCCACGCGCTGGTCATCAGCCCGGCCAGGTGGTAGGGCGTTCGCAGGAGTATCGTCCAATGGGGCTTTCGCCAGGCTTGCCGCAGCCGAAATTCATGGTGAACCCGTGCGTGTAGGACGCGGTAAAACTCCGTCGGGAATGGTCCGCGATAGAGCATTGCCAGGTCTTCTGAATCGACCCAGTTTTGCTTTGCGCCGAGTTCGAGTTGGACGCGCTCATAAAACTTTGTGCCAGGCAATGGGTACGAAACGGAAATGCCAATATCATCGGGCGCGCACTCGCGCACCATTTTCAACGTCTTTTGTACGTCTTCCCATGTTTCGCCGGGGTAGCCGAACTGCAAGAAGAATCCGACTTCGATACCGTTTGCGCGCAGCAGCCGCGCCGCGTTGTAGATGTCTTCTACGCGGTCACCTTTTTCCATTGCATCGAGAATCTTTTGCGAACCCGATTCCGCGCCAATCCATACGGTCTTGCATCCTGCTTGTGCCAGCGCGGCGGCGGTCTTCTCGTTCACCAAATCGGCGCGCTGCAAACACTTGAAAGGGATGCGCGCATCAGCGGCGTTTACCAGCGCGGCGAAGCGTTCGAGCCAACGCGGTTTCAATCCCAAAATATCATCGGCAAACCAGAGGTGATCGGGCGCGAACGTTTCTTTGAGCCATTTCATCTCCGCAACCACGTTTTCGGGCGAGCGCGAGTTGTAGCGCTGTCCCCAAATGGGTTTGGCACACCAGTTGCAATGATACGGACAGCCGCGCGTCGTAACCATGTTCATCGAAAAATAGCCGTGACGCTTCATCCAAATCGAACGATATTTTTCGATATCCACCAAATCCCACGCTGGAAACGGAAGTTTATCCAACTCTGTGATGTCGGGACGGCGGCGGTTTACGATGTTCAATGTACGATGTTCGATTTGGGATTGGCAAGCAAGCCCCAGAATGGATTCAAGCCCCGCGTCTCTCTTCCCCTCAAGTTGATTCAGCAATTCTAGCAGCGTTTCCTCCCCTTCGCCGAGGATGCAGTAGTCCGCGCCTTGTTCGAGGTACTTGTCGTAATGGTCGGTCACATCGGCGCCGCACAGAATGACCGTACAGCCGCGCGCCTTTGCCATTTGAATCATGGTGAAGGCAGCCTGGCGCATGCGCAGGAGACACATCTTGGAGAGATAGTTGAAGTTATCCTCGTAGATGACCGCATAGCGCGGTTTGTGTTCGTCCAACGCGCGCGCCCACTCCCCCTCCGACTCTGCCAGCATCGCATCGAACACTGCGACCTCGTATCCGTGCTGGCGCAGCCAACTGGCGGCGTACAACGTTCCCAGCGGCGGATAGGGCTGCATCGCTTTCCAGAGTTTGGGGTCGAAGCGCAGGTAGTAGGATTGACCGAAGAGGAGCTGGGTCATGTTGCCCTCGTCTCTAGCACCCTCTCCCCGTCAGGGAGGGTCCCGCCGGGAGAGGGGAATTGTTGTGCAGGTGGCTCAATTTCTGTTGATACATTTCATGCGTCCGCTTGCAGTGGTGATGGAAGTTGCCCTGGCAGATTTTGGCGTTGAAAACGGTCTCTTCGCCGAAGCCCGGCTGGTTGGAAAGGCGTGCGATTTTGCGGGTCATTTCCCAGTTTTCGAGGTGGTCGCCGAGTTTGCCGCGTAGAGGGAGTTCGAGAAGATTTTGGAATCCAGAAGCTTGCTTCTGGAAGGACGGCAGCAAGCTGCCTGAGTCCATAAAGATGTTTGGTAAAAATTCCAGCGCCCATTGATTGGCTTTGATCAACTGACGGTACACGTCCATCCCTGTGATGGGGAGCATTTGATACAACTCGCGGGCGGAGTACAAGTTGCGCTGCCGCCATTCGAGCGCGGATTCGGAAACGATCAGGTTGGGGCAAAGGGTGTGACCAGAGAGACGCGCAAAGCGGTTGAACAGCAGGGCAAAGGCGCGCGCGGTCCACACTCTTCCCTTGGCTGCGACGAGCATGTAGTCGAAATCGGCGCGGGCGGAAAGGTTCATCACCGCCAGCGAACCCGTCAATGCCACCATGCGGACGAAGGGCAGCCACCCAAGCAGACGCCCATAGCGAAGTGCCTGCGGCAGCACGCGGCGCGAGCGTTCTTCACGTTTTTTGCGAATTTCAACAATCGCTTCGCGGCCGGCCAGGAAGTGAAAGCCTTCTTTTGTGCCGGTCTGCCCTTTGAGGGTTTTCAAGGCAGGAGGCAGGTCTTCCAATTTTGCGCGGATGGGCAGCCAGCGGTGTAGTTCTTCCAGGCGCAGGGGAAAATCGAAGATGTCGGAATACGCCAGCGCTTGCAGGATGGCGCCTTCGAGGGAAAGCCGCGGGGTCGGTTGCGAGGTCAAGGCATGGGGCATGAAAAAACTCACTTCAGGCAGGGTCAGGCTCGGGGGCGGGAAAGAAGCGGTGGCGAATCGTCTGAGAGATGGTGAAGCCGGAGGTGAAGAATAATCCGAGGGCGAACAACAAGGCGTAGGTCATAATCAGCCAGTTGGAGTTTTGCCAGGCAAGCCAGACTGTCCACAAATTGAAGGCAGCAAACAGCAGTTCGACGACGACGAGCGCATCCACGTTGACGAAATAGCGGCGGGTATCCCAGGTTTGCCGCCGCTGGGTGATGCCGTATTTGGGTGTCCGTTCGAAGGCGGAATTGCGCCCGAACCATACCTGCAACGCGGCGCGCAGGGTATTGACCATCATCCCCGCGCCGAGGACGCTGGTGAGCAAAAGGAACGGCAGGAAAAGGAACCAGCGTTTGCCGAGCGCGCTTTGCGCCACCGCAAAATAAACGGTGGGCGCGAAGGCTGTAACGTTGAACAGGTACGCGATGCCAAACAACTGGAGCAAGCTAGGATACTGTCTGGAAAACAAAAGCAGGATGGGATAGAGGATGGACATCATCAGCATCATCAGGTGAATGCCGTAACCCGTCAGGTGCAGGCTGGATTGGATCTTCCGGGAGAGGGGCGCGTCGGAATTCCAGATGATGGGAACGTAACGAATGGCGCATTCGAAACTGCCGCGCGCCCAGCGATGCTGCTGGCGGCGGAACGCGGTGAAACTGACCGGCAGTTCAGCCTGCACTTCGATGTTACCCGCGTAGCGCGCAGACCAGCCGCGCAAAAAGGCGCGGTACGAAAGGTCGAGGTCTTCGGTGAGGGTCTCGGCTTTCCATCCGCCAGCATCCAGGATGGCTGCTTTGCGCCACACCCCTGCCGTACCGTTGAAATTGAACCAGAGGTCAAGGCTCGAACGCGCCAGCTGCTCGACGGCGAAGTGGGCGTCAATGGAAAGCGATTGCAGGAACGTCAACAGCGAGTAGCCGCGATTCAAATGTCCCCAGCGCGCCTGCACAAAAGCGACGCGGTCGTTGTCGAAACAGGGAAGGATCTTTTTGAGAAAATCGGGCGGGGGGATAAAGTCGGCATCGAAGATGGCAATGAATTCGCCCTGTGCGGTCTTCAATCCTTCTGCCAGCGCGCCGGCTTTGTATCCTTTGCGTTCGGTGCGGTGCAGGTGGCGGATGTTGCATCCCTGCGCCTGCAACTCGCGGACGATCTTTGTCACCAACGGGAAGGTCTCGTCAGTTGAATCATCCAATACCTGGATTTCGAGCAGGGGTGGCGGATACTCAAGCGCTGCGGCAGCGCGGATCAGGCGTTCGGCAACGTACCATTCATTGAAGATGGGAAGTTGAACGGTCACAGCGGGCAATGCCTTGATTTCGACGGAGGGAGGCTGCGCCAACAACGCGCGGCGCCCTTTCCAGGCGTGAAACGCAAGGTAATAGAAGTTCAGCCCATACAGAAACAAGGTGGCAATGACCAGAAAATAGATAATGGCAACCAGAATGAAGAGCGTCTCGAAGTACATCTTATTGCGATGCCTCTACGGCAGCAGCGAACATTCCCCAAGCCAGCCATTGCCACATTCTGCCCGGCGTGGAAAGCCAGGTGTAATAATCGAAGAATCCAACCACCATAACCGCTAGCAAAAGCCCTGCGGCGCCTATCAGACGCAGGTCTGCCCATAAACGCCTGCGGCGCAGCAACACCAGCCAGGGAAGCGTCATCAACAGGAAGTAGAAGGTCGCGCCGAATATGCCTGTTTCCATGGCAACAGCCAGTAGCGTGAAGTGAGGCGGCTGGTAATCCGTGGGAAACGCCGGGTATTCATTCTTCATCGCAACGGGCGAAGCGCCCAAGCCGACTCCCGTCAGCGGATGCTCGACGAAGATACGGTTGGCGGATTCGTTCAGAAAAGCGCGCCCGCCAGCCGATTGTCTTTCAGCCGGAATGTTCTCGAAGGAGCCTCCCACATTCAGACGCGCGCCCAGATACTCCTTGTTCATCGCGGCAAACGGGAGCAGGACAATCGTCGTTCCCAGCGCGAGCCAGACCGCCGGGCTTCGATTTTTCCCGCGCCCAATCCACGCTTCTGTGACTACACTCAAGCCTGCTCCTGCCAAAAAAGCCAGCCACGCCGCCCGGGAAAACGTGAGCAGCAACGCCACAGCCATCCACGCAAAAGGGACGCCAGCCTTCCACAGGAACTTCGTTTCGCTGTTCAGGCTCATCGCAAACAGAACAACCAAACCGAAGGCAAGACATCCGCCCAGGATGTTGGGATGATCGGCAAGACCATAAGCGCGCAGGAAGCGGTGCATCCCATCCGTAACAATGCTGACTCCCGCCTGCTGCGGATCGAGGACATATTCACCCAAGATCTGTAACCCAATGGAGCGCTGCAAAATAGATTGCGGCACAGCGACGATTGCCTGAAGCGCCCCCTGCACTGCCACCGCGAAACCGATTTCGAAAATAGAAATCTTCGCATTCACCACGTAAAGATAAAAGAGAAACAACATTCCCAGCCGCACCGCATGATAAGACGAGAGCGCCTTATCCACACTGTTGAAGATGGAAATCCAGCCGGTAAGCGTCAGCCCTGCCAGCGGCAGCCACACAAAGACAGGACCCAGCCGCAGCGGCGCTCCTCTCCTCCACTGCGAGAGTCCCCAGGCGAGGATGGAGGCTGTCATCGTGATGTCTGGCAGAAAGAGGAGAAAGTCGGTGTAATCGCCGTAGAGCGTCCCATTGGGGCGCGTTAGTAACACCACTCTCCATCGCAACGGCAAAAGCATGAGAGAGGCAAAGAACAAATATTTTGCCAGTGTGTCGAGGATTGGCTGTTGACGGGAAGAGGTTGCAGCGGTTTGATTCACGGAGGACCTGGCGGTAGTTCTTTGCGTTGTAATCCTAATTATAATTACGAATAAGACCATGCTTGTCGGATTTAGTATGACTCCAGCGAAAATGAGCGTTTTCTCATGCAGGTAGCGAATGTCCCGTGAAATCGTTGTTAACGGACGTTTCCTTTCGCGCCTCGTCACAGGGGTGGAAAGGCATGGGCGTGAGATCGTTCGTTGGATGGGAGACAGGTGCCGGGTCGAGAAGACGCGGGTAAACAGCGCCGCCGGCCACGCGTGGGAACAGTTCATCCTGCCGCGTACATTGAATTCCAATTCTGTGCTGTGGTCTCCCGCAAACACAGGACCCCTGTGGGTGCAAAATCAGGCGTTGACCATCCATGACCTGAGTCCGCTCGAGCATCCCGAATGGTTCCGCGCAAGTTTTTCGCTGTGGTATCGTTTGTTTCTGCCTGTTCTGGCAAAGCGTGTGCGAGTGGTTTTTACGCCATCGGAGCATGTGAAGCGAAAAATAACGAAGCGCTTTGGAATCACGAATGTGATTGTCGCTCCGAACGGTGTGGATACTTCCGTTTTTCATCCTGAAGCCAGGCAGAGAATACAAGGGTTGCCGAAAAAATATATCCTGTTTGTCGGTTCGCTTCAGCCGCGAAAAAATTTGGGTTTGTTGCTCAATGCGTGGGATGAACTGAAAGGAGAATTTGCCGATACCTGGCTGCTCATTGCCGGCTCACCTGGCAGCGTGTTTGGCAAGGTGAAATTCAGGCTGGGCGAACGCACGCACCGCCTCGGTTATATTCCCGAAGATGCCTTGCCGGGGCTATATGCCCATTCCGAATGTTTGGTTCTCCCCTCCCTGGATGAGGGCTTCGGGCTGCCCGCGCTCGAAGCGATGGCGTGTGGAACGGCGGTGCTTGTCTCGGATGGCGGCGCGCTGCCAGAGGTGGTTGGACATGCGGCGCGGGTATTTCCTTTGAGTGAACCGCGCGAGTTGAAGCGCTGGTTGAAGGAATGTTTATCGAACCCCGATCTGCGCTGGTCGTTGAAAGAGGCCGGCTTGATGCGCGCGCGGCAATTTTCATGGCAGACGACGGCTGATTTGGTTTGGAAAACCCTGCATGAACTCTAACCCGCGCATCGCATTTGTCATAGACGCGCTGCCCTCGCTGGGCGGCGGCGAGAAAGTGTTATTCACCGCGCTGGAGGCATATCCTCAAGCGGAAATTTTCACGCTTGTCTATAACGAGGAAGTGTTCAGGCAAACACCGCTGGCAAACAAAAAGATCAACACCTCTTTCCTCCAATGGCTTCCGCTGGCACATTCGCATCATCGCAGGTATCTGCCGCTCATGCCAGCCGCCATTAAACGCTTCGATTTACGCGATTATGATTTCATCGTGTGTTTCAGTTATGCGGTGGCGCACGGCGTAAAGAATCCCTCCAGCGCGCGTCACGTTTCTTATACCTTCACGCCCATGCGCTACGCGTGGACGGACCTCAATCTCGATGGAACGCGGCGGCGTAAAAACCCGCTTATGGATGAATTGATGCGCGTTTTCCGCAACTGGGATCGAAAAGCCGCTTCGCGCGTCCATCAATTTGCCACCATCTCCCAAGCCGTATCTCAACGGGTAGCGAAGGCGTATCAACGCGATGCTTTGGTCATTTATCCGCCGGTAGAGGTGGAGCGTTTTAAGCCCCAATTTCCACGGGAGAAGTATTACCTCACCGTCACAAGGCTGGTGCCGTATAAACGGGTGGACTTGATGGTGGAGGCGTTCTCGAAATTAAATCTTCCCCTTCTCGTGGTTGGCAATGGACCCGAATTGCTGCGGTTGAAACGCATGGCAAATTCCGCTGTGCGTTTTTTGAAAACGAATAAGGCGCACCGTGCTATCCGTCCATGTTGAAACGCATGGCAAATTCCGCTGTGCGTTTTTTGGGGTATGTCTCTGATGAACAGGTGGCGGAGTTGATGGGCAGGGCGCGCGGCTTCGTTTGCGCGGCAGAGGAGGATTTTGGGATAGCCGTCGTGGAGGCGCAGGCGGCGGGCTGCCCGGTCATTGCCTACCGCGCAGGCGGCGCGCTGGAAACCGTGCTGGATGGAGAGACAGGCATATTTTTTGATGAACAAACTGTCGAAAGTCTGGCAGATGCGGCGCAGCGGTTCGAAAGGATTCCTTCCACCAACTTCATTCCCGCCAATCTTGTCCGCCACGCCCGAAAATTCAATAGGGAATATTTCCTGCGAAAGTTCAAGGAATTCGTCCGCTTCCAAGAGTAGCGACTTTAGAAAGTGTCTGAAAACCCTGCCAGATGTCATTTCGACGAGCAGAGCGAGGAGAAATCTTGCATTACCGGGTCAAAGATTTCTCACTTCGCTCGAAATGACAATGCCAGCCTCCTTGATTTTGTTTTCAGACACTCTCCTGGAGAACGTCGCCTACGCGCCAATGAGTTCCGCGTGTTGTTGGAGGTATGCCTTGTAAGCCTTCGACAGCCGCTTTGTAACCTCCCCCACCCTCCCCTGCCCCACCGGCTCCCCGTCCATCATCACCACCGGCACCACGCCGCGCGAACTGGAGGTGAGAAAGGCTTCGTCGAAAGTTTCGTCCATGCGCGGGGCGCGGTATTCGATGCGAATCCCCTGCCCCCGTGCCAGCCTGAGCACAATGCGGCGCGTGACGCCCGGCAAAATGCCGTAGCGGGCGGTGATGAGCGTGCTGTCATTGCGAATAGAGCGACGAGGCGATGCCTCGTCTTCAGAGGATTGCTTCGTCGTCGTTTCACTCCTCCTCGCAATGACATATCGAACCGCGTAAAAATTCGAGGTCATGCCTTCCAAAATCGCGCCGTTCTTTGTCAGCAGAACCTCGAAAACGTCCCTGTTCAGCATTTGTCTCTGTGCAAGGCTTTGAGCGATGAAGTCTGTATCTTTGATGCGCGGGTTGCGGCGCGCGAGGTCCGCTGTTATGACATGCACGCCGTTTGTGTACACCGTTTCGGGTAATGGGGTGAACGGCTCGAGGCCGGCGTAGAGTTCCCCTGCTTCCCGCGTCAAAATCAGGCGCACGCGGGATTCTCGCGGCAGGTTTTGTTTCACCAGTTCTGCAAGGCGCTGAGGCAGCGCCGCTTCCTCCAGGGCGGGCTTCAGTCCCAAGTCATGCGCGGGGATGTACAGTCGCTGCAAATGAGATTTCAAGCCGAGGACCCGCGTCCCGCCGGCAAGGGTGGTGAACGTGGTGTAGAAGCCCTGCGGCAGTTCGCGCGTCATGTCGTCGAGCGTGGATGCTGAAATGCGGAGCGGGGTGATTCCGCCCGGCGTGAGTTGATAACAGTTTATCGTCATGCCGGGCATTATAGTGTAGTTGACGTTCTCTAACGTCAACATTGCGCCAGAGAGCGCAAATTACACACGAAGATTCTTATCGGTTGACCACGAAATTGAACAAGCCGAGTTGATAGCCATCCTGCGGGATGAGTTGCACGGTCAGATTTTCGACGGGCTGCTCGGGGAAGTATAGTTGGGAGGTGAGGATTTGTCCGCCGGGCGGCTGGACTTTGACGTGGATGTGGCGGATGGGGCGCGAGGAATATAAGCCGGGCATCACCGTTTCGAGGAAATAGCGTCCCTGCTCGTCGGTGAATTGATGTCCGCGCAGGGTGTAGCCGGCGTTGTCGTATTCGCCGGTGGAATCTGCCTGCCAGAAATCCAGCCAGGCGCGCGGAATGGGGTTGCAATTCTGGTCCAGCACGTAGCCGATGAGGAGAAGGCTTTCTCCCGGCATGCCCTCTTCGAGCAGGGAGTTGCGTTCGGGGGTATCGGGCGTGTAATAGGGTCCTTCGGTTTGGGAGGGAGTCAACGTTTCGTCACAGGCGGGCGGAGGAAGCAGGGCGAAGATGCCGGCGGAGTCGTTGGCAGAATCGGTTGGGGCGGAGGGAAGGTCGGTTGGGGACGAAGCAGGTTCGGTCGGAGTGAGAGGCGGGGCTTCGGTCTCCAGCGGGAGTGCGAGTTCGGTCGTCTGAAGCGGGGCACAGGCGCTCATCAGCAGGATGGTTCCAATAAGAAAGGCTCGTTTCATCGGGGTCTCCTTTTCAATCCTGACGGGAGAACAGAAATGGGTCTTACTGTATAATCAGCGGGCTTATTGCGGAGGCGCCGTGTTGAACAAGTTATTCGATCATTATCGCGACCGGGAATACTTCCCGAGCATTTGGAGGATCGGGTTTCCGATCTTCATCCAGCAACTTGCCTTCGCCGGGCTGAACATGCTAGGCGTGCTGTTCGTCGGGCAGAAGGGCGAGACGGCGGTGGCGGCGGTCGGGCTGGCGGGACAGGTGGCGTTCCTGTTGAACCTGGTGCATTTCGGCGTCATCAGCGGCGCGGCGATGTTCACCGCGCAGTTTTGGGGGAAGGGAGATATTGCCAACCTGCGGCGCGTGCTGGGCTTGTGCCTTGCGCTGGCGGTTTCGGTGAGCCTGATCTTTCTTGCCCTGGCGCAGTTCTTTCCCGAAGGCATATTGCGCATCTATTCGAAGGACGAAGCCGTGATCGCCCTGGGCGCGGGCTACATCCGCACGTTCTCGTGGACGTTTTTGTTCTTTGCCGTAACGTTCAGTTATGCGATGGTGATGCGTTCGACGGGGAACGTGAAACTGCCGACCGCCATCAGCGTGAGCGCGCTGGCGTTCAGCACGTTTCTCTCTTACGCGTTATTGTTCGGACGGTTCGGGTTTCCCGAACTCGGCGTAAACGGCGTGGCGGTGGCGGCGGTGATTGCGCGCGGGTTGGAATGTGTCATCCTGTTGATCGTCGTTTATTCGCGAAAATCCCCTGTGGCTGGGTCGCTGAAGGAATTGTTCAATTTCGACCTCTCCTTTGTGGGAAGGGTGATCCGCCCGATGTTCCCCGTGATCCTGAATGAGTTGTTCTGGTCGCTGGGGATCACCGCGTATTATGCGATCTACGGCAACATGGGCACCGAATCCATCGCGGCGATGAACATCGTCAATTCCATTGAGCAGGTCGCGTTCACCTTCTTCATTGCGCTTTCCAACGCCACGTCGGTGAACGTGGGCAACCGCATCGGCGCGGAGCGGGAGGACGACGCCTATTCGTTTGCAGGACGTTCGCTTGGGCTTGGCATCGCGGGCGGGATTCTGGTCGGCATCCTGCTGCAGGTCGTCAAGACGCCCGTCCTTTCGTTGTACAACGTCTCGCCTGACGTGATTCGAAATGCGGGCATCATCCTGATCGTGTCGGGCGCGTTCCTGGCAGTGCGCATCAACAACATGACCATCGTGGTCGGCATCCTGCGCGCCGGCGGAGATACGAAGTTCTCGATGTTCCTGGACGGCATCATCATCTGGATCGTCGGTGTGCCGCTTGCGGCGGTCGGCGCTTTTGTTTTCGAATTACCCGTGTATTTTGTGTATCTGTGTGCCATGGCGGAGGAGGTCGCGAAATGGATCCTGGGGATGCGGCGGTACCGTTCGCGCCGCTGGATCCATAATCTGACAAGACAGGTGGATGGGATATAAAACCATAGTCCAATTTTTTAATGAAACCATCCTTGACACATCTTCCCGCATCGGTGTAAACTCACCCCGCTTTAAGCAAAATCTCACAGAAAGGAGCGCATTACATGAGCACGTACATCGTCCCCAAACTCTTTATCGCGCCGGTTGACGCCGGATCCTTGCCTTGTCGTAATGCGCCTATTGACCGTTAGGTCTGTCCTTTCCCTGTCCTTTCAGGCTGTGGCGCATCTGCCGCAGCCTTTTTGTTTAATGTACGCCGGGCGTAGAAGGCGTTCTCCAACGCCGATGGCGCAAGAGAGCGCCATCTACGCACGGATCTTTGGAGACAACCATGACCACGTTACAACCCACCTACGAACCCGCCATCACGTACGACTTCCGCCACTCGCTCGACGAGAACCGCCTCAAGGGGCTGTGGAAGATGATGAAGGATTACCGACTGCCGTACATTATGGCGACGGTCGCCCTTGCCGTCTCCGCGCTCTCGAAGACCTTTACCTACCTCCTGCTTCGCTTCTTCGCGGACGATGTGCTGGTCCAACAAACCTATCTCGGCTCCACGCTGACGACGACCCTGGTGTGGATCGGGCTCGGATTCATCGGGCTGGCGGTCTTCGAAGGCGGATTCGCATTCCTTTCCGGACGCCTGGCGGCATACACCGCCGAGGGCATTACGCGCCGCCTGAGAGACTTCCTCTTCGACCACATCCAGCGGCTGAGTTTCTCGTATCACGCCACCACCCCCACCGGCGATCTGATCGAGCGCGTCACCTCGGACGTGGACGCCCTGCGTCGCTTTTTCAGCGAGCAAGCCATCGGCGTGGGACGCATCGTTTTGCTGTTTGTCATCAACTTCATCGCCATCCTGCGCCTTAACACGGAACTCGCGCTGGTCTCGGTGGTGGTCATCCCCGTCATTTTGCTGGTGTCGCTGTGGTTCTTCAAGAAAGTGACCAAAGCCTACGAGGAATACCAGGCGCAGGAAGCGGTGCTGTCCACGACCTTGCAGGAAAACCTGACTGGTGTGCGCGTGGTGAAAGCCTTTGCGCGCCAGGATTACGAAAAGAAGAAATTCGAGAAGGACAACTGGGGCAAGTTCCTGAAGGGCAAGATCCTGCTCTTCATGCACTCCATGTTCTGGCCCCTCTCGGATATCGTGCTGGGATTCCAGATGCTGTTCGGTTTCGTCTATGGCGCGACCATGGCGATCAACGGAGAGATTACGGTCGGCACGTACATTGCCTACGTGGGGCTGGTCGTCTGGCTGATCTGGCCAATCCGCAACCTGGGACGCATCATCGTGCAAACGTCAACGGGCATGGTGAGTTATGGACGCCTGATGGAAGTGGTGCGGCAGCAGCGTGAGCCGCTGTTCGATGGGAAGATTCAGCCCAAGCGTCCGGTGCGAGGCGATGTGGTCTTTGAAGATGTCTCGTTCATGTACTCGGACGGCAAATCGGATGTGTTGAAGAATGTCTCGTTCCATGTCAGGCCGGGGCAGGCGGTGGCATTGCTTGGGTCCACGGGCTCGGGCAAAACATCGCTGGTGAATTTGCTGCCGCGCTTCCACGAATACACGGGCGGGCGCATCCTGCTCGACGGCGTGGAGTTGAAGGATTATCCGCGCTCGTACCTGCGCAGGCAGATCGGCATCGTGGAGCAGGAGCCGTTCCTGTTCAGCCGCTCGATCCGCGAGAACATCGCCTACGGCGTGGGGCGCGACGTGACTCAGGAGGAAATCGAACGCGCCGCGAAAGCCGCCGCCATCCACGACGTGATCCTCGGCTTCCCCGACGGCTACAACACGCTGGTCGGCGAGAAGGGCGTGACGCTCTCCGGCGGGCAGAAGCAACGCGTGGCAATCGCGCGGACGTTGTTGAAGAACCCGAAGATTTTGATCTTCGACGACTCGACCTCCGCTGTGGACACAGAGACCGAAGCCGAGATCCGCGGCGCGTTGAACGAACTGATGAAAGAACGCACGACGTTCATCATCGCGCACCGCATCCAGTCGGTGATGAACGCAGATTTGATTCTGGTGCTGGACAAGGGCGAAGTCGTTCAGATGGGCACGCACGAGGAATTGGTGTCCCAGAGAGATGGAATGTATCGAAGGATCTACGACATCCAGACGAAGATTGACGCGGAACTTGAAAAAGAAATAAGGATGAATGATGAATAAGGAGATGAAGAAATGAACCACGGACAGACGAAGATCAAGAAAAGAATGAGCAGGAAATGAGGATGGCATGGATTACAGACATTCATCCTTCATAATTCATCCTTCATCCTTTTCCTTAACGGTCACTACTTTGGAGATCAACAATGTCTGACACCGACCTCATCGAACTCGAAGAAGAAGAATACACAAGTCAACTGACCGCGCCGATATTGAAGCGCATCCTGGAACTGCTTCTCCCCCACTGGAAATGGGTGGTCGGGTTTTTCCTGACCATCGCCATCACCTCTGGCTTGGACGCGTACTTCACGTTCCTGAACAAGCAGTTCATTGACCAGGGCATCATGCTCGGCGACCGGGAACGCCTGATACAACTCGCCGCGATCTACGGAAGTTTCATCGTCCTGCAGGCGGGCGCGGTGTTCACGTTCATCTACCTGGCGGGCGTGCTGGGCGAGCGGATTCAATACGACTTGAGGAAAATGCTCTTCAACCACTTGCAGGACCTCTCGCTCTCGTACTACGCCCAAAACGCGGTCGGGCGCCTGATCGCGCGCGTCACCTCGGACACCGGGCGCGTCTCGGACCTGCTGACCTGGGGCATCGTGGATACGACCTGGGCGCTGATGAACATCCTCTCGTCCACGATCTTCATGGCGATCATCAACTGGCGGCTGGCGCTGATCGTGCTGACCATCATCCCGATCATGGCATACGTGGGCATCGAATTCCGCAAGAAGATCCTGGCGGAGTTCCGCGTCTCGCGGCGCGCCAACAGCAGGATCACCGGCGCGTTCAACGAGAACTTCCAGGGCGTGCGCGTGGTCAAGGCGCTGGGACGCGAGGATCGCAACACGCAGGAGTTCCAGGGATTGACGACGAAGATGTACAACGCCTCGTACCGCGCGGCGTGGCTTTCGGCGCTCTTCCTGCCGACGGTGCAGATCATCGCGGCGGTGGCGCTGGGTGTGATCGTCGGCTACGGCGGCAACCAGATCACCGTGGGCTTGATGACCATCGGCGGCATCCAAGCCTTCGTCTCGTACCTGACCTTTATGATGTGGCCCATCCAGGACCTGGCGCGCGTCTATGCGGAGATGCAGCACAGCATCGCTTCGGCGGAGAGAATATTCAAATTGGCAGACACCCCGCCCGAGGTCCATGACCGAAGCGGCGCCGTCGAAGCGAAGACCCTGCTGGGCGAGATCGAATTCGATCACGTGGATTTCCACTACGAAGACCGCAAGCCCGTCCTGACCGACTTCACGCTGAAGGTGGCGCCCGGCGAAATGATCGCTCTGGTCGGACCGACGGGCGGCGGCAAGTCCACGATCGTGAACCTGCTCTGCCGCTTTTACGAACCGCGCCAGGGTGTGATCCGCATCAACGGGCGCGACTACATGGATTACACGCTGGAATCGATCCACAACAAGATCGGCATCGTCCTGCAAACCCCGCACCTGTTCTCCGGGACGGTGCGCGAAAACATCCGCTATGGAAGATTGGAGGCGACGGACGCCGAGGTGGAGAACGCCGCGAAGATCGCCGGCGCGCACGATTTCATCGTCACGCTGGAGAAAGGTTACGACCACAACGTGGGCGAAGGCGGCAACCTGCTCTCGGTGGGACAAAAGCAGTTGATTTCGCTGGCGCGCGCGGCGCTGGCAAAGCCCGAACTGTTCATCATGGACGAAGCCACGTCCTCGGTGGACACGCTGACCGAAGCGCTGATCCAGCGCGGCATGGAGGCGTTGATGCGCGGGCGCACGTCGTTCGTCATCGCGCACCGCCTCAGCACCATCCGCCGCGCGGACAGAATTCTGGTGATCGAAGATGGAAGGATCGCCGAACGAGGCACGCACGCCGAACTGTTGAGAATGCGCGGGCATTATTACCGCCTGTACACCCAGCAGTTCAGGCACGAATTGGAAACGCAGTATGGGTTTGCGGAGGCTGTGGGCGTCGAGGAAGAGGAAGAAGCGCCCGAACCGCTGGCGGCAGACTAGAACAGGTCTGCGCAGATGCCCATGAACAATATCTTCCCGACATAGTGTGCGGAAGGCATGAGCGATATGCCTTCCGCGCGGAAGGCGAACATCATGAACAAAGATCGTTTACTCGTGAGATACGACAAGGACCTGCGCCTGCGCGTCATGTACCCCGAAGCGCGCAGGGAGATCACCGGCGACGTGGTGCGTTTTATCCGCAAGGCGCCGGGCATGAACTTCATCTCGTTCACGTTTGCGACCGAGCCGCGGCTGGAGCGGGTCATCGGCAGCGAACTGGATTACTTTACCCCGATGAACCAGCCGTTCACCTGGAAGGTTTACGATCACGATTGGCTGCCGGGACTGAAAACGAAACTCGAGGCTCGCAACTTTATCCCCGACGACGACCCCGCCGCAGTGATGGCGCTGGACGTGAACGAAGCCCCGGAACGCCTCTTCCAACCGGCCGAGGCGGATATACGACGCATCGCCGAACCCGAAGGACTCGGGGGCGTGATCGCCGTCCTGGATGAAGTCTATGGAGGTCACAACACCTGGGTCAACGACAGGCTTGGGATGCACCTCAAAATCCCCGGCTACCTGAGCGTCTACGCGGCATACGCGGACGACAAGCCTGTTTCCATTGCCTGGACCTACTTCCCCGCCGGGCGTTTCGCCACGCTGTTCGGCGGCACGACCCTGGCTGAATACCGGGGACGCGGACTGTACACCAGCCTGCTCTTCACGCGGCTCAGGGAGATCCGCGCACGCGGCTATCCTTTTGCCATCGTCGAGGCGGGAGCGATGAGCAAGCCCATCGTGGAAAAACACGGCTTCAAGCGCCTGACCACGGTTTGGGATTACGAGTGGAAGAGGAACTGACACACCCCCTCCCAAAACGGCAGGAGTTCGCCGTTTTGGGAGGGGGTCGGCGGGTTATTTTTTATACGGTCTGAAATACTCGGCGGTATATTTGCCCACCAGCCAGGCGAGGGCGGCAAGAACGGCGACGCCGATCCATTTGAATAGAACAAGCATGTTCGCGCTCCTTCGATAACGTGCCTGCATGACGGGGAGAACGCAAAAAGGTATACCGAAAATACTTACAAATAGGTTGGGAATACGCCTGCCGCGGGCATGGGATGGCGGTCTGCAACAAAAAGACCTTGTCCAAGTGGGGAATTTTCGGTATGCTAGACGCTAAAGGTCTTGGGAGACCCATGAGCCTCATAACAGGAAAAATCATGTCACCGAAGAAAACGGCAAAAGCCAAAACAAAAAACGGAAATAACGGCGCCTCCCTCGGTATCGAAGCGGAGTTATGGCAAGCCGCCGATAAACTGCGCGTTATGGTCAAGCGCGTCCTCCGCAAGCACGGCTATCCGCCCGATAAACAGGAGCAAGCAACGCAGACGGTTCTGGAGCAGGCTGAGGTGATTGCCAGGGATTGGGCGGGTTAAGGTGTTAAAGGGAGGGGACGAATTAAGGGAAATCACCACGCGAACGGAACTACGAAAGGACGCTGCGGGATACAATTGGGAAGGTCAATTCAAAACGACCCCCGTCTCTGTAACGGTCAGTGCATTTCCACAAGACACGCATTTCAGCGAGTGGGAGGTTTCATCCCATTGAATGTTCCCACAGTTGGAACACTTCAATACGTCCCGCAATGCGCGTTTTTTTACAGGGTCTGAATTGCCGCGCTTGACCGCGATCACGCGGTCGAATAACTTCCACCATCCGACGATCTGCACGTTCGCGAATGCGTTTGCCTCGAGCAGGGACGCGAACGCGTCCGCGCTCTTCACCTTTGCCCTGCGCCCGGATGCCTCCGTGCCGCGTGAGGTGAGCAGGATTCCGCCCGGGCGAAGGACGCGCGAGAATTCGGCAAGCGGTTCGTCCATGTTCGGGAAGAGTTCCAACACCTCCAGCGCGCAGACAACGTCGAACGATGAATCGGGGAAGGGTAAGGGAAGGGTTTGATGGCGGAGAAATTCGACGGGCATCGCGCTGAGCAGAGGGACAACGCCTCCATGTCCCGAATCGGAAGCGCGAGATAATTTTCTGACTGCCTCCTCCAGCATCCCTTGGTAAAG
>JABWAU010000166.1 GCA_013360875.1 Anaerolineales bacterium | reverse complement strand
CCAGGGGAACCAGTACTCGGTGGAGAGTTGTTCCTTCGGCAGTCCCATCAACTCCGAGTAACTGTTGAACTGCCCGTTCTTCAGCCAGATCGCCCGCATTCCGGCCACAATTGGCACGCCGTTTGTACTGGTAACCTTTACAGGTCCGTTATCCACACCAGCATAAGACATTTGCACGCCTTTGGATGGAGGAAGACCGAAATTTCCCAACGAACTTCCGCCAATTGTCAAGTTGATGTTTGCACAACCTGCGCTCGTATTAAATATTGCTGTGTAATTTTGTCCCGTTTGATTTGTGATCAAACCGATATTGTATTCACGAAACGCAGGTGTAAATATATAACACGGATGCGAAGGCGTCACCGTTCCACTCCAGCCGTTTGGAACGGAAATCAGATAACTGCCATCCTGATGGGATATAACCTCCCCGCTGGGGTAACTGAGTTTGACACCGGGAGCGCCGGCGTTACCGGTGATGTTGATAAAGGGAATATCGGCTTCCGCGCGTGCGATCACCTCCACTTCAGCCAGTCCCGCAGTGGAGCCGCTTACAGACGTGAATTCGATGCGCACAACCCTGGCGCGCACGTCGCTGAAGGCGACATTCGTGCCATTTTCGGATAATGCCCCGGAGGTTTTGTTTGCAACCTGATTGGTTCCCGCCGCGTCGCTGTACAGGCGCACAGTTGTGTTGTTGACGTTGACGTTCGACTCGGAGGCGGGCATATCGTACAGGCGCACGGTACGAACCGTAATCGGCACAGGAAATGTCAACTGCAACCATTGAGTATTCGGGTTTTGTCCCTCCCGACTCAGCCAGAATCTGTAATGGTTGTTATATGCCATCCTGAGTTTTACCTTTCGATCCACCGCTCCGTTTCCGTTGCGCAGGCTGGAGTGAAGCGACGAATAGGCGACGGTGGCGCCCGGAGCCAGGTTGGTCCATTGGGCATCCAGCGGATTGGCAGGCACGGGGATCATGGTATGCCCGGCATGACAACCCACACAGGTCGCCACTTCGCCGGTTCGACCAAAGTTCATGCCTGCAACGTGCGCCGCGCTGCCCATTTCGTCCGGGGAAACGCCGCGCCCGGTCAACGGAATGGTGTATCCTTTCTCAGGGCTGGTGCGCAGTTGTTCAAAAAGTGGTATGTTCGCGGGCGCGCTGGTCGAGATCGAGCCATCGGGGTTGACGGGCATTTCCTTTAGGAGGATGGGCCAATCGAGGTATTCAAAGGATCCTCGTTGTTGATCCCGCTGAAAGTCGGCGAAGAAGCGGATGGTATTGGCTGATCCGACCGGCGGGGCGCTGAGGATATCCCAATCCACAGGCGCGTTGAAATAGACGTTCAAGGCGTTGAAGGTGAACGTTCCATCAATGTCATAAGGTCCTTGGGCGGTGGGAGGGAGCGCGCTGGCAACCCGTGTGACGCTGTCCGGGATGACCGGCGGCAGGGGACGCGGGCGGATCAGGCGCGCGCGCAGTTCGGTAGAGCCGGGGTTGTCATAGAGCAGGGTTCGGTTGCCGCCGTTCGCATCAATGATATATAAACCATAATCCTGCCTTGTGTCCTGCGCCCATGAAATGACCAGACGCCCGTCCGGCAGGACCGCCGGGTCCGCGGCGTAGTTGCCGACAAAGACGCCGTAGGAGGTCGGGTTGGTGCGTACAAATTGTTGAACGCTTTCGTCGCGGTTGGTGATGCCGATGATGTGTGTATAGCCGTTCGGTCCGCGTTGGTAACGGCGTATGCCGCCAAAACCCGCGGCTTCCGTCCCGTTCGTCATGGGGAAGAAATTGGCGTAGAAAGCGCCGTCCGGGGCGAAGGCTCCGCCGTAGGCATGGTTGACGCTTTCGCCAACGAAGAAGGAGTTGGAACGGCCTGCAAATTGGGCAAGACCGGTGCCGTCCGGGTTGATCGCTGCAAGGTGCCAGGCATTGCGTTCAAGATTGGTAAGCCCGCCCGCCTCCTGACATTCCGCGCCCTGGAACTTGAGAGCGCAAATGCCGTCCTTCATAATGTATCCGCCTTCGGAGTAAGGCATGGTTGCCATATTGTTCGTCCCCAGGCGGAAATTCCGCCACCAGCGCGAATAGACGATTCTGCCTGTAAGCGGATCAATCACCGGACGTTCCGCGCCATTTCTTTCCGCCGTGATGCGGTGAAGATTCGATCCATCCGCGTTGACCACATACAGATTGCTGGTAAGCGCCGCGCCATACTGACCGAAGGAGGGCCAGCGGGTGGATGAAAACACGATGCGCCCATCCGGCAGCCAGACGGGATCGGTGTCGTCATATTTCGTAAAGTTCGATGCAACGCTTCCAAACTGTGACAGGTTGATGTTGCGGTCCGAAAAAGTGACCTGCCTCAACCCGGTCCCATTCACGTTGATGACGTAGATGCGCCACGCGCCGGGACTGCTTACGGGCCCGGTATAGTAGTTTCCGGATGGCAACCCGGCAAAGACGATCTTTGTCGCGTCATAGGAAACATCGGGCGCGTTCACGTCAATCAGGTTGAGCGACGCCGCGGTTGGGTTCGAACCGTCCACCAGAACGCGCAATGAGCCGTTCGCTTCGCGAACGATCAACTTTCCAGGCGCCGCCACCTGAAAACGACTGTAGGGTTGCACGCCAGGCATGGAACCGCCTTGCGGATAGTAAACGCTCCCGTTTCCCGGGATCTGGCGGGAAACGAACACAACTGCATCGTTGATGGTTGCCGCCTGTGGGGAATTGCGCGTGGAACCGGCTTCGGCTTTGGAAGTTCCCCCAAAGCTCGTGAACATCAGCGCGATGCTGATGGCGATAAATACAAAAGTACGACCCGCATTGCGGAATTTTTGCCTGAACATACTACCTCCAAATGATTTTGTTACAATTGGCGAAATATGGCTTGGCAAAAGGTTACAACGCGTCAGCAGAATTTAGTAGTGCGGTGTTGGAAAAGTTACAAACAATTTTGTAAGCCGAGATAGGATATAGGTACTGTCTTGTCAACGCGCAAAAAATGATTCACTATTCCCATGTTCATATATTTTGACTCTTCGACCATCAAGTTTGCGATTTCGAGCAGAATCAGATCTCCAACATAAAGTTGACTGGATAAAAAATATCCCCTCTTCGGGAAATTTTTTTACCGTTGATCAGTTTATTATTCTGACATCGCTTTTTGCAAGGACACGCGCCAATCCGGCAGACGGATATCGAACGTCTTCGCTATTTTCGAGCAGTCCAGCGCCGAAAAAAGCGGACGGGTGGCAGGTGTGGGAAACTCCCCGCTGGAAACAGGCTCAAGGGTCTGTACCAGTTGTTCGGTCCGGTTGGGATCGTTGGCGAGGATCTGCCGCGCCCATTCGTAACGGGATGCATGTCCACCGCCCGCCAGGTGATACACGCCATGTCTTTCGCCAATCTCTTCAATGAGATTGGTCTTGTAGCGGGTGAGGATGAGATATGTAGCCTTTGCCAGTTCACACGCCCAAGTCGGATTGCTGATCTGGTCGTTTACGATCTTCAGATTCTTGTTTTTGCGCGCCCAGCCCAGAACCTTGTTTACGAAACTATCGCCCTGCATACTGTATACCCAACTGGTTCGCAGGATGAGATATGCACCTCCCACCTGCCTGATGTTTTCCTCCCCCTCGAGTTTGCTCCTGCCGTATATGTTCAGCGGATGGGTGGCGTCGTTTTCCGTATACGGAGCATCTTTTTTCCCGTCGAAGACATAATCCGTCGAATAATGAATGAGAACCGCGCGGATCTTTCGAGCCACCTCCGCCATGACACCGGGTGCCAGCGCATTGACCTTCATTGCTGTTTCCTGTTCGGTTTCCGCCCGATCCACCGCCGTATATGCCGACGCATTGACGATCAAATTCGGTTTCAGATCGTTCATGACCTGTTCCAGTGCTTGAAGGTCGCGTAGATCGAGTTCTTCGTAGTCCAGGAAAGTGGTTGTTCCTAATTTGGGCAGGATCTTTTGGAATTCCGAACCTAATTGACCGTTCTTGCCGAGCAAAAGGATGTTCATATTAGAGCGGGTCCTCGTAAACTTCCGCCTCGGCAAGCAGTTTGCCGGCCGCGTCTTTTGGGGAGATGATGGGGGGGATGTTGCCTGTGGGCCACTCTATTCCTACCGCGGGGTCGTTCCATGAAATGGTACGTTCCCATTGCGGAGCGTAGTAATCCGTGGCTTTGTAGATTACCTCAGCCTCCGGGCTGGTGACGTAGAACCCGTGTGCGAATCCCGGCGGTACCCAGATCATCCGCTTGTTTTCAGCCGACAGATAATCACCCACCCATTGTCCGAATGTAGGTGAGTTCCTGCGGATGTCCACAGCCACGTCGAAAATTTCACCGGCGATCACGCGCACAAGTTTTCCCTGTGGTTGCTGTATCTGGTAGTGCAATCCGCGCAGGGCGCCCTGTTGCGAGCGCGATTGGTTATCCTGCACAAACTCCCAGGGGATGCCAGCCTCCGCAAATCGTTTCTTCTGATAACTTTCGAAGAAATAACCCCTTGCGTCTTCAAAGACCTTTGGCTCGATCAAGATCACGTCTGGTATGGCTGTTCTTAAAAATGAAGTCATGTTCAATTTACCTTTTATGGTCGCGCCTTTGTGGATCATCAATTCAATGTTCCCTGATTTTTTAGGGAAAGCGCCGCAAAGTTTACCATAATAAAGCGCCGGAGGAATTGTTCGTCATTTGACATTTCACCCCTCCTCGTCTAGACTCATCACCATGCTTGCGCGAGTCTACTCCTGCGCCGTGATCGGGTTGGAAGGCGTCATCGTCGAAGTCGAAGTGGATTACTCCAACGGCTTGCCCGCCGTCATCATCGTGGGTCTGCCCGACGCCGCCGTGCAGGAAAGCCGCGAGCGCGTGCAAACCGCGGTCAAAAACGCCGGTTTGCACTTTCCCCGTCACCGCATCGTCGTCAACCTTTCGCCCGCCTCCATCCGCAAAGAGGGACCCGCCTACGACCTCCCGATTGCCCTCGGCGTGATCATCCTTTCGGGCCGCCTCCCGACCGAGATCGTGGAAAACACGCTCGTTGTCGGCGAACTTTCTCTGGATGGCGTGGTTCGTCACACGCGCGGCATCCTGCCGATGGCTGCCACCGCCCGCGCCAATGGATACAAGCGGATGTTCGTCCCCGAATCCGACGCGCCCGAAGCAGCTTTGATCCCCGACCTGGAAGTGTATCCCGTCCGAACGCTTGCGCATCTCTACGACCATCTGGCTGGACACCGCTCCATCGAGCCTTATCAACCCTCGGAAAGCGATACGCTCGAGCCTCTCTTCACTCCCACCGACTTCGCCGAAATCAAAGGACAGGAACACGTCAAACGCGCCCTCGAAGTCGCCGCGGCAGGCGGGCATAACGTGCTCACGTTATGTCCAAAAAACCGTCGCTTTTCACCTTGATTTTGGCCCGGAAATTGTAGAACAGGCCAGGTATGAGCGGCTAACATTGTATAGTCTTGAGCATCTCAAACTTGCTGATAGGGTACTTGGACGGATAAAAGGAGAATAAACAGGTTGGCTATTCACCTCAGTTTACCCTAATTTAGGCTTCATAATGTTGTCACAAGGAAACACAGTTCATGGCTCCTGCGAGGACAGTTTTCCTATTTAGGGTGATAAGAC
>JABWAU010000165.1 GCA_013360875.1 Anaerolineales bacterium | reverse complement strand
TTTGCGACTACAACGTCAAATTCTGCACCCAATGCCCGGATTGCATCTCCTACGGCTTCGCCATCGGCGACAGCGGTTCGGAAAAATCCAAAGTCATCACCGACACCGCATACTCGCTCACCAGTTACGAACACAGCCACGAGGCTTTCACGCTCAACGCCCCCTATGAAGACGGCACGATGACCCGCTACGGCGATGTGACCAGCCGCATCAACGAACAGGACCACGTCACCCCGCAAGTGATTTTCCCCTCCATCGTCACCACCCGCGACCTGACCGAGAGTCTGTTCCTGTATGCCGTCAACAACGTGATGCGCGCTAAACGCTACGGTGCGCAGACCACCCGCACCGGGCGAATGCAAAATCACATTGTCGCCGTTGTCCTGGCAGATGGCGAAATCTTCTCCAACCTGCTCTTCACGCAGGCGCTTTACGACGCCCTGAAGGACAAGATCACCCCGCCCGACCCGGTCAATCCGCAGGATGTGCTGTCAGCGGCAGAAGCGCTTATCCCCACCCTGCTGCAAAAAGACGGCGTGAAGGTGGACCAGTTGCTGATGGGCAATGACCTGCAGGCTTTCCTGAATGATGTCAACGAGCTGGATGTGAAGTCCCTGCTCGAAAAAGCCTCTGCCGACAGCCGCGCTTATCATCAAGCCTGGATTGCCAAAACCGACAAGCCCAGCAAAAAGAAATAGGAGGCGTCATGCGCCTGACCCTTTACCGGCTGACCTTTCACGAGAATTTGTTCTATGCCACACGGGAAGCAGGTCGGCTGTACGAAACCGGGCGGTATCTGCACAATTATGCCCTGACCTACGCACTGGGGCTGGCAAGCGCGCCTTATCATCATCTCCAGCAAATACCCTCCTATGCCGAAGAGTTGAGCCCGCTCAACGAGCAGGGCGTCTATGTCACCCCGGCGCGCGGCATGGATGTGCGCTACCAACTCGTGACTTTCAAGTTTGCCGATAACGCCTACCGCGTCAAAATGGAACAGTCTAGCCGCAACCTGCCCACTTTCGGGCGCGCCAAAGAAATTGCTGTTGGCAGCGTCTTCGAATTCGGCGTCCTGCACTCTGGTGGGCTGCGCCTGCCGCGCTGGATTCGCATGGGACTGTGGCGCAGCAAGGGACTGGTCGAAGTCATTGGCGAAGCAGAACTGAAACCGATTGCCGACAAAGAACAAACCGCCAGCCTGCCGCTTAACCCGCTGGATGTTCCAGGCGAATTTCGGTTGTATGACTTGATTTCCATGCCGCCTTCCAGCCTGGCAGAAAACGCAGTCATCGAGACAGAGTGGCTCAAAGCGGACATTCCCGGTCGTGAGCCGTTCCTCCTCCCTGCCGGCATGCGTTACACCTTCCCCGAAGCGCAGCCCAAACTGCTCTAACCTACAACCCTGCGGGAGCGGACTCCCCTCCCTCCCGCAGGGCGCCCCCGTCAGACCACAAGACCACCCGACCATGAGACTCTACTCGTCCGTCATCAAACTCACCAACCAATACCCCGCCACCCTCACGCACCTGGGCGGACAGCACGCGCACGCCGCCTTTCTCGACATCGTCCGCGCGGTGGATGAGTCGCTTTCGCAGAGACTGCATGATCTGAATGGACGCAAGCCGTTCACGGTCAGTCCGCTGATGGGATTGCCGAAAGGCTTTAACCGCGAAGCGCGCAAAGAACGCGAAGAAGATCGAATGAAAAATTCAATCGCGAAGAGCGAAATTCGTCTCCGCGAGGGTTGGGAGTGCTGGCTGCGGGTGACCATGCTCGACGATGGATTGTTCAAATCGTTCATTGATTACTTTATGAATCTGACCTCACCCCCATCCCCTCTCCTAAAAGGAGAGGGGAGTCAAAAGGGCGAGGGGAGTCTTCCCCGCATCCGCCTGGGCGACGCGCATTTCATGGTAAGTGAAATCCTCACCACGCCGGGCAGTCACCCCTGGGCGGGGTACATCTCCATCGAAGAATTACAGAAGCGGCTGGATGAACCCGCGCCGGAGAAATTCACCTTCGAATTATTCACCCCCACTTCGTTTCGCTTGCAGGATAAGGAGGTGGCGACTCTGCCCACGCCGAAACTGGTCTTTGGAAATTTGGCGGGAGCCTGGCGCGCGCTGACGGGTGAAAACAACGTCGAAGCCGTGGAGAAGTACGCGGAAAAGAACCTGACGCTCGGAACCTACAAACTCCGCACCGACCGCCTCATCCTGCACAGCAACCCGCAACTGGGATCGGTCGGACGGCTGGAGTTTATCCGCACCGACAAAACGGATCATTTCCCCGCCCGCGCCTTGAACCTGCTTGCGGACTTTGCCTTCTATTCTGGCTTGGGACGCAAAACCACCCACGGCATGGGGATGGTGCGTCGCGTAGTCCAGTAGTCCGATAGTCTGATAGTCGGGTGGTCGCGTAGTCCAGTAGTCGCGTGGTCGGAGGGTCCGATGGTCGCATAGTTGATTGAAAGGAGAAGGATATGGCAAAGATTGAACGGTTTGAGGACATTCGTGCCTGGCAAATGGCGCGGGAATTAGCCAACTTGATTTATGACCTGACCGATCAAGGTGAATTTGCGCGCGATTTCAAATTGCGGGATCAAATTCGAGATGCGGCGGGCTCAATCATGCACAATATCGCCGAAGGTTTTGACGATGGGTCGGATGGGGAATTCATCCACTTTCTCAAATATTCGCGCCGTTCCGACAGCGAGGTGCAATCGGAGTTGTATCTCGCGCTCGACCGCGGCTATATCACCAAGCCGCAGTTTCAAAATGCCTACGATCGCTGCACTGAAGCGAAGAAATCCATCAACGCCTTCATCGCCTACTTACGCAAAAGCCGCAAAAAATAACCACCACGCGACGAAGCGGCTGCTCGACCAACTAACCAAGCGACCACCAGACCAAACGACCACCAGACCAAGCGACCACTTGACCACCTGAGTAAAAGACTAATGGAAGATTACCTCCCAATCTCGATGTTGAACCAACTCGAATACTGCGAGCGGCGCTTTTACCTGATGCACGTACTGGGCGAAATGGAAGTCAATGCCCACGTGTTGGAAGGGACCTTCCGCCATGAACAGGCGCACACCCCCGGAGCCAGCCGCGAGGGCGAAACCCTCGTCCACCGCCGCGTGTACGTCTGGTCGGATGAGTTGCGCATTGCCGGGTTTGCCGATGTGGTGGAGGAAGCCCTCACCCCCAACCCATCTCATGAAAGAAGAGGGGAGTCTGGTCTCGATACGGCGGAAGAGCGCCGCCTACTCGACCAGCAGCAGAGTCGGGAGTTGATCCCAGTCGAATACAAAAAGGGACGGATGGGGAAGTGGCTCAACGATCACATTCAATTGTGCGCGCAGGCGTTGTGCATTGCGGAGCGAACCGGCGCGGTGACGCCGAAGGGATACATCTTCTATTTCGGCTCGCGGCATCGCGAAGAGGTGGAGTTTACACCGGAGTTGCGGCAAAGGACGGTGCAGAGCATCGAACGCGCGCATGAACTTGTAGGCGCGCATCGCCTCCCTCCGCCGCTGGAGAATTACAACAAGTGCCGCGATTGCTCCCTGGAACCGATTTGCCTTCCAAGGGAAGTTCGTCAGTTGGTTGGATAGTCATGTAGTTGGATGGTCTATTCGTCAAGTAGTCGCGTGGTCGGTTAGCCGCATGGTTGAGTGGTTGCTTGTTCGATAACGTCTTCATTGCCTGCCTGCATACAAGCCCTAAAGACTTAACACCGCTCCCCCCCCGACTATCAGACTGTCAGACTACCCCACCACCCGACCACCTGACTATCAGACTACCCGACCATTACACTATCAGACTATAAGACTATTTGACCACCCGACCACCCGACCACCCGACCACCAGACTATCCGACTATCAGACTATCAGACTAAGAGACTACATGACGACGTTATACGTAACCGAACCCTACTCCGTTATCAAAAAGGAAGGCGAGACGCTGGTGATCAACGTCCCTGCCGATGAGAAGAAGAACAAACCCGCGCGCAAGATCGAAGTGCCGACGATCAAGGTCAGTGAAGTGGTGGTCTTGGGCGACAGCACGTTCACGGCGCAGGCGCTGGCGACATTGCTCGACCAAAAGGTGGAGATCACCTTTCTCAACGCGTTCGGCAACTTTCGCGGGCGCGTGATCCCGCAGGAGGGGAGGAACAGCCTGTTGAGACTGAACCAGTTCCGGGCGCACGAAGACGCGAGGCGATCCTTCGAGTTGGCGCGTCAGTTCGTGAGCGGGAAACTGCACAATATGAAGACTCTGCTTCTCAGGTCGAATCGCCGCCTCAACGATCCCATCATCACACGCGCGACGGAGTCTTTGAGCGGCATCCAGGAGCAGGTGGAGAAACTGGAATGCGACGGCGAACCGCCCGCCGAACCCGGCAAGCCGCAGAAGGGCACGTCGTGGGGAACGCTGCAGGGGCTGGAGGGCGCGGGGAGCGCGGAATATTTCGAGGGCTTTGGCAGGCTGCTGCGCGGCGACCCGGCCTTGAAGTTCGAGACGCGCAACCGCCGCCCGCCGCGCGATCCGGTGAATGCCCTCCTGTCTTACGGATATAGCCTGCTTCAGCATCAATGCGCCTCGGCGTTGCAAACCGCCAGCCTCGATCCATACATCGGCTTTTTACATTCGTCGCAATACAGCAAGCCCGCCCTCTCGCTCGACCTGATGGAGGAGTTCCGTTCGCCGATCGTCGATTCGGTGGTGATCACGCTCATCAACAACCGCATCATCAAGGCGGACGATTTCATCGGCGAAATGGGGACGTTCCGCCTCAAGGACGGCGCGCGCCGCACGTTCCTCGAGAAATACGAGGAGCGCATGAACACGCAGATCGCGCATCCGGTCTTCAAATATCAGGCAACCTATCGCCGCTGTATCGAATTGCAGGCGCGCCTCATCGCCAAAACGCTGGGCGGCGAACTCGACGCGTACGTCCCATTCAAGGTGAGGTAATCGTCCAAGACCCTAAAGGTCTTGAAGACCTTTAGGGTCTTATAAGAGGTATAATGAGCGAAACCAAATTTTACATCGTCGCCTACGACATGTCGTCCGACAAGCGCCGCAACAAAGTCCACAAGATCCTGAGCGGTTTCGGGCAGTGGACGCAGTTCAGCCTGTTCGAGTTGTTCATCACCGACAAGGAACTCGTCCTCCTGCAAAACAAACTCGAAAAGGTGCTGAACGCCGAAAAGGACAGTGTGCGTTTTTATCCGTTGTGCGCGGCGTGTCTCAAACAGGTCGAAACGGTCGGATCGGACCTGCCGAAGGAACCCAAAGCCTTTATTACGTGATTCGCTCCTTTGCGAGAGGGAGAGTGACGGTAAATTTAGCCTGACCCTCTCGCAAGGAAAACAATCGGAAATCGGATAAAATGCCCGCTTCTTCCCGCCACTTGAACCTGATTCAGTTTCAATAGGCATTCATCCACCCTTTGACCTTTCTCCCGCTCGCAGTGATGCGCGCGGTGGGAGAACCGAACAAAAAATGAACGATTTTTTCCAGGTGAACTGCCTGAATCATTCAATAATCACCCGCTTTCGAGTAGAATTTACCTTGCAAGTGGGAGGAAAATTGCCTCTTGCGAGAGCCGGCGTGAAAGACCTTTATCCCAATTGAGGGATTGAAACCCTGCGAAGATACCGACCAGCTTCCGAAAGGATTAGCGTGAAAGACCTTTATCCCAATTGAGGGATTGAAACATATGGTTGACGGAATATATCTCTTGATTCAGATAAGCGTGAAAGACCTTTATCCCAATTGAGGGATTGAAACTC
>JABWAU010000044.1 GCA_013360875.1 Anaerolineales bacterium | reverse complement strand
GAGAAATATCTTGGCAAAACCGACGAACACGCACACCATCATTAGAATGTCTCTCTCTTCTCTGCAAATTGCCTATTGAAAAATAGGCAATTTTGCTTAGCTGGACTTTATCAATTCGAACAATGAACAAAAAACAAGGTAATCTAAAAATAACGAAATGCGCATTGGCAAATCTGGCAGGGTTTGTTTACCAGAACAAGTCACCAGAGGAAAATGCCCCCTGATCGTACAACACTCCGAAGCGCTTACCCAGTTTGTTTTTGCTCTACCCCTGGCGCTTTACCGACCTCGAAATACGACATCTGCTGGAGATCGTGGAGGCGCTGATCGTCTGTAATCAACGCAAAACGCTCAGCGGGTTGTCGCGGTCTGCTCCATCGTGCGGTCCATCTCAAAGCGCTGGCAGATTTCTTTCGGGAAAGCCCGTGGACGGTGGACCTGTGCTGCGCCGTTTGGTGACCGAGATCGAGAACCAGCCGTAGCGCGTGGCAGCCAACCTGCAAGCCTACCTGCCTGTGTATGCGGCAAACGCCTGACGGGTTTCCAAACGCTCCTGCTTTTGGCGATCGGGAAAGGTATCCGTTTGTCTTCTCGCCTATTGCTTCCCTGAGCAGGTCGGCAAGGGTCGTATTTGAGTTCGTTTTCGAGGTTCTACCTATCTTTTGGCGAAACTATGGAAGGTAGAAAGTAAAGAGTGGATTGAGGAACTTTTTCCAGTCACAGTCGTCTCAAAGAGGAGAAATTACAAAACGGAGAAAAAAGTGAAGAAAATATTGTTTGCGGGTTTGTTGGCGATGTTTGTCTTGGCGGCTTGCGCCGAGGAAAAGCCCACATCCATCGAGGGACAGTGGAAACTGGTCTCGTACGGTCCACCCGGACCTCCTGCCAATCAAATCTCCGCCGCACCTGACGTCGAAACTTCAATAGAGTTCAAAGACGGTCAAATGAGCGGAAATGTTGGTTGCAACGGCTTCGGCGGTGAATACGATGTGGACGGCGATACAATCACATTCGGCCCGATCATGTCCACAATGATGTTCTGCGAAGGACCTGTCGGCGAACAGGAAAAATGGGCACTTGCCGTGTTTCAGGAATCTGCGACTTTTGTCATTGACGGGGATCAGATCACCATTACCGCGCCGGATGGATTTTGGTCAATAACATTGGAACGTAAGTAGTGAAACGAGCCGGAGACATTGCATCTCCGGCTCGTTGATTTTTAGAACGCCGACGCCCGATACCAGATATCCACGCTCACATGGATCGTCTTGCTGTACTGAACATCCATGCCGAGGCTGGGTTCAGGCACCGAGACGGTTGGATTTCCTCGATCATGATCAGGGTTGATCAAGTCACAGTCAATTTTTGTTTGGGATATTTCTCGTGGCGTTTCTCTTCTACGACCCGTTTGATTCTATCGAATCCCTGCCAGATTTCGGTGAACGAGGTGTAGAGCGAGGAAAACCCGAGGCGGATGTTGTCCGGCGCGCGGAAGTCGGGGATGACGTTCATTTCCTCGATGAGGGCGCGGTTGACGCGGTAGCCGTCCGCGTGGCGGATGGAGATGTGCGAGCCGCGTTGAGCAGAATCCCGCGGGGAGCCGAGGGAAAAGCCCAATGGGGCGAGCCAGGTATCGGTGAGGAATGAAGCGTAGTCCGTCATCAAAATGGATTTGGCGCGGATGGCGTCCATGCCCGCGTTGAGGGTCGGTTCGAGGGCGGCTTCCATTGTGAGAAGGGAGATCATCGGCTGCGTGCCGACGAGGAATCTCCGTGTGCCGGGGGTGGGTTCGTAATCGAGCGAGAAGTCGAAGGGATACTTTTGCCCCCACCAGCCCCAGATGGGCGAGGTGAGTTTGTCTTGAATCTTTTTGTTGACGTAGAGGAAGCCGGGCGCGCCGGGACCGCCGTTGAGGTATTTGTAGGTGCAGCCGATGGCGAAGTCGGCGTTGCACTCGTCGAGGCGGACCGGGACGGAGCCGACGGAGTGGCTGAGGTCCCAAAGGACGAGCGCGCCTTTGGCATGGGCGAGGTCGGTGATGCGGCGCATGTCGTAGAGGTAGCCGCTTTTGAAGACGACGTGTGAGAGGGTGAGGAGGGCAGTGTCTTCGTCCATGGCGGTTTCGAGGGCGGCGAGGTCGGGGGTGATGTCGTCGTCGGTAGCGCCGATGCGGAGAATCGTGTGGTCTCGATACGACCCGCCACGATCATGCGGATCTACTCGACCACCGGATGAGAGCAAATTTTTTATCCCTTGCAGGATGTAAAGATCAGATGGGAAGTTGAACGTGTCTGTGATGACGCGTTTGCGATTCGGTTGGAGCATGAGGGCGGACGCGGCAAGTTTGAAGAGGTTGAGCGAGACGGTGTCGCTGACGAGTGTTTGACCGGGCGCTGCGCCGATCAGTCCCCCGATGTTGTCTCCGACGCGTTGAGGCGCTTCCCACCAGCCCTTGTTCCAGCCGCGGATGAGGTCTTGTCCCCATTCCTCGTTCACGATGTGTTTGGCGCGTTCGGCTGCGGCTTTGGGCAGGCGTCCGAGCGAGTTGCCGTCGAGGTAGATGAGGTCCGGGTCGGTGATGACGAATTGGTCGCGGAAGGAGGCGAGGGGGTCTTGCGAGTCGAGTTGTTGGGCAAAGTCGAGGGAGGGGGAGAAGTTGGTCATGTTCAAACCTCTTCACCGCCAAGAGCGCGAAGAACGCTAAGAAAAAAAGAAACTTTGCGCTCTTTGCGTGCTTCGCGGTTCAATTCTTTTTCTCTATCTTGCTCATCGCCAATTCCGCCAGGGCGGTGATGGTCAGCGACGGGTTGACGCCGGGGTTGGCGGGCATGACGGAGCCGTCCACGACGTAGAGGCCGGGGTAGTTGAAGACTTCGAAGTTGAGGTCAATGACGCCTTCGTGGTCATTCCTCCCAAACGGGACGCCGCCCATTAAATGTGCCGTGGTTGGGAAGTTGAGAAGGCTATCGGTGAAGGCGGCTTGAGGGATGCCGTTCACTTTTTGCGCCAGACTGCGGGTGACATAATTCCCGATGGTGATCTGCTTGGGCGGCGGGTTCTCCAGGTCGGGCTTGATGACGAGTCCCTTGCGGAAGAGCGTGAACAGATTTCGTCCGAGGCGGATGTGCGTGAGATTTTCATCCACCTGCATGACGAGCAGGATGGTCGTATATTTCGCCCAGCGCGAGAAGAACTTGGCATACAAAAAATCAACCGGATGGCGTATTACTTCCCAGATCGTTTTCAGCGAACGAACAATCGCCGAATTGCCCCTCACGTGCGGAGCGGTCAGCACACGGATGAACGACGAGCCGTCGGGGTAGCGCACGGGTTCGATGCGCGTGATCTCGTCCGCCTGGAAGATGGAGGAGATGGCGATGCCTTTTGAGTAGTCAATGTGTTTATCGCGCGTCGTCACGCCCATGATGTTCTCGCTGTTCGTGCGAACGTTGTCGCCTAGTCGTTTTGAAATGCGCGGCAATGATTTCGTGATGTCGCGGCAGCGAAAGAGCAGTTCCATCGTGCCCAACGCGCCCGCGGCGACGATGACGTTGCGGGCGCGGACGGTTTGTCGTTTTGCAAACGGATTGGTGGAGGAACGATAATGCACTTCATAACGCGCGCCAGTTTCCGGCTGGGGCTGAAGCGGCTGGATGTCCGTCACTTTGGATTCTCCGATGATCCGTGCGCCGTTCTTCTCGGCGAAATACAGATAGTTTTTCGTCAGGGTATTTTTGGCGTTATACCGACAGCCGACCATGCATCCGCCGCAATAATTGCATCCCGCGCGGACGGGTCCCGCGCCGCCGAAATATGGATCCGCCACGATCTGCCCTTCCCTCCCCGATTCCCCGAAGAAGACGCCCACGTCGGTGGGACGAAATGTATCGCCCCTGCCGAGTTCGTCCGCGATCTCCTTCATCTTTTCATCGGAATACCATAGCCTGGGATTCGGTGTGACGCCCAACATATACCGCGCTGTTTTATAGTACGGTTCGAGCAGGGACTTCCAGTCCGCGAGGTGTTTCCAGGCGGGAGATTGAAAGAGGCGTTCGTCCGGTTCCATCAACACGTTGGCATACGTGAGGCTGCCCCCGCCGACGCCACTTCCGTGCAGGGCGAGTTGACCGTTGAGGAACGTCATCTGGAAGATGCCAAAGCATCTCAGCGCGGGAAGCCAGAGGAATTTGGGGAGATTCCAGTTTGTCTTCGGGAAGTCGTGGTCTTCGAAGCGTTTGCCGCGTTCGAGTACGAGGACGGAATAGCCCTTTTCGGTCAATCGCATGGCGGAGACGGAGCCGCCAAAACCGGAGCCGATGATGACGAAATCGTAGTCTTGTTGTTTCATCTCAATGCCTCATCTCAACATACCATTCTGAGGGAATGAGGCGAGCGAAGAGTCTTGGTTCTTATGGAGTGGATTCTTCGCTCCGCTCGGAATGACATGTTAATCAAGTATTCACCGTAACCGACGCACATCCATCGGCTTGAAAATCTTCGCCTGCGCGCCGTGATAATTTATTCCAGGCATACCCCCCCAATCCTCTAATTCTCCGCTTCTCAATCACCTTCCACCCTTCGAGGACCTCAGGGCAACGCTTTCTACTTCTCCCTCCGTCCCTTCGTCACGATCCGGATCGGCGTCCCCAAAAATCCATACTCCGCGCGAATTTGATTCTCCAGATAGCGCAAATACGAGAAGTGCATCAACTTGGGGTCGTTGACGTAGATCATGAACGTCGGCGGGTCACTGCGTACTTGTGTGCCGTAAAACATTTTCAATTGCCGTCCTGCATGTGTGGGATGCGGATGCGCGTCCTGCGCCTTGTGGATCACCTCATTGATCTTGGATGTGGTCAAACGCGCCAACCGTTCCTCCTGCACGCGCAATGCCATCGGCAGCACCTGATCCACGCGCTGTCCCGTTTTCGCGGAAATGAACAACAGCGGCACGTAATCCATGAAGTTCAAATCCGAGCGGATCTTGCGCGTGAACTCCTCCATGGTGAACGAATCCTTTTCGACCGCGTCCCATTTGTTGACGATCACCACGCATGACTTCCACTGTTCCAAAATAAATCCTGCGATGTGAGCATCCTGCGAGGTTATGCCTGTAGTGGCGTCAATCACCAGCAGAGCCACATCCGCCCGCTCAATGGCTTTGAACGACCGAAGCACGCTGAACTGTTCCACGCCGGGTTCGATCTTGCCGCGCTTGCGGATGCCAGCCGTGTCTATCAACGTCACTTCCAAACCGTTCACTTCGATCTTCGTATCGGTCGCGTCGCGCGTCGTGCCGGGGATCGGGCTCACGATGGCGCGCTCCTCGCCGACCAACTTATTGAGCAGACTCGACTTCCCCGCGTTCGGCTTGCCGACGATGGCGATCTTGATGCTCTCGTCTTCCTCCTCTTCCATCTGTTCAGGGAACGACGCCACCAAAACGTCGAGCAAGTCGCCGGTCCCTGTGCCATGCACCGCGGAAACGGGAATCGGCTCACCGAGTCCCAATTCATAGAACTGCGTCGCGTTGTCACGTCGTTCCTTCGATTCGCATTTGTTCACCACGACAAAGATCGGGGGATAAAAAGAACCGTCCTCCAATTTTTTTTGCGAACGACGAAGGATATCTGCCACCTCGAGATCGGGCGCGGTCACCCCCGCTTCGCCATCTGTGACAAAGAGGATTGCATCCGCCTCGCTGATCGCCACCTGCGCCTGAGCCTTGATCTCCTCGATGAAATCCGCCGAACCGATGGAAAGGGGAGTCCTGCCGCCGTGAGTTGGGTCTATGCCGCCGGTGTCAACGACATGAAATGCGCGTCCGTTCCATTCGGCTTCACCAAAGAGACGGTCGCGCGTAGTGCCGGGCGTATCGTCCACGATCGCCGTGCGTTCACCGACGAGGCGGTTGAACAGGGTTGATTTTCCGACGTTGGGTCTGCCAACGAGCGCTACGATGGGTTTCATTCGATTTATGATTTGCGATTGACGCAACACGCTCCACGAAACGCGTAACTCGCAACTCCTAACGCCTAACCTGCACGCGCTTCGTCTGCAATTTGTTCCGCTCGGCGCGAGAATATCACGGCGTTGGGAACGGGGTGATGGTCGGTGTGCCGGGGATGGATAATACCACTTCTATTGTGCCGGGTAAAATGGATTCCACTTCCACGTTCTCGACCAGCACGTCCACGACCGGCGTGAGTTGGTGGGTGCCGGGTCCCAGCCCCGCAACGTCCACGGTCACGATCACATCCTGCGGCGTGAGCGCATCCAGCGTGGGCAGGGGGCCGGAAATGATCACGTCCACTGTCTGCGGAAAGATCTGCATCGTCAGTCCCTCGGTCAAGCCGACTACTTTGATTGTCTGGTTCGTGAGCGTCAGGCTGGTTTGAATGGGTGAGATGCCCACCGTTACCTGGACGGTTTGCGCGCCGACCAGAGTCACGTTTTCAGGCAGGTTCAATGCCAGGCGCGTGGTAATATCCCCGTCCGCATCCTGTAGATCGAGGGGCTGGGTTTCCAGGATGCCGGGCAGGGAATTGACGAGCGCCGGGTCTGAGGCAAAAACTGTGACCACCGGCGGAAAGACCGAAATGTTCTCCAGGCGGTATCCGGCAGCGATCTGCCCGGTCACCACCACCTTGACCGCCATGTCGCGGAATCCGCCCTGCTGGCTGATCGGCACGCTCACCTGCGCGACGTCGGGCGTTATCGTCAGCCCTCTTCGGATGACGTTGTTGTTTTCATCCAGGATCTGGATCGGGTTCGATTGTTCGATGTTTTCCCGCGCGCCGTCCAGGTTCAGGAAGACGCGGGCACGGGTCGCCTGGTTTACGATGGATTCGGGTCCCGACACGATGACCTCGGTAGGGTTGATGGTCACCTCGCCTGCCTGGTAGCCGAGGGCGGGCAGTCCGCTCAGGGAAATTTCAATGGGCAGGGGTCGGTTGGCGATCGGCTCAAGGAGGACATTAACAGTTTCCGGGTTGACAAGCACGATTTGATAGGGTCGCGCGAGGACGCGGAGTTGGATGTCCACTGCATGTGCGCCGGCGCTGAGTCCCGAAAGATCCAAAGTGGCTTGGACCGAGTTTTCCTGCGCGGTCAACAGTTCCCAGGCGGAGCGCGGCATCCGCAACGTGACCTCGACTTCGGAGGGAATTTCGCTGGTGACGATGAGGGAGGGGTCCTTGCCGACGATCTCGAGGGGAATCATGTTGGGATAGACGCGAACCTCGTCCGGATCTGCCGAGGTGACGGCGGAGATCCAGACCGATATGCCAAGCGCAAGGGCAAGCAGGAGGGTGCGGATGTTCGCGGCGAAGCGACGCATGTTGTCCTTATGGCGCAGGGAACTCGCGCGCTCATTCATCCTTTCTTGGGAATAGATACGGGAAGAAGCGTTTCATCCAGACGCGTTGCGGCGTGGTGGTATCGGGTCGAAAGAACGCGGCGAGGATCTTTTCGAGGCGTTCGGGGTCAATGCGGCGGATCATACGCCCCGCGTGCGAGATGGATATGGAGCCGCTCTGTTCGGACACGACGATGGATACGGCGTCGCTGACCTCTGACACGCCCAGGGCGGCGCGGTGTCGAAGCCCCATCTGACGTTCCGGCGAACGATTCAGAACTCCGCTTGCCGAAAGCGGCATGACGCACGCCGCGGCGACGATGCGCCCGTCGGCGACGATGACCGCGCCGTCGTGTAGGGGCGTATCGGGGTAGAAGATCTGCAAAAGCAGTTCCGGCGTGACGTGGGCGCGCATTTGCACGCCGGTCTCGATGTATTGTTCGAGGCTGTCCTGCCGCTGAAGGACGATGAGCGCGCCGTGCTGCCTGGCGGAAAGTCGCGTGGCGGCTTCCACGATGGCGCCAAGCATTTTGGGCATATCCACGTCTTGAGGCTGCGCGGCGGCGTTCAACGTCAGGGTAAAGATGCCGGCGCGTCCCAGCCGTTCGAGCGCGCGGCGGATCTCCGGCGCGAAGACGACCGGTATGGCAAGCAGGAGGGCGGGAAGCGCGTTTTGCACGAGCCAGGAAAAGGCGGGCAGTTCGACCAGCGTGGTGAACAGCACCAGCATGACAACCAGGAAGATGACGCCCCGCAGCAGCACCATCGCCTGCGTATCGCGCAAAGAGTACAGCACGGCGAAAAAGATGAGCGTGACGAGCAAAATGTCGAGGACGCTCAACCAGTTGAGTCTTTGAAAAATATAGAGGACGTTATCGAGTAGTTTTTCCATTTGAGCGCGCGCAGATGAAGGCGGGGCTATTCTACATCAGTCTGTGCGGAGACGGTCGAAACCCGCGGTCGAACTGCGCTTCCCACCCCATGATAAACCGGTTTGCCGACCTGCTGCATTGTCAAACAATGGCACACTCAGATGGGGCGCAGGACCCGGTCTGCGCGAAGTTGTTTGAAGAATAACGCCGAACCTTTTGGCATGGATTCGTTGGCGGCTTCCATCCATGCCTGCACGCCCAGCGAGTCCGCTGCCCGGCGCTCGTAACCAGCCCGTTTCCAAATGGCGTCGAAACCGACCAGTTCCATAGGTGGGAAGACGAGCGAGGCTTCGCATTGCAGTTCGGCGGAAGCGCGTTCCACTTCGTCCAACAGCAGGGGCAGGGCTTTTTCGGGAGGCGCCTTGGGGTCGAGGTAAAGGTCGAGCGTGCGCGCGACCAGGTTTTCCACCTGCCAGCCAGCCACGCCCACGAGGTCGTTTCCCATTTGAAGGAGCAGGAAGGCTTTGTCGCCGAAGGCTTCCATCACGTCTTCGCTGGTCATGGCGCGCTTGCCCCTGCTCAGCCTCGTGATCAGTTCCGCGATCTTTTGCGAATCGCGCGGTTTGCCGCGCTGGAGCGAGAACGCCTCGGGACCCGGCCCGGGCCTGGAAACGATCGGAGGGGCGGGTTCAGCCTCCGCCGAGGGGAGGAGGCGTTTCCACGCGTCGTTGACCTGTCTCCACAGATCTTCGTACGATCCGTTATTTTTGATGACGACGTTCGCCGCGGCGATCTTCGCTTCCGGCGCGGATTGGGCGTTGAGGCGCTGCAGAGCGTCCTCACGGGTCATGCCGCGTTTGCGAACGAGCCGCTCGACCCGGACCTCGCGGTCTGCGTCCGTGACCCAGATGCTGTCGCACTTCCCGCGCAGGTCCGATTCGAGCAGTTTGATCGCTTCGATCACGATCACGTTTTGCCCGGAGCGCCGGACGAGCAGGTCAATCGCCTGGCTGACGTGGGGATGGATGATCGCTTCGAGTTGAGCGAGCGCCTGTTCGTCCGCAAAGACGAGCCGCCCGAGTTTGGCGCGGTTGATCTGTCCGTCCTTGTCAAGGAGCCAGACACCGAAGGTATCCAATACGGGTTTGTAGCCGGGCGCGCCCTTCGCGATGACACGATGGGCGAGCATGTCGGCGTCAATGGTGTATGCGCCGAGGTGTTCCAACATACGGCGCACAACGCTTTTTCCTGTCGCAATGTTCCCGGTCAACCCAATGACGTATTTCCCTTGCCAGTTGCTCACGAAGACTCCATAAACGGTGGTTTGTGTCTGTTCCATATTCTAATGTCATTTGATGGATTCTCCAATATTCGAAGTTTACAAGACCGTCAATTCGGTTGACGTTCCGTTTCCGCGCGTGTATGATACGGTTGCCTCAGGTCGGTCGGGCGATCGCGGTCCTGCGTTGTTGGGATCGAGGAAAGTCCGCACTCCATAGAGCGCGACGTCGGATAGCACCCGGGGCGGGGAACCCTCCGTGAGGAGCTAACCTGCCGGATGAGGGCCACAGAAACAAACAGCCGACCCCCTCCGCCCAAACGGGCAGGGGGGTGGGTGATGGTGAAAAGGTGGTGTAAAAGACCACCGGCATCTGTAGTAATACGGATGGCCAGGTAACCCCCGTCGGGAGCAAGACCAAGCAGGGACGAAGCCATCTGCGGATGGCGGGAGGCTGCTCGCCTTCATACGCGCTCTCTTATGCGATAAGAGAGCCAGTCCCGGGTGGGTCGCATCGAGCGGCGCGGCGACGCGCCGCCCAGAGAGATGATCGCCCAGTGACGCCGATGGTTGAGTAGAGCGGTGATTTTCCGCTCGTATCGAAACCGGCGCCACGGACAGAATGCGGCTTATAGACCGGCCTGGGGTGGTTCGAATAAAAACATCCCGTCACGTTCCACGTGGCGGGATGTCCGTTTATCAGCCCTGCAACTGCATCAGCAATTGACGGTATTGATCCGCGTTGGGCGGGTTCATCAGGAGGATCTGGTTGATGATGACCACCGCCTCCTCCTTCCTCCCTGAATCGAGCATGGACTCGGCCAGCGCGTCGAGTTCCCTGACGGCATCCTCCATGCGCCCCGCCTGATGGTACGCCTGCGCCAGGCTGCGGCGCAGGGTCGGATCGTCGGGGCGTTCTTCGAGCAGTTCCTCGATGAATGTGGCCGCCCGCGCGCTGTTATTGTGCGCCTGCAAATGGGACATGTAACTTTCGATCTCCGCCGCGGCTTGCGCCGATTGACCGAGTCGCAGGCTGAGATCAATCAGGTTTTTACGCGCGCCCTCGTCGTCGGGGCGCAGGGTGCGGATCTGTTCGTACACGCGGATGGCTTGTCTCCAATCCAGCCTCTGCATGTCAATATCCGCCATGCGCTGCAGAATGTGGACGTTCCACTGGCGATTCCCGCCAGCCTGCTGGATGACGCGCAGGGCGGTCGTGTAGGTCTTGCGCGCGTTATCGAGTTCAGCGAGGCGGTAATAGATGTCAGCCAGTTCGAGGTATTCCCGAATGGCGTCGTCCACCTGGCCCCGCGCCACGAACTGGTCAATCAATTTGGCGCGCGCCTTCATGTCCATGGGGGAGAGTTGGATGATGCGCTTGAGGATCTTGGAGGCTTGCGCGGTCTCTCCGCGGACGCTATACGCCTGGGCGATGACGCTGAATTTTGCGATGGCTTCGGGGATGTGGTTTTCGCGCACGAGCAGGTCGCCCATCAGGGTGTGGAGAGGCAGGTAGGCGGGGGCGGAGGCAAGCGCATGGAACGCCTCCTCCATGGCTGTTCGCAACTGCCCCGCGCGCGCAAGTTGATGGACGTGATTGACCGCCTCCAGCACCTGGCTGGACTGCGCCTGCAGGATGATCTCCGCCAGCGGCATGGGGACGTCGCTCTTCGGCATTTGTTCGCGGGAGTGATACAGGTGGTCGCGCCAGTTCTTGCGCATGAGCAAATTGTTGATGTTATTGCACAGGCGTTTGAGCGCCTCTTCGTCCGTTTGGGTTGATTGCGCTTCGATCAGCGGCTCATACATCTGACGCAATTCGTCCGCATCCTCCGCCGGGACGAGCGCCGCGTCCGCCAGTTTCAGCGCCTCCAGATACTCGATGGAGGCTTGTTGCAAACGACCGAGTTTCTGGTTGATCTGTCCCATGAGCAGGCGCGCCCCCAGGTTGAAATCATTGTGCTTTACGGCGTGCGCGAGATGGCGCAGGGAGGATTCGAGCCGTTCGTCCGAAGCGCGCAACAAACCCAGGTTGAAATACAGAGCGGGATGATTGAAACCGGCTTCGAGAGCGTGTTCGAGTTCCTCTGCGGCTTGTTCGTCCATGCCCTTGCTTAGCAGGTCAATCGCCTGTCCCAGGTGCAGGACGACCTTCGACTGTTCGCTCTGCTGGAGGTTCAACTGGCCCGTACCGCGCATGAGGGCTTGCATCCCCCGGCGAGCCTGCTGCGCGACTGCGGCGCCTTCATCGGTGGTGTAATCGAAGAGGATCTCCGCCAGACGCGTCAAGGCTTTTTGGCGCGCTTCAGCAATCGGGTCCAGCCCCGAAGCGCTTTCCTTTTTGGGCTTTTCCATTTGTCTTGCCTGCGCCATTGCGATAGGTCCCGTCCCGCCTTTAGGTCGCAGCGGCTTGGGGAGGAGTTGCCCGGCGCGTAATAACGTCAGCGCTTGTTTGGCTTCGGCGCTTTCGGGCATGATCTTCAAAGCCTTGTTGACGAGTTCGGCTGTCTTTTCCATGTTGCCCGTGCGCTGTACGAGACTGGCGACCGAGATATACTCGGCGACCGCCTGTGTCTTGTGACCGAGCCTTTCGTGCGCGAGGGCGAGACGCGAATGGGCGAGGATGTGTTCCGGGTTGAGCGAGGTGACGCGCACCCAATTCTCGATGGCTTTATCCACGTCGCGCTGGTTGAGGAAAAGGTCTGCGGCTTTGTACGCCGCGTCTATGGCTTCCTTGAGATGCCCGGTGCGTTCGAGCAGTTGCGCCAGTTTTTCCATGGGGATGGGGTCCTGCGGAGAGACCTGCGCGACGCGTTTGTAGATCTGCATCGCCTCTTCGAATTCGCCCTGCTGGTACAACGCCAGCCCCAGACTGTTGAGCGCCTTGGGGTGATCGGGAAATTCCTGCAACGCCCCGCGATAGGCAGCCGCGGCTTTATCCCATTCCTGGTCCCATGCGAAGGAATGTCCCTCGTTCATCGCTTTTTGGAAAATGTCTTCTCGTCCGGGCATGGTGGGTATTATACCGTAGGGATTTGCCTGTTTACTCCTGCATTTGGATCACCGAGACGCAGGATCTTTATTTTTCCCGGCGTCCCCGCGAGCGGGGATTATATCGTCTTCATCTCGCCCCAATTCTTCCCGTAGCGCGCCTCGGTGGAAAGGGGGATATCCAGTTTGTATGCGTTCGCCATTGTCTCCTGCACCAAGCGGGCGGTTTCCTCCAGTTCACTTTTTGGACATTCCAGCACAAGTTCGTCATGCACCTGCAAAAGCATCTTTGCTCTCAGCCCCGCCTTTTCCAACGCGGGCGGTATCTTGAGCATGGCGATCTTCATAATGTCCGCCGCCGTCCCCTGGATGGGCGCGTTGATGGCTTCGCGTTCCTCACGGTTCTTCATCTGGACGTTCTGCCTGCCCTGCAATGCCGGGAAGTATCTCCTTCGCCCAAGCAGCGTTTCGACGTATCCCTGTTGCGCGGCTTGCCTGCGAATGCCATCGAGATATTTTTTGACGCCGGGGAACTTTTGGAAATAAGTCTTGACGAAATTCTCCGCCTCCGCCAGCGTGAGATCGGTGGAACGCGTAAGGCCGAACGCGGACATGCCGTAAATGAGACCGAAATTGATTGCCTTCGCGTGCCGGCGCATTTCCTTCGTCACCGCTTCGGGACCTACGCCATAAATTGCCGCGGCGGTCGTGGCATGGATATCCTCGCCCGCGCGGAATGCCGCCAGCATCCCCTCGTCCTGAGCCATGTGCGCGACGATGCGTAATTCGATCTGCGAGTAATCCACGGAGAGGAGGACATTGCCCCTGCCCGCGATGAAACCATTGCGCACGCGGCGTCCCGTTTCAGTGCGGATGGGAATGTTCTGCAAGTTGGGATTGTTCGAGGAGAGACGCCCGGTCACCGCGCCGACCTGGCTGTAGGAGGTGTGCACGCGTCCGTGGGCGTCCACGGCCGGCGGAAGCGCATCGAGATAAGTGGATTTCAACTTCGAGAGTTCGCGGTGTTCCAGCACCCAATCCACAACGGGATGCTTACCGCGCAGCAAGTCAAGCACCCCAGCGGACGTGGAGTAGTGTCCGCTGGCGGTTTTGTTTCCCTTGTCTGGCGGTTCCAGCCCAAGGGTCTTGAAGAGGACATCCGAGAGTTGCTGCGTCGAGTTGACGTTGAACGTTTTGCCGACCGAATCGAAGATCTGCCGTTCGATCTCCGCCAGGCGCCTCGCCAGTTCGTCCGACATTTCCTTGAGGAAAGGCAGGTCGAGCAGGATGCCTTCCATTTCCATGTCCGCGAGGACGGGGGTGAGGGGCAGGTCGAGATCTTCGAGCAGTTTTTCGCCGTTCACGCGCTTGATCTCCGCCTGGAGGATGGGCATGAGGCGCAGGGTTACTTCGGCGTCCGCCACGGCGTACGGCGCAACGGACTCGACCGCCACCTCCGCCATGCTGATCTGCTTTTTGCCCTTGCCGATCAGGTCTTCGATGTGGGTCATTTCTTCGCCTAGTTTGGCGAAGGCGAGATTTTTCAATCCCAGGTTGCGCGAGGAGGGATCAATGATGAATTCCGCCAGCATCGTATCGAAGGTGAGCGGCGTGACGACCAGTCCGTGCTTGGCGAGGACGATGTAATCGTATTTGGCGTTGTGCGCGATCTTGCCGATCTTTGGATTTGTGAGCGGTTCGCGCAATACTGAGAGAACCTTCTCGAGTGGAAGATTATTTCCCGCATGATGCCCGACTGGAATGTAGTATCCCTCACCCTCCTTGATCGCCAGCGAAATACCGACGATATCTGCCTTCATCTCTTCGGTGGAGGTGGTTTCCGTATCAAAGGAAATGACTTTGGCTCTGTTGAGGGTTTTTACGAGTTCGTCCAGTTTTTCTTCGGTGTCAATGATGTTGACCGCGATGCTCGATTCCACCTTCGGCGCGACAATGACCTGCGGTTCATTCGCAAACAGGGACATCTGTCCCACCGCTTTAGGTGTGGAAACGGCTGAGGCAGAGGCAGAGTCTGGTTGACCGGTCAGCCGCTCGAGGGTCTTGAGAAGCGAACGGAATTCCAGTTCCCTGAAAACGGCTTCGATGGCGGGGGCGTTCAGGTCGCGCGCCCTTGCGTGTTCCAGATCCAATTTGATGTTGAGATCGGTCCTGATCCGCGCCAGTTCGCGGCTGAGGTAGGCGTTCTCTTTGTTGTCTTCGAGTTTGGTCCTCCAGCGTTTTTCGATCTCGTCAATGTGTTCGTAGATGCCGTCGAGGGTTTTGTATTTTTCGAGCAATGCGATGGCGGTCTTTTCGCCGACGCCCGCCACGCCGGGAATGTTATCGGATTTGTCGCCGACGAGGGCTTTGTAATCCACGATCTGGCCGGGACGGACGCCAAGTTTTTTGACGACATCCTCGTCCGTGATGTAATTCTGGTCGTCGCCCGCGAGATAGACCGCCGTGCGTTTGTCCACCAACTGCAACAGGTCGCGGTCGCCGGTGACGATCTTGACGCCGAGTCCCTGTTCGGTCGCGATGCGCGCCACCGAGCCCAATACGTCGTCCGCTTCGTAGCCTTCCATCTCGAGGCGCGGGATGTTGAATGCGTCCACCATCTGGCGGATGCGCTCGATCTGCGGGCGGAGGTCGTCGGGCATTTTGTCGCGCGTGCCTTTATAGGCGGGGAAGAGTTCGTCGCGAAAGGTCTTTCCTACGTCGAACGCGACCGCGAGATATTCGGGCTTTTCCTGTTCGATGATGCGGAACAATTCGCGCGCAAAACCATAAGTTCCCGCAGTGGGTTCGCCCTTCGATGTCTGCCAGCGTTGACTGCCTCCACCTGCGGTCAGCGCGTAGTACATGCGATAGGCGAGGGCGTGTCCATCAATGAGGTAAAGGGTGGGGGGCATGTTGGATTCCGGTGAGCAGTTGTCAGTGAACAGTGAACAGCGAACGGTCGCCAATGAAAACAATAAAGCGCAGAGTGATTATTATACTCTGCGCTTCTTCCTGCTTTGTCAATGGATTCATGATCTCGGTTGGGAGAACCCCTGCCGCTGGCGGGTTTGTTTGATGTATTCCTTCACCAGTTGCGGCGGATGAGGTTGCGCGCCGCCCATGATGAGATAGCCCGGCGCCCAAAAATCGCCGGAGGGATTTTCCTTTTTCAAGCGCGGAAATTCAGCGAAGATCTTTTCCGAGGTCTGCTGGCGCATGATGCGCATGAGGTAACCCGGCGAAGCCGCAGGCGGGACGTTCACCACCCATTGCACGTACTCCGGGCGCACGGCAAGATATTCCAACCGCCAGCCGAACGCGATGCAGATCTGCGGAAGCCATTCCGAGAGCCGCTCTGAAAGATCGCCGGTCAGGTAATGGGATGAAAAACGCGGCACCAGCAAACAGGCATAGGTCAGGTTATACAGACCCGGCGTGATCGGTTCGAGCATGACGCGTCCAGCCACCTCCGTGATCGAATGCGGGCGGGTTTCATCCAATTCGCCCGGCGCGGGGACGCGCACCGGCGTATCGGGACGCCTGCGCGATTTGGAGGGCATGGTGGCGTTGATATCCTCCACCGCGTGCTCGACGGTCTGATCGTTGTCCTGTTCGGAGATCAACAGATTGTCCACGCGCACGGCGGGCGAACTCTCGCGGCTGAATTTTCCCGCTCGCGGCTGGGAGGGTCGCGTGCCGCTCTGTTCCAGCGGAGGTTCTGCGGATTTTGCCGAAGGCGAAGGAGGCGGGACGTCGTTCAAGATAGTTGCGATGTTTGGAAAATCGGCGTTGAAATCTTCCTCGTCCTCCTCGACAAACTGGGTCGGCGCCTCATACGACGCCGGAGCCTGATCCTGCTTCGAAAGCGAATCCATCGCTTCGGTCAATCCCGGCGACGAAAGCCGATTCACCAATTGACCTGCCTGCATACGGATCGTACTGAACGGGGTCTCCGCGTCGAAGACCAACGCCAGCACCACGTCGTCCGCGAGGCGCGTGGCGTAGAGCATGTGCTCGGCTTTGGTCGCTTCGAGGCGGACGAAACGCAGGAGGTCGCTTCCCCTTTGCCCGTCCCAATGACGCGTGACCGTCGTAGCCAGTTCCTTTGCCGCCTCCTGCGACAGTTGACCGGCGTACGCCCACAGGGTGTTCCTGCGCGTGATCAATGCCGCCTGCGCGGACGATTCGAGAGTGAGCCGCGTAAGATGTTGCGCGGCTTTGATCGCATCGCCCATCCAGGAGAGTTCGCCGTCATTGTTCGTGCGGACGGAGGGAGAATGGTCGGCTGCGCGAGAGCGGTTGGGGTGGAGTGAATTGTCGTTCAACATGGTCAACAATTCCTGTGAAGAGTTCGGTTTACGCAACATGACGCCTGCCCAATGCCCTATCGCGCACGTGTGCAAAACCGGCGTCGTCCATCACAAGGGGCAGGTCTTTCATCGTTCGCTTGTAGTTTATCACGTCAGCAGGGGAGAGGCAAGCGGGTTTTGGTAACAGGGGCGGCAGGCGGGATATGAAAAAATACAGATTTGTAAGGAGACATGATTTTTGCCCGGTTTTGCCTCCGGAGATTGCCAGGACGATTCTATCCGCTACAGGCGGACCTGAGATTGATTTTTGAATTGACAACAGACTGAAACCGCATTAGGATACTTGCAAAACCGAACGGGGAGTCCCGCAGCATGGGACTGAGAGGAGCGTGAAGCGCTCGACCCGCAATACCTGATCCAGGTCATACTGGCGGAGGGAACATATTTCATCAACCAACCATCCTCCGCCCCCGGAGGATTTTTCATTTCCTGAATCCCCCTCTTCCAAAGGGAGAGGGGGTGAGGGAAAACTTGCTCGTATGAATCGCATCCTCATCTTTGCCAACGGCGAACTACCCGATCTCGACAAAGCCCGCGCCCTCCTGCGTGACGACGACTTCATCCTCTGCGCGGACGGCGGCACGCGTCATGCACTGACGCTGGGATTGACTCCGAATCTCGTCATCGGCGACATGGATTCCATCGAGAAAGGTCAATGGCAGGAACTGGAAAAGGCTGGCGTTTCCATTGAACTGTTCCCTCACGACAAGAACGAAACGGATCTCGAACTTGCAATCCAGCGCGCGCTCGAACTCGAACCGAAACAGATCCTCATCCTCGCCGCGCTCGGCGGCCGCGTGGATCAGACCCTCGCCAACATCGCCCTCTTAAGCGACTTTCGACTTTCGACCCTTCGACAGGGCTCAGGGCAAGCATTCGACGTTCGACTCGACGACGGGGTGGAGGAAATCCTCTTTTGCCGGGATCAAGTCCAGGTCGAGGGAAGAAGCGGCGACATCGTCTCCCTCCTCCCTTGGGGCGCCCCCGTTCATGGAGTCCAGACGAAAGGATTGAAATGGATGTTGAGCGATGAAACGTTGTATCCCGAAAAGACACGCGGCGTTTCCAATGAAATGATTTCGAATTCCGCCTACGTTGAAATCAAATCAGGTTTGCTCCTCGTCATCCACCGCCGCCAATCGTAGTTCGAAAGAAGGTTTACCATGAAACATATCACTTTCCACCTTTCACTTTCCACATTCCACTTTCTGTTTTCCATTTTTCTGCTCGCTGCGTGCGCTCCCGCACCGGCTGAGCCCCAAACCATCACCATCATGACCCACGACTCGTTCTCTGTCAGCGAAAGCGTGGTCCAATCATTCGAAGAAGCAAACAATGCAAAGATCGTCTTCCTGCAAAGCGGCGACGCGGGCTCGGTCCTCAACCGCGCCATCCTCACGAAGGACACGCCTCTCGCCGACCTGCTCTTTGGCGTGGATAACACCTTCCTCTCGCGCGCGCTCGAAGCCGACATCTTCGAACCGTATGCCTCGCCCGCGCTTGCCGAGATTCCAGATGCGTTCAAACTCGATCCGTCCAATCGCGCCCTGCCTGTGGATTACGGCGATGTGTGCATCAACTACGACAAAAAATATTTCGAGGAAAATGCCCTGTCCGTGCCGCAATCCCTCGAAGACCTGACGAAACCCGAATACGCAAACCTGCTCGTCGTGGAAAACCCCGCCACTTCATCGCCAGGGCTGGCGTTTCTCCTCGCCACCGTTGCCCACTTCGGCGAAGACTACCTCGATTACTGGCGCGCCCTCAAAGATAACGGCGTCGTCGTGGTGGACGGTTGGGAGACCGCCTACTACACCAACTTCAGCGGTTCCTCGGGGCGCGGTCCGCAGCCGATGGTCGTTTCGTATGGGACTTCGCCCGCCGCGGAGGTCATCTACGCTGAGACTCCGCTGGACGACGCGCCCACCGCCTCGATCATCGGACCCGATACCTGCTTCCGCCAGATCGAATTTGTCGGCATCCTCAAAGGGACTCAAAACCGCGCCCTCGCCGAAAAATTCGTGGACTTCATGCTGGGCGGGGAGTTCCAGGAGGACGTGCCTCTGCAAATGTTCGTCTATCCTGTCAATCCGAATGCGGCATTTCCGGAGGAATTCGTCAAATACGCCCAGGCTCCCGCACAAACCGCCGGACTCTCTCCCTCCGAAATCGCCGCGGACCGCGACCGTTGGATCCAGGAGTGGACGGATGTGGTGATGAGGTAATTTCTAAATCTAACTCGGTGGTCGAGTAGCGAGCGCTCTTTGCGAGCGCATCGAGACCACCCCTAACCAATGAGTCACCCACTTAACCACGGAGGCACGGAGACACGGAGATTTAATGATTTCTCTGAGTTCTCCGCGTCTCCGCGGTTAAAAAGATTCCTCCACTGGCTGCTGCCTCTTGCATTCCTCATCCTTTTTTTCTTCTTTCCTCTTTCCAGGATCCTTTCCCTCACTTTCAGTCCAGTTGCTTTCACGGCGGAAAACTTACAAATCGCATATTCCGCCCTCCGTTTCACGTTCTATCAAGCCTTCCTCTCCAGCCTCCTCACCCTGCTCCTCGGGCTTCCCTCCGCCTACCTCTTCGCGCACTATGACTTCCGCGGCAAGCCCCTCCTTCGCGCGCTGACCGCCGTCCCATTCATGCTTCCCACTGTCGTCGTCGCCGCGTCTTTCAACGCCCTCTATGGTCAACGCGGATTAATCAACACAATTCTCCAATTCTCTTCTTCTCTCTTTCCTCTTTCTTCTTTTGCACAGAACATTCATCCATCATCATTTATCCTTCATCCTTTCTTAGCCATCCTCCTCGCCCACGTCTTCTACAACACCACCATCATCATCCGCATCGTCGGAAACGCCCTCTCCAGCCTCGACCCCAGACTCGAGCAGACCGCGCGTTCCCTTGGCGCGGACTCCTTGCGTATCTGGTGGAACGTGACCCTGCCTTTGCTTCGTCCCTCGCTTTTTGCCGCCTCCCTGCTCGTCTTCCTGTTCGACTTTACCTCGTTCGGCGTCATCCTGCTTTTGGGCGGCTCGCGGTTTGCCACTCTCGAAGTGGAGATCTACCTGCGCGTCCTCAAACTCCCGAACCTGCCCCTCGCCGCGCTACTTTCTGTCATTCAACTCGTTTGCACGCTCCTTTTCTCACTGCTTTACACTCGCTTTGCGGCACGCGGCACGCAGTTCAACCCGCGCTCCGTGACCATCAAACCCAAATCCCTGCGTCAAAAGATTTTCGTCACTGCGCTCAGCTTTCTGCTTACTGCCTTCTTCCTCGCTCCCCTCTCCTCCCTCCCCATCCGCTCCCTCTTCCGCCTCGAAGCGGACCGCGGTCAACGCGGCGAAGTACAATACGGCTTCACGATTGATTACTACACCGAACTCTTCGTCAACCGCCGCGGCTCCGTGTTTTACGTCCCGCCGATTCAAGCCGCCTTCAATTCACTTGCCTATGCCTCCGCCACTGTAGTCCTTTCGCTTCTCTTCGGCTTCCCCGCCGCGTTCGCTCTCGCCAAACCGACCCGCCTCGAAAAAGTCCTCGATCCGCTCATTATGCTTCCATTGGGTTCCTCCGCGGTCATGCTCGGGCTGGGATTCGTTCTCTCGTTCGGCGCGTGGCTCACCTCGCCATTGCTCGTTCCGTTCGCACACACGCTGGTCGCGCTTCCCTTTGTCATCCGTGCGCTCCAGCCCGCGATTGCCTCCATCCCTGAACGGCTGCGTCAAGCCGCGGCGTCCCTGGGCGCCTCGCCTCTCGAAGTCTGGAGGAACATTGACCTGCCCATTCTCCGCCGCGCAACCCTCTCCGCCGCGACCTTCGCCTTCACCGTCTCCCTCGGCGAGTTCGGCGCGACGCTCCTGCTCTCGCGCCCCGAATATCCAACCATCCCTGTTGCCATCGAACGTTTCCTCTCCCAGCCCGGCGGTCTCAACTACGGTCAGGCGATGGCGATGGCGACCCTGCTCATGCTCCTCACGCTTGTAAGCATCCTGCTCATCGAACGATTCCGCATGCCCAACTCGGGAGAATTCTAGATTGTGTAATGTGCGCTCTCTTGCGCACAATTCAAAGAGAATCACATGCTCGAAGTCCATCACCTTTTCAAAACCTATGAGGGCAAACCGCTCCTCGAGGGCATCTCCTTCACTGTTGAGGAGGGGGAGACGGTCTGCCTGCTCGGCGCGTCGGGAAGCGGCAAATCCACTTTATTGCGGATCGTCGCGGGATTGGAGGAATCGGAGGGAGGCTTTGTCTCCTTCAACGGCATTGACCTCGCCTCGACCCCGCCTCATCTCCGGGACTTCGGCTTGGTCTTTCAGGACTACGCCCTTTTCCCTCACCTCAACGTGTACGACAATGTCGCTTTCGGATTAAGAATGCGCCGCATGGGACAAAACGAAATTGCAGAGCGTGTAGCCAGTTCTCTGAAGTTGGTTAACCTGCAAGAATTTGGACGAAGAAAAGTAACTGATCTATCGGGTGGCGAACAACAACGTGTGGCATTGGCGCGTGCGCTGGCGACGCGTCCGCGCCTGCTCATGTTCGATGAACCTCTCGGCGCACTGGACAGGACCCTGCGCGAGGAGCTGCTCAACGAACTGCGTTCGATCCTGCATCAGACCAAGATCCCTGCCATCTACGTCACGCACGACCAGGTGGAGGCGTTCGCCATTGCCGACAGGATATTAATATTGCACGATGGGAAGATCGTTCGCGATGGAACACCGTCCGATGTGTGGGCGAATCCAGTCTCCGCGTTCGTGGCGGGGTTTTTGGGGCTTGGAAAAGTGTTCGAGGGAGAAGTGAGGGAAAATACGAGAAACGGTAAGTGGAAAGTGGAAAGTGGGCTTGGAGTCTTCACCGTCCATTGCGGGCATGAACATCAAACCGGAGAGAAAGTACATTTATTGGCGCGTCCGCTGACGGCTGAGTCCGAGGCGAATGTCATTTCGGGCGTTGTCGTGGACGTGATCTTCCAGCAAGACAGGTTCAAAGTCACATTTGATAATGGGTTGTATGTCTATTTGAAGGATGCGCCGAAGGTGGGGGAGAGGGTCGAAGCGCGGGTTAAGATGGAATGTCTCGCATGAAGGTTACGGTGCAAAAGAAAAACCTCGCGGGCGAGGTGACGTGGCAGTACGAGGGCGTGGTATTGAAACGCGAGTCGAATTACGTTGTGCTTGAGGCGTTCTTCAATCGTTCCGATACGCCGTTCATGGATGTCGTGTTGAAGGAGAACGACCGCTTTGTGGAAACCTTCTACTCCGACCGTTGGTACAACATCTTCGAGATTTACGACCGCGACGATGGACGGATCAAGGGTTGGTATTGCAACATCGGGGAGCCGGCCGTGATCGAGGACGGCGTTATATCGTATGTTGACCTGGCTTTGGATTTGTGGGTCTCTGCGAATGGAGAGCAGATAATTTTGGATGAGGATGAATTCGAAGCGCTCGACCTGGGCGACGAATCGAGGGCCAGGGCTTTGAACGGCTTGAACGAATTGAGGCTTCTTTTCAGCAATAAAAATCCTCCGCGATGATCGCGGAGGATTTTTATTGGAATTCGAATTACTGCAATCCCAGCGCCTGCATAAGCGGATCGCCGAGATACTGGTAGAAGACGAAGGCGCCCACAACGCAGCAACAACACAACACAACAACGCCAATGATGATATACAGCGTGGTATTGCTCTTCTTGGGCTCGTCAACGGCGGGGGGCATTTGTTCGTTCATGAGTTCTTCTCCTTGTAATTGAATGATGATCGGATTATATCAGGTCGTTTCCCTGTTCATCCTTCCCCAGATGCGCCAGATGATGAACGCCGCAAGGACGACCAGCAGCGTCCCGATGAGGACCGGCAGGATGACCGCCAGGATGGACAGAACGGTCGAAACGATGTTTTCCGTGATGGAGACCGGAACGTTCCCCGCGCCGCCCGTGGTTGCAGTGACCGCCGGTCGCACCACGCCGGACTTTGTGACGTGAACCGTCCCTGCCACGAGCAAGCCCGCCGCTAACGCCAGCACCGGGCTGACGTCGGTCACCACGTTCGCGCTGGCGGCGAAGGCAATGGCGCCCGCGGCGGGACGCACGACCGTCTGGATCACGTCGTTGATATGGTTCACGACCGGGGTCATGTCTGCCAGCAGTTCGATGATGACGAGGAAGCACAGCAGGAGGATGATCCACGGGTTGGAGAGGGTATCCCAGGGTTGGTTGAGGGTGATCAGGTTTGTGTAACGCGCCAGCAATCCTACAATGAGCAGTGGGATGTAGGCGTTCAACCCCGCGCTGGCTGAAAGCCCGAATGCCGTGAAAATGCCGGTGAATAGGTCCATAAGTTCTCCAGTTTCAATTCTCGACTTCTCGACCGCAATGGCAGGTGTCGCCACAGCGCTGCTGCCTGACACCGAAAATCCAAAGCGTGGATCAGCCCAGAGGAAAGCCTCCCCAGGTTCCGGTGAGTCTGAAGCGGAGCAGGTCAATGACGGCGATCAGCAAAAAGGCGAGGGTCGTTCCGGCGAGGAGGGGCATCCACATTTGCGCCAGATTGTCGAACGCGTTTTCCTCGCGCATCACCAGAACCCAGACCATGCTGAAAACGATGACGAGCAATGACAATACGCCCAGCACGCTGACGATGACGATGGGGTAGAGGATGGCTGCGTGTTCCGTGAGGATGAGGAGGTCAACGATGAAAATAATCGTAATGAGAATGGCGAGTTTCCTCCAACCGAGCGCGGGGGATGGATCGGGGGTTTTCCACGCGGAACTGTTGAAGGCGGGAAAGAGGATGGACGCCAGCGCGATGCCCATGCCGCTTCCGGTGAAAAGGCGTAAAGTATTGTTTGGGACGTAGAGATTGGGAATGTTGGCAAGCGCGCCCTGCGACGTTTGTTTGAGCAGGTAGAGGTAGGAGTTCGAGCCGTCAATTGCGAACGCAAGGAAGAAAAGCGCGAGCGGCGCGCCGAGTTTCCAGCCGGGCATTCCGCTTTTCTTTGGGCTGACGATCCCAAGAAAGAGGAGCGTGGTCGCCGCCGCGTAGAATTCGCCGGTGCAACGCGCACACAACGGCAGTTGACGACCGAAGACGTGAAAGGAGCGTTCGTCAATGCGATGACAGACGGCATAACCGACCGCGTCCGCCTTGCCGAGCAGACCCGGCGGCGCAATGGAAAACCAGACGGCGAACGCGAGCATTGCCGCAATGGGGACGAACCAGCGTGTCAGGTTTTGCATCAGGGAGCGTGAGGAGGCTTGTTCCATTGCGTTCATTATATGGGGTTATACGATTGCGCGCAAGAAAGATTGCTTGGTGTTTCCTCGCAACGCGTAGAAAGCGTTCTCTAACGCTGATGGAGGGTATTACAGAATGCGCCTTACGCGCGAGGTGTGGGTAATCACCGGAGCTTGCGGGATAAGGTATGATTGCATTGACAAGGAGCCTTTCATGAAACGAATCGGAATCCTGACGGGCGGGGGCGACGCGCCCGGTCTGAACGCGGTCATCCGCGCCGCGGTGAAAACGGCGGTCATGGTATATGGATGCGAGGTGGTGGGCGTTCGCAACGGTTTCGATGGTTTTATAGACGAAAAAGGGATCCTCCCATTGGGCGTCGAAAACGTGCGCGGACTTTTGCCGCGCGGCGGGACGATCCTCGGCACGGCGAACCGCGGCAACCCCTATGCGCGCAAGATGATACGCGACGGGAAGGAAGTGACGATTGATATTTCGGACGACATTGTCAACGGCATCCGGCGGCTCGAACTCGACGCCCTGATCGTGGTGGGCGGCGACGGGACGCTTCGCATCGCGCACGAGTTATTTCAAAAAGGCGCGCCGGTCATCGGCGTTCCCAAGACGATTGACAACGATGTGGGCGGCACCGAGATCACGTTCGGGTTCGATACCGCCCTCAGCATCGCCACCGAAGCGATTGACCGCCTGCATACCACCGCCGAGTCGCATCACCGCGTGATGGTGCTGGAGTTGATGGGGCGCGACGCGGGATTCATCGCCCTGCACGCGGGCGTAGCGGGCGGCGCGGATGTGATCCTGATCCCCGAAATCCCGTTCAAGTTCGAATCGGTTGTCGCCAAGATCCGCCAGCGCGCCGAGCGCGGGACATATTTCAGCATTCTCGCGATCTCGGAAGGAGCGAAACCGGTTGGGGGCATGCAGGTTTTCTCTCGCAGCGGAGACGAAGTATACACGCCGCGATTGGGCGGGATCGGTCACATCGTCGGCGAGTACATCGAGAAAAGCGGATTCGAAACGCGCGTGACCGTATTGGGTCACTTGCAGCGCGGCGGCACGCCGACGGCATTCGACCGCTGGCTGGCGACGCGATACGGCGCGGCGGCGGTCCGTTTGGCGGCGCAGGGCGGGTTCGATCGCATGGTCGCATTGCGCGACGCGAAAGTGGTGGATATTCCGCTCGCGGAAGCCCTCGCAATCCCCAAACGCGTGAACGTCAACGGCGACGCCGTCCTTACCGCGCGCAACACGGGCATTTCATTTGGAGACGAATGAGGTCCAACCGCGAAGGCGCAAAGAAATCTAAGAAAGTGCCTTAAAAGTCAGACCCTAAAGGTTTTTGGGACGAAAAAGGCGCAGATTTTGCAAGGAAGCCTTGCTTGAACTGTGTTTGTGCCTGCAAAGGAAACCTTCGCGTTCTCTGCACCTTCGCGAAAAAAACCAGAATGCCGCCCAAACGTGGGCGGCATCCGTGGCGCGCTGTGGCTTCCTGACTTACTTGAGGAGGGATGCCACAGCGCAGGGTTTGATGCTACTATCCATGTGGGACATCACCTCCTCCTTTCTATAGGATGGCGATGGATTGTGTTCCCCGACTGGTGCCGGTAGTATGTCACACTTCATTTTGAATGTCAATGGGCGGATTCCCGTTCTCACTAAACTGTAATGTACCTTTGGAATCCGCAAGGTCGCCGTGGCGACACTGGCTGGCGTATTGCGGAAGCAAGTTCCCTGATTCCAAAGCGACAAATTCTGATACCTTTTGAGAGTCCTCGCAAGCCCGCCGGGGCTATGCTTGGGAAAATTCATCACGGAGGTTACTATGAAAGCCAATCCGAACCGTTTCTGGTTCATCGTCATCCTGCTCGGCTGGGCGTTCGATTACCTGTTTTGGGAAAAGCCCGTCGGCATCAACTTTTTCATCTACGCGACGCTATGTCTCGTCACGGGCATTTACCTTTTGCGGGCGGACGGGCTTCGCTTCTCGCGACGCTCGAGCCTGCTCCTGTTTCCCATTGCCTTTTTCCCGGCGATGACTTTTGTACGCCTCGAGCCGATCACCGTCTTCCTCTCCATTGCAACGACCCTCTTCCTCATGGGTATCTTCGCAATGACCTATCTCAATGGAGAGTGGATTCGCTACACATTGCTCGATTACATCCTCGGCTACCTGCGTCTGTTCGGGAGCATGCTCGCGCGTCCCCTTGGATTCGCCGCGCAGGTTCGCCGCGACCAGCCGTCCCTGAGTCAGAAGCGGAGCG
>JABWAU010000164.1 GCA_013360875.1 Anaerolineales bacterium | reverse complement strand
GGACTCTTGGGTACATTGAAGCCGATGCCATCATCGGCAACTTACAGTTTGATTTCCTTGCCAAACGCGATGGACAGCATGGCATGTTTGGCTTTTGCATGACGTACGACGTTATTCAACGCCTCCTGCGCAATGCGATACAGCGCCAACTCGACTTCACGCGGCAGGCGGCGTACCTGTCCCGATTGGCGAAAGTCCACGTGCAGGGGATTCGTTTGACCTGTTTCGCGCGCCAGCATTTCAAGCGCGGTGACCAGCCCCAGATCTTCGAGATAGATCGGGCGCAGGGCGCGCGTCAGGCGGCGGAGATTTCCGATGGTCTGTTCCGCCAGCGTTTCCAATTCGTCGAGCGACTTGCGCGCATTCTGATCCCTGACCGATTTCCGAGTTAATTGCACGCGTTGTTTCAAGGCGATCACCGCTTGAATGGTATCGTCGTGAAGTTCGCGCGCCAGCCTCATGCGTTCCTCCTCCTGCGCAGAGGTGATCGCGCCGATGTAGTCACGCAAGCCTTCCTGCGCGGCTTGCACTTTGCGCGCCATTTCGGTCAATTCCATTTGCAGGTGCTGGACTTCGGAGATTCCGCCCACGGACTCCCTGATGGTTTCAAAATCACCCCACGCCAGCGCCGCGGCTTTTGATTCCAAGCGCTGCAGAGGCTGGACGATCTGCCGCACACCAAACCACAAGGCGACCAATGCCAGGATGAACGCCGGTACGATTACCAGCGGGATCATTTGCGTGGCTTGCAGTGAGGGGTTGACGACCGCCTGCCACGCCTCCTCAGTGATGAGCGCCCAGCCTGTCAATACGATGGGGCTGTAGGCAACGACGTGTTCGCTGTCGCCCACCTGGACAAAGCGCGTCCCGCTTTCGCCGCGCAGCGCCTCGGTAAGTCCCGGATGATCGGCAGAAATAACACCTGCACCCTCGGCAGCCAGACTCTGAGTGAAAGTCCCGCCGCTTGCGTAAAGCACCTGGCGCGAAGAGTCCACAAGATAGATCGTGACCTGACCATCAACGGGATACGAAACGGACAAAGTCTGCGTGGCGAGCGCTTCGGGAGAGAATGCTCCAGCCACGATAATGTCGAGGGAAGGGGAATATGCTGAAATGATGACGAAGTTGTGCGTCGAGCCAGGATCAAGGAATGGGTCCGAGAGAACAGGCTCGGAGTCTGAGGAAGAGGCGAGGCGGAGATCCTGTATGTTTTGGACGACCCAATCCCAAAGTTCGTTCTGATCCGTATTCGCAAGCAGATATCCGTCTGAGTTCAGGAAAGCCACGCCGCCGTCGAAGTCGGAAATAAGATCGTTCGAGTCCGCCAGTATTTTTTCAAATGTCAAATCCCCGGACGCATCGGCGAATGCGGCAAGACTGGAAATACTTGCCATGCGATGATGCAGTTCGGCTTCGAGCGCGGTCGCGGCGGATTGGACTGCGCGCGCATCGCGTTCGCCCACCAGCGTGCGCATGTCCCGCTGGTGAAGCGAATAACTGCCGAATGCGATCAGCAACAGGAGCAGAGTGAGCGGCAGGACCGTGACGACAAACAACTGCACGGTCAACCCGCGCAGGAAGGGAACCGCGGAGCGCAGTTTTTTCATTCTTCGGGGATTTGACCTGTACTTTGCGAAATCCAGCCGAGCGAAACGGCGCGCATCACGGCTTCGGTGCGGCTGGTGGCTTGCATCTTGGCGAAAACGTGCGCGAGGTGGCCCTGCACAGTACGGTCGCTGATGCCGAGTTGAACGCCGATGGCTTTGTTGGTGAAACCTTTTGCAGCCAGCCGCAGGACATCGAGTTCGCGGTCGGTAAGCGGATCAATCAGTCTTTCCGGTTTCTTGAAAAGATTTGCCATCAGTTTCCGAGTGACGGCAGGGTCTAGCGTGGACTTGCCCTCATTCACATCCCGCACGGATTGGATGAGTTCATCGGCTTGTGCAGTCTTGAGCACATAACCGTTTGCGCCCGCCTGCAAAACAGCCATCACGTACGGGTCGTCATCGTAGGCAGTGAGGATCAGCACCCCCACTTCGGGCAGATGGGCGCGCACCCAGCGCGTCACTTCGATGCCGCTGGCTTTGGGCATCTGGATATCCAGCACGGCGACATCGGGCTTGTGCTTTTGGATGAGGGCTCGAGCCTCTTCGCCGTCGCCCGCTTCGGCAATGACCTGCAAATCGCCCGCGCTCTCGAGCAGTTGGCGAATCCCGGCGCGGACGATGTGGTGGTCATCCGCCAGAAGCACGCGGATTTTGACTTTTGATCTGTTCGATGACTTTGGCATAATTTATTTCATCCAGTTGTTGATTATAGGTTTGCGCTTGAAAGACGTAAGGGAAGGCGAACCAGACGATGCCGAGTCCGGCCAAAGGTCCGGTGATGAGTCGCATGAGGGAATTGAACGAACCGAGCGCGTCGCCTGCGTAGAACGTCGCGGGGAATGCGTTGTCCGTCAACGTAACCAGCCATTGATTTGTATCGCGAAAACCCTGTCCAATGCCTGCCAGGTCGCTGATGGCGTGCGTGCCGCCGTCCATTGCGATCGGCAGGAGAAGCAAAATGAATCCCCACCACGAAAGCGGTTTGACTTTGCGGCGGAATGGATACCAAAGCAGTGCGAACACCCATACGCTGGTGTAGAACGAGATCATGCGATCCGACCAGGCGACCTTCCAGCCCATGGTTTCGTTCCCGATGAACCGGCGAAGAATCAACGGATTGATCGTATCCTGCCACGCGGCTTGAATTTCTGCCAGGGAATACATCGTCTTCTCACCAAACCAAAAGAACGAACGCTCCGGTAATTGATGGCAGAAAAAGGAATAAATGAAGTATATTGCTCTCCCCATCCCCTCCCAGCCAAGGCGCATAAACACCGGCGCAAGAAAAGGCAGGAAGACCCACAACCCGTAGACAACCAGGAAGGTCTCAAACCAGTGGCGCGCCAGCCAGTCCGCGAATGACTTTGCGGAATAAGTGCGAGCGGTGGTTGATGTGGATGTCATGAATCTCCTTATATCACATTGACGCGGGGACGGGGAGGAATTTTCCTCCCCGTCCTCTCATCTATTGTATTTGCAGGTCAATCTCTTCCGAATAATCCAGTCCTTCGTTGTTCCGAACGTAGACCTTGAGTTTCCAGTTGCCGCTCATGCTGAAATTGGCTTTGATGGAGTATCTGCCGCCGCCCTGATCGGTGGCGAGACCGCTCATGCCCATCCCGCTCATGTCGGTATGATCGGCTGAGACGTCCACCTTTGCGCCTTCGATGGGGCTGCCGTCCGCGTCGGTGATGATAAGGACCACTTCCATATCTCCCATCATGGCAGGGTTGGGATTGGTCTCCACTTTGATGGTGACAGGCTTTGCCAGGGTCGCCTCGGCAGGCGCGGCTGTGCCTCCACAGGCTGCCAGTAAAGCAGATGCAACGATAAACATACTGATAAAGATCATCTTGCGCATTTTGTACTCTCTCCTTTGGTGAATATATTACTCAACGACATTGACGATCAACATCAAGCCGCCCGGCTCGACGTTGTCGTTGGTGGTGTGGTGCAGGATGTGACAGTGCAACATCCATTGACCCGTTTCCGTGGCGACGAACTCGATGTCGTATCGTTCGCCTGGCGCGACGCTGATCGTATCCTTCGTCAACTGCGCGGCTTCGGGGACAGGATGTCCGTCCGTTGCGACGATCTTGAACGGGAATCCGTGCAGGTGCATGGGGTGAATGAATTGCCCAATACCAATGAAACGCAGTCGCACGCGATCGCCCTTCTTGACGGTGATGGTTTCCGTGGCGGGGAACGACTTGCCGTTGATCGTGAAATAATTCGGCTCCATTCCGCCCATCGGCATAGCAGCATAGGTCAGACCGTTGTCCACGCGCCACTCCGAGAGCATCAGCGCTTTGTCCACGGCGGGCGGGTTGGCTTCGGGCTCGCGCGGGTCAATGATGAATGGGGCATACAACCCGACGCTGACCTGCACGTCGCCTTCGTAATGCGAGTGATACATGAACGTCCCCGCAGGCTTGGCGGTAAACTCATACGTGAACGTCTCACCAGGCTGGATCGGATCCTGCGTGACGCCAGGGATGCCATCCATCGCATTTGGGACTTCGACTCCGTGCCAGTGGATCGTCGTCGGGACGGGCAACTCGTTCTTTACGATGACCCGAACCTGGTCGCCCTCCGTGACGCGGATCATCGGACCAGGCACGGTTCCGTTATAGGTAAAGGCTGTGACAGTCACCCCATCCAGAATTTCCCATTGAACCGCTTTTGTGGTCAATTCAAAAACTTTCACGCCATCTTCCACGCGATATTCAAGCGGTTGTCCGCCTTCGGATTCGGTGGCGGGCTGGACGTTCGGCGCAGTGATGGGCTCCATCATATGAGCCGCCTCGGGGTTGTCCATCATCATACTGCCTGGGGTGGCGGTTGTTATTTGATTAATGTCCATCGGCATGTTTCCTCCCGGCATCACGTTGGGATTTGATGCGGTCGCGGGAGCGCAAGCCGCCAGTACGAGCGCCAGAGCGATCAATACGAGTAACAATGTTTTCTTCATCTTTTTTCCTCTTTGAGTTGGGTTAAGGTTTGGGCAACTATACGGAAATACGTTCATCCATGCCAGAGCAAGATAACGCGTTCGCATATAGGCAATTTGGCTTATGCGCGCTCCAATCCATTTTTAGAGAGTGACTGAAAACAAAATCAGGGAGGCTGGCGTGTACCCGGCATTGTCATTTCGAGCGCCAGCGAGAAATCCTTTGCCCAGCCGAGACAGGATTTCTCCTCGCTGCTCCCTCGCTGCGCTCGGTAAGGTCTCTCACATTCGTTCGAGAGAGCGCTCGTCGAAATGACATCCGGCAGGGTTTTCAGACACTTTCTTACAGAAGACAAATGGAAGGTAGTCACAAATTGACAGGATGAATTGCATAAGCCAAAATGCCTATGAACTTATCGGCTATTTAGCGCGAGCCATACTGTGGATGAAACGATACAATGAAAACGTAGCTTTTCAGAAAAGGAGAAAAAATGTCGCGCATAAAAATTCTCGGCTTGGTCGTTGCGGTTGCAGCGTTCCTCCTTGCCGCCTGCGGGGGAAACCAGGCAGACACAAACGAGCCTGTGGACGTCAAAGTTACGCTCGGCGAATTTACGATCAAATCCTCCGTGACGGAATTCAAACCCGGCGTGCAATACCATTTCATCGTAACCAACGAAGGTGTAGTTCCTCACGAATTCATGATCATGCCCGTCGAAATGGGCGGCATGGGAATGGCAGGCATGTCAATGGAGGAAAAGGACGCCCTGGCTTTCATGATGATCGAAGAGGATGAACTGCCCCCCGGCGCCACAGTGGAAGTGGATTACACGTTCACCAGCGTGCCCGAAGGCAATATTGAATTCGTCTGCGCCCTGCCCGGTCATTTCGAAGCGGGAATGCATTCCCCCATCATGGTCAAATAAGCAATCACTCGATGAATTAGCCCGCCACACTTGTGGCGGGCTTTTTGGGTAAGCAAAAATGCCTGCTGCGCTCACCGCTATCTGGCGCAAGACGACGCGAGGGACAAAGGCTATCATCGGCTCAAAGGACATCCTGATGAAACGTTATCTCATCCCTTCTGCCGCTTTCCTGCTCGGCTCGGCGCTCATCGCAGGCATCTACTTCGGCATCCTCACCTGGGCGCAGGGCTGGGAGTATGCCGCCAGCCAGTTCTCACTCAACCGCTGGTATGTCGTGCCGATCTGGGTCGCCTTTGGCGTCCAAGCCGCGCTCTATTCCATCCTGCGCTTCCGCCTGTTCGTTCCCGTCACATCCACAGGTCATGCGGCGGCAATGATGGGAACGAGCGGCGGCACCTCCGTCACGGCAATGGTCGCCTGCTGCTTGCATCACGTCACCGACGTTCT
>JABWAU010000043.1 GCA_013360875.1 Anaerolineales bacterium | reverse complement strand
AATCAGTAGATCACGAAAGCGCGTATTAGGCGGTCTCTACCGCCGTATTTGCGCCAGAGGGCGCAAATTACGCGCTGTTTTCGTGAAGTACTGATAATGAGAAGACCATATCTTTCGGCATCTCCAAAAGACAGATGGGGTTTTGTGGTAAAACATGACCCATATAAAATCAGTAGATCACAAAAACGCCGCGTAATAAATTTGCGTTCTCTAACGCAATTCCGGTCGGTAGAGAACGCCTAATACGCGCCTTCGTGAAGCACTGAAAATGACCTTAGGGATCGCCTGACATGAAAATCTCCTGGTTTCGCTGGCTGGACCGTTATCAAATATCCGATTCCGCAGTTTTGGGCGCGGTGGCGTTGGGACTCGGGCTTGCCACCGGCATTGCCGTTTGGTTATTCAAGGGGATGATCCTCCTAAGTCACAATATCCTTTTGGAAAGACTCGGAGGATTTCTTGAGACCTACGGCGTATGGACAATCGTCTTTATCCCTGTGATCGGTGGATTGATTGTCGGTTTGATCCAGTTCCATTTCATCGGCGTCGAACGACATCACGGCGTGGCGGGGATCATCGAATCGGTGGCGCTTTCCGGCGGACGCCTGCGCTATTGGCGTATCCCGGCCAAATCTGTCGCCTCGGCTGTCTCCATTGGCGCAGGCGCCTCGGTGGGACCGGAGGATCCGTCCGTGCAGATCGGCTCGAACTTCGGCTCGATGTTCGGAAGTTTGCTCAGGATGTCGGAAGAGCGAGTCCGCACTTTGGTCGCCGCGGGAGCCGCCGCAGGGGTTGCCTCCGCCTTTAATGCGCCTATCGCAGGAGTCTTCTTTGCGGTGGAGATCATTTTGGGGGAAATCGGAACAAACGCGCTGGGCATCGTTGTATTGTCGTCAGTGATTGCTTCTGTATTCACCCAGGCGGTTTCAGGGACGCAACCTGCATTTAGAGTGCCGGCATACGCGTTCAATTCGGAATGGGAATTGATCCTTTACTTTGTGTTGGGCTTGCTCGCCGGCCCGGTCTCGGCATTGTATGTAAAGTTCCTGTATGGGTTTCAGGATTTCTTCCACAACTTGAAGATGCCGAGTTGGGGCAAGCCTGCCGTTGCCGGGCTGCTGGTTGGCGCGGTTGGAATCTTCCTGCCCGAAATTTTCGGCGAAGGCTATCACGTCATCGGTGACGTACTGAACGGACGGACGACCGTTGTCCGGCTGTTATTCGCGTTGATGATCGCCAAACTGGTGATGACGCCGGTCAGCATTGGCGGCGGATTTGCGGGAGGCGTGTTCGCCCCAGCCTTGTTCATCGGTTCGATGCTCGGCGGTGGGGTGGGTCTGGTCGCCCAAAGCCTTTTCCCATCCCTGAACATTGTGCCGGGCGCGTTTGCCATGGTGGGGATGGCGGCGGTGCTGGCGGGAACGGTTCATGCTCCGCTGACGGCGATCCTGCTTCTATTCGAAATGACGCGGGACTATCGCATCATCCTGCCGTTGATGTTCGCGGTGGTCATCAGTTTTCTGATTTCACGCTATATCGAACCGGACTCGGTGTATATGCTGGGGCTGGCGCGCAAGGGAATCCGCATCGAACGCGGACGCGATCTCGAAGTGCTGGAACGCATCACGGTGGGGGAAGTCATGACTGAGTCGCCGCCGTTCCTGCGCGAGAACACTTCGGTGAAGGAAGCGCTCGATTATATGTACAAGCACCGCGTCCACGGAGTCCCTGTGCTTACTTCCAATGGCGAACTTTGTGGAATTGTAACGATGCATGATGTGCGCGATTCGGGTTGGGAGGAGAACGAAACGATCGGCAACGTTTGCACGCGTGATCTGACGGTGACTTATCCCGACGAAACCATTGGCGCGGCGTTAAGGCGGATGTCGGTGCGGGATATTGGACGAATGCCGGTCGTGTCCCGCGAAAACCCAAAATTTCTGGTCGGCTTGTTGCGTCGCTCGGACGCAATCCGCGCGTATGATATTGCGCTGAAACGCCATACGTTGCTGCGTCACCGCGCGCAGCAGGCGCGGCTGGGCGCTTTCAGCGGCGTGGAGGTGCAGGAGATCGTTATTCAATCCGGCGCGGAATGTGACGGCAGGGCGGTGCGCGATGTGGCATTGCCCCGCGATTGCGTCATCGCAAGCGTGCGGCGAGGCAGCAACTTGTTCATCCCGCGCGGCGAGACGATCCTGAAGGCGGGTGACGTATTGGTGTTTATAGCGGAGGGAGAGGCGCGAAATTCGGTAATCGAACTTTGCCAAAAGCGGAAAGAGACCGACCTCGGAGCCACCGAGTCATAAAGTCTCTAAATCGCCGGGTTTCCGTGACTCGGTGGTTCAAAATTTTTTCCCAAATTGTTACCCGTACAGTTCCCTCCTGAAAAATTCGGGTAATGCAAATGCCGCCTGGTGGATATCGGGATTGAGATATTTGTTCTCGCCGGGCGGATAGGGAGTCTTCAGTCCGTTCTCCCAGGGCGTATCCGAAACATACATGAAACCGATCCCGCCGCCGGGATAGGTTGGAATATTGGCATAGTAGTATGCGGGATTCTTTACCAATCCCTTTGCCGATTCGAATATTTGCTTGATTAGTTCTGTGTCGAAGAAGGGCTGTTCGCACTGGGTCGCGGCGGCTCCGCCGGGAGAAAGCGCGCGCACCATCAACTTGTAGAACTCGTCCGAGAAGAGCCGTTCCGCCATGCCGATGGGATCGGTCGTGTCGGAGATGATCACGTCGAATTGACCTGGATTTTCCTCGAGGTAGCCGAAGGCATCCCGTATGAGCAGTTTGGAACGCGGATCAGCCCACGGGTCGCCAAAAGAAGCGGCGAAGTATTCCCGGGACAAATCCACCACACGCCGATCCAATTCGCAGACGACGGCTTCCTCCACCGAGTCATATCGAAGGACCTGTTGCAATGAACCGCCGTCGCCGCCGCCTACGATCAACACGCGTTTGGGCTGCCCCACGGCGAGCATCGGTACGTGGACAATCATCTCGTGATAGCCCATGTTGTCGCGTTCGGTCAACTGGATGATGCCGTCGAGGATCATCGCGTTGCCGAAGAATTCGGTCTCGACGAATTGTACGTGTTGATATTGCGTCTGTTCGTCCGCGAGGACGCGTTTGACGCGCAGTCCCTTGCGATAATAGGGATGCAGTTCTTCCGTGAACCAGATGCTCATAAATTCCTCTCAGACTCCGACGACTCTTGCGGGTTAATAATTAATATCTCACCTTACGCAGAACGTCCCGAAGGTTTTCTTGAATTAAGCCTGAATAGCAGAATAAACCTTCGGGTCGGTGCGTAACATCAGTTAATATCTTTGTCTGAGGATCTCACATGTAGTTGCCGCTCGAATTGATCGCAGAGGTACGACAGTCGTTGACAGTCGTTGGATTTCCAAATTCAGGAGACTTTGGAATCCGTTATACCGCCACCGCCAATTGGGTTTCGATCTCCGCGTCGCGGTCAATTTTGCGAAGAGAGAATTTGTCGGCGCCGAACGCCTCTTTGAGTCGCAGCAACAAGGGTATCATGTCCTTGCCGATGGCGCAGGTGAACAGGTCAATAGCACAATAGCCGTATTCGGGCCAGGCATGAAGGCTGGCATGCGACTCTGCGAGGAGCAGGAAACAGGTAAAGCCGTGCGGGCTGAACTTGTAGAAGCCCTCATCCACAACCGTCAAGCCGCTTTCACGTACGGCTCGCGCAAACAGCGAGTATGCCTTCTCGCCATCCAGGAGAATCTCATGGTTGCAGTCGGAGAGATCGAAAATGTAATGCTCTCCCAGTTTCAAAGTCGCGTTCACTCACACCTCCGGTGTTAAAAAGATAAAGAACCCATCCGAAGGCACGAACTTTTTACTTCAAAACGATCCGCAAGATGTCGTCCTTGTGTAACGAATGAAGCGCCTTCGAACAGACTCTGTGGGCGCATTTATACTACGATGCGCCGGAATGTCAATCTCTGGAATGTCACGAAATTCGCCGGTCTTGTCTCCGGTTGTTGACCCGAGCCCGGTCAACGGACGGGCTGATAGATCGCCGCCGCCTCGTTCTCGAAAACGATTCTGTAATCCGGCGATTCGCGCAGGGAAATGCCCAAAATGCTCGGGCGATCCTCCGCGCCTCCCTCTCGCATGGGTCGCAGCGTGCGGATGTAGAGATAATCGAAGTCCCACTCGGAAACGCAACCCTGTTCCTCCTTGAGGCACGATTGCGCCTTGTTATATTCCCGCAACTTCCCTATCAAGGGCGAGCCGGGAGTCCATTCATGCCCCTGAGCGGTCAGCAGGCTGACGCGACCGGTCAGGGCGGGGAACCATTCAGAGAGGGGATCGCTGAGTCCGGCTTCGCCGGTCAGGACGAGGAAACGGCTGTCCTGCGGTGTGTTTTGCGCGACCCAAGCCAGGGCTTCGCGTTCCTGCGGGAGGATGCGGAATTCGTTTCCGATCTGCATGGAGGAAATAAGACCCGACATGAACGTATAGGCGACCAGCCCAAGCAGAACGTCGCGCGCGGTTCTGGATTCGAATCCGTTCGCGAATTGACCGGGGAGTCCGAGTCCTGTCAGCGTGGATTCAAATCCCTTGACGGCGAGCAGGATGAGGGGCGTCAGCGAGGCGAGGGGCGCGGCGCGCGGGTCAACCAAAAAGGAAAGTCCGATCCACACGATCAGAAAAAATCTGCGCGAACGCAAATCAGAGACGAGACCGATGAGTCCCAGCACGGCGACCAGCGCAAGGACGACCTCCCCGCTGAGGTTGAATTGGAAGAAATACAGAAGGGAGGTCGGGAGATCGCGCGCGGATACCCCAACTCCAAAGGCGGACTGGAACGGTCCGATCCCATGACGCATGAGCGCGACCAGCCACCAGGGCGACGTGAACGCGGCGATCAGCGCGACCGCGAGGGCGGAGTCGAGAACGTTCCTGCGCCCGCGCAAAAAGAATACGGCGAACACAAGAGCGCCGTACGCAGTGTGGAACGCGGTTTCAGGATGCGTAAGTACGAGAAGCGAGGCACAGATCGAGAGCGGCAAAACGAAGCGCGCGTCTTTGGAAACGAACAGGCGATGGGCGTATTTGAGCGTGAGAAAGGACAGGATGAGACCAAGCGCGCGCACCGTCCCGCCACCCATGACGAACCAATCGAAACTCTTCGGCACAACCGCGTACAACAACGCGGCGAGCGAGGCTTCGAGGGAATCGCGGGTCAGTTCCAGCGCGAGGAAATGGAACGACAGAATGGCGAGAGTCGAAAAGAACGCGGGCAGGTATGTGAACAGGGTATACAACGATACGCCGCTCAGGCTTTGAAGGAAGCCTGCCAGATAAAAACCCAGCGGCGGATATGCAAAGGGAATGTCGGCGTCGTTGTACGTCGTGTATTGGGGAAGCGCAAAATGATTTGCCCGGAGGTCGCGCGTCATCTGCAAAAACAAACCGCCGTCGTTCACCGGTCCCTGTGCGCTCGTTGGGGCGGCAAATCGGATGATCCCCCCAAACAGGAGAGCCGTCATCAGCAACAACCCCGCAAATGGTTTCTTCCTCGTCATGCCTGAATTTTATCGTGGATTGTGGTAAAACCCATCCAATGTACAGCCTCTACCTCCACATCCCCTTTTGCGCGCATCGCTGCGCCTACTGCGACTTCAACACCTACGCGGGACAGGAAGCCATGATCCCCGCCTACGTGGACGCATTGACGCGGGAAATCAACTTTGTCGGTCAACAACTCAAAGACCACGAGACCACGAGACCAGGAGACTATTCGACCATCGGGACCGTTTTCTTCGGCGGAGGGACACCCTCGCTTCTTTCCCCGCTTCAATTTGAATCGGTTTTCAAGAGCCTTCGCGCCGCCTTTACCCTGACCTCCGATCCCGAGATTACCATCGAAGCCAACCCAGGCACGGTCTCTTACAAAGCGTTATGTGAACTGCGCGGCATCGGGATCAACCGTATTTCCTTCGGCGTACAATCCGCGAACATGGAGGAACTGCGGATGCTCGAACGCACGCATGATTTCTTCGACGTGATCGAAGCCGTGACCTCCGCCCGCAAAGCCGGGTTCGATAACCTGAACCTAGATCTCATTTATGGTCTGCCTGAACAAAGACTCGAAACCTGGCAAACCACCGTCAAACGGATCCTCGACCTGCATCCCGAACACATCTCCGCCTATGCGTTGACTCTAGAGCACGGCACGCCGTTCGGTCGCTGGGCATCGAAAGGATTGCTTCCCCTTCCCAACCCCGATCTCGCCGCGGAAATGTACGAGTGGCTGGGCGAAACGCTCGAAGCGAACGGGTATATTCAATATGAAATCTCGAATTGGGCGAAGAACGTCGAAGGTCGAAAATCGAAAGTCATGGCTTCGACCTTCGACTTTCGACCTTTGACTCCCTTACTCGCCTGCCGCCACAACCTTCAATACTGGCGTTCCCTGCCTTATCTCGCCTTCGGCGCGGGCGCGCATGGATATGCCAATGACTACCGCTACTCGAATGTGTTGCGCATCAAAACCTACATCGAACGAATTACCAATCCCCGCTCCACCAACTTACAGTTTCCTCTCTCCCCTGCCGCCGTCAATCAGCATAAACAAACCATCAAGGATAATATGTCCGAATACATGTTGAACAACCTCAGGTTGATACAGGCTGGGGTTGCAGAAGCAGACTTCAGGTCCAGGTTTGGAAGCGGGTTGATGGAGGCGTATGGAACGGAGATCGAAGAACTCATCCGCCTCGGGTTGCTCGAACGGGCCAGCGAAGTCATCCGCCTGACACAGCGTGGACGATTGCTTGGCAATCGGGTGTTCCTGCAGTTTGTGTAGAGGGGGAAATCCTAATCGTGGATTTAATTAAATCCAACGATAAATTAACAATCGCGTCATATATATTTTGCTTGGCACAAACGATCAGCAGGCGGACTCTGACTGATCCATGAAACAAAATACAATTTTATATCAGGAGGTTTGCGTCCATGGTACGCACTCGATTCGCTTTGCTCGTAACGTTGTTGATTGGGCTGTTCTTTGGCGCGGCAATGCCTGTCCTTGCCCAGGATGGAGGCGGCGGTTTGACGCTCAGCACCTCTTACCCCAGCATGGTCGTCGGCATCGGGGAAACGGTGACTCTGAACATGGATGTTCATTCGTCCACAGCGCAGACAGTCAATCTATCGGTTTCGAACCTACCCAAGGATTGGACGGCTGAATTCCGCGGCGGAGGCAGGGTGATCGGCTCGGTCTTTGTCTCGGGGAATACATCCTCCAAAGTGGAACTGCGCGTGACCACGCCAGCCACGGTCAAGGCAGGGACTTACACATTCACAGTGGTCGCACGGGGTCGAGGTGAAACTTCGGAGTTCCCGGTTGAATTTACCGTGAAGGAAAAGGCTCCGGCGCGGTTGACTTTCGAGACGGACTTCCCCACGATCCGGGGCGGCTCAGACGCGACCTTCAATTTCAGCGTCACACTCAAGAACGAGGGCGATGACGACCTCTCGGTCAGTCTGCTGGCTGACGCGCCCAAGGAACTCTCCGTCACCTTCAAAGCCTCCGGCAAGGACATTACCAACCTGCCAACCGACATCAAAGCCGGAAGTTCGCAAAAGATTGACATCGCCGCGACTCCGCTGACCTCACTGGCTGTCGGGAATTATCCCCTCACCATCACCGCGCAAAGCGATACGGTCACTGCCACCCTTGATCTGACCGCCGAGGTCGTCGGCCAGCCGCAACTCAGCCTCACGACCCCGGACGGGCGTCTCTCCGGCGATGCTTACATCAACCGTTCCAACCAGATCAAACTGGTCCTGCGCAACAGCGGCAACGCGCCCGCGGCGGGCGTGAGGCTATCGGCTTCCGCGCCCAGCGGCTGGACCGTGACCCTCAACCCTGAAACCGTGGTGGAGGTGCCCGCCAACAACGAGGTCGAAGTGACAGCGGATATCAAACCGGCGGATAACGCCATCTCCGGCGATTACGTGGTCACCTTCCGCGCCCAACCAAACCAGAGCGCCAGCAAATCCGCCGATTTCCGCATCACAGTGAAGACCTCCACTTTATGGGGCGCGGTGGGCATCGGATTGATCGCGGTGGCTGTTGCGATCGTGGGCATGGCGGTCACGCGTTTCGGTCGTCGCTGATGTTTCGCGATCCTCCGTCGAAAGGATACAGGGATGCTTGACCTTGTGCTCGAAACCAAAGGGTTGACGAAATATTACGGCAATTTCGTTGCCGTGGATAATCTCGATCTCAGCATTCGCAAAGGCGAAGTGTTCGGCTTGCTCGGTCCGAACGGGGCCGGCAAAACGACCACCATCCTCATGCTGTTGGGGTTGACCGAACCCACGCAAGGCGAGGTGCGCGTGCTGGGGTTCGACCCGGCGCGCCAGCCTTTGAGCGTCAAAAAGAGCGTCGGCTACATGCCCGATCAGGTCGGCTTCTACGACGACCTGACCGCGCGCGAGAACCTGATCTACATCGCCAAATTAAACGGGATTCCCAGAGACGAGATCAAACGCCGCGTGGAGGAGGCGATCGAACGCGTCCGCTTGACGAATGTCATTGACCAGCGAACAGGCACGTTTTCCCGCGGGATGCGTCAGCGTCTTGGACTGGCGGATGTGCTGATCAAGAATCCGCAACTCATCATCATGGACGAACCGACTCAGGGCTTGGACCCGGAACTGGCTCACGAATTCCTGGGCATGATCCACAGCCTGAAAGAGGAAGGCACGACCATCCTGCTGTCGTCACATTTATTGCATCAGGTTCAGGCGATCTGCGACCGGGTCGGGCTGTTCAGCAAAGGACGCATGGTGTTGCAAGGAACAGTTTCGGAACTGGCGCGCAAGGTGCTGGGCGGCGCGTATCGCATCCAACTCGAAGCGGAGGGACCGGCAGCGAAACTTCGAAAGGCTTTGGGGGAACTGCGGGACGTCAATGCGGTGAAGATGAATGACGGAAGAATCGTGATCGAGGCGCAAAAGGATGTGCGCGCGGACGCGGCGGAAGCGGTGGTCAAAGCAGGAGGCAGATTGCAAAGTTTGAACGTCGAATCGCAAAGCCTGGATGACATCTACACAAGGTACTTCGATGAGGTGAAACATGAGTCAGTCCACTAAACGATTGAAATCGCGCAACGAGCGCGAAGGTTCGCCGTGGACGGGTTTGAGCGCGGTGTTGACCAAAGAGATGGCGGACCATCTCACCGGCGCGCGCATGTTGATCCTGGAAGCGCTCGTCCTGTTGACCGCGGTGGGAACGATCTATACCGCGTTGAAAAGCATCAAGCCGACCGATGACAATCAATTCCTGTATCTGAGGTTGTTCACCACCGCACAGGACCCATTGCCCGCCTTTGTGTTCTTCCTTGCGATTCTGGTGCCGTTGATCGCCATCGCCCTGAGTTTCGATTCGATCAACGGCGAGTTCAGCCGCCGGACGCTTTCACGCGTGCTGGCACAACCGGTCTATCGTGACGCGCTGTTGATGGGGAAATTCCTCGGCGGCTTGCTGACATTGACGATGGTGTTCTCGGCGATCTGGTTGTTGATCTTTGGCATCGGCATCCTGCGGCTGGGAGTCCCGCCGACGGCGGAGGAGACCGGACGCGCGCTGTGGTTCCTGTTGGGGACGATCTTCTACGGCGGCATCTGGATGGCGCTGGCGATGTTGTTCTCGACCGTGTTCCGTTCCTCGGCGACTGCCGCGCTGGCATCTATCGCGGTGTGGGCGTTCTTTATCTTCTTCTGGAACATTGTGGTGGGAATCATCGCGCCACTGCTCGGACCGGATCAGATCGCCACCCTCGATCAACTCGTGGCGGCGGGGCAAACGCAAATGATCCTGACCCGCATTTCGCCCATCACCCTCTACGCCGACATTGCCACGATCATGCTCCAGCCGACCGAGCGCTTCCTCGGCTTTGTGCTGCCTGTGCAACTGGACCGCGCCATCAAATCCCCGCTGCCGCTTGGGCAGAGCCTGCTGGTGATCTGGCCCCAACTGACCGGATTAATCGCCGCGACGATATTGCTCTTTGTTCTAAGTTATGTGCTGTTCCAACGGCAGGAAATACGGGCGTAACGATAAGAAGACCTGCGGATTCCTGAAGGACCCGCAGGTCTTTTGTTTGCATGGAGCGAGATATTCGTACCGCGACATATTGTATTTTTCCAAATTAATCGCGCCATAAAGTACAGCAATCTTCAGGTTGTAAAGGATGGCTTCCCTGCCAAAGCGCGCCTGCTGCAAGTGAACTTTGCAGTACGAGGTTGGCCCTTCTTTTGCCGGATTTAATTGTTAACCTGCAAAATGTCGCCATTATCAGTACTTCACGAAAGCGCGTATTAGGCGGTCTCAACCACCCGTATTTGCGTTGGAGAACGCAAATTACACGGCGTTTTCGTGATTTACCCGATTATTACTTGCTAGAAGAAACTCGCATTACGGTTCTCCAAATCGCGGGCGCGATGTGAGTCAAATCCGTCATGCCGCTCGTGAATTCATCGCGCGCGGTTTTGCTTCCGATTACCAGTGCAGGGACATGCGCGTCCGTATGCCTGCGCGTGGACAGATCCTCCATGTTCCCATGATCCGAAGTCACCACCACAAGCAATTCATCCTTCATCCTTTCTCCTTCATCCTTTAGTCCCCCCAACACCCCATCGAACGCCTCCATCAACTCCACCGCCGTGTCCATTTGCTGTTTGTGACCGGCGTAATCGCTCGCCCAATATTCGAACAACGAGAAATCGTATTCCATCGCAAGTGAAAACAATTTTCGTCCCGCTAGATATGGCGTCAACACCGGCGCGTCGGGGAAACCAAGCATTGTCCGCCAGCCCTGACCGGTGAAATCCGCGGAAAGGGCCCGCCCGGCAAACAGATCGTCATGCTTGAAAAGAACGAGTCCCGCGTTCGTCGCCGCCAGCGGAATGGACGAATAATTGCGTTTGCCCGAATTGATCCCGTGAAAATAACGCGGCGGATAGGCGTTGAGCAGTGCGGCTTTCCTTCCCGTTTCCACACAACGCGAAAACAATGTCTCATCATTCAAATACGCGGCAACTGCGGGATTCGGCTTCGGTCCGTAGTGATAGCCCAACTCGGCGGGGATATTTTTTCCCGTCAACAAAATTGCCTGGCCCGTTGCGGATTGCGGAAGTCCCTCCACACCAACAGCCGGGTCAATTGCCAGAAGCGTCGCACGTTCCCCAACGAATGGCGCGGACTCCTTGAGCAGCGACCTCCCCTCCAACAGCGCGTTCAGATTCGGCATCTTTGCGCGCGCCAGCGGATTGATCCCAGGGTCGTTCCTCCCCAAACCGATTCCATCGAGAAAAATGAACAATGCCTTCATGCGGAGGATTATACAACTATTGTCTTTTTGAGTTGATTTGTAAACATTCGCGCAATGTAACCTTCGTATGACAGCCGCCGGGAAAATGATGACAAATGTCATTTGAACTTGCCGCGCAACGAAACAATACTTAACATACGCGTTGATTCGTTTTTTCAACGCAGATAGATGGAGGAGCGATCCCAGAAAACCGGCAACAAACCCAAATAAAGAAAGGAGGCGTGAATTTATCGCGTCGAATATCGCATCCGTTCGAAGTGATTCCGGGAGGGAATCACAGAATGATCTTGAACGCGCAAACCCATAACTGTACGGAGGAGTAATATGACCACAAGCAAGGTCCAACGGGTTACAACAATTTTGGTTGTGCTCGTTGTTTTGTTTTCGCAACTCGTGACCCAGGCTGGCGCCGCCCCCAGGGCGCTTCTCGCCAGCCCGGTGACTTTCACCATTCTGCATACCAACGATTTCCACGGACAACTGGAATGGAGGTCGGGGGGCAGTTCCAGCAACCCAGGCATGGCGCGCGTTGCCAAAGTGATCGGCAACGTCAGGAACGCGGTCGGCGCCGAAAATGTCCTGCTGCTGGACGCGGGGGATGAGATGCAGGGAAGCCTGCTCTCCAACATTCAGAAGGGCGTCCCAACCATTGACGTGTTCAACCAGATGGGCTATAACGCGGCGACCTTCGGCAACCACGAGTTCGACTGGGGACAGGACGTGTTGACCGCCCGCACCGGCGAAGCCAATCATCCCTACCTGACCGCCAACATCGTTCAGAACGACACCGGCAACTGCTCCACCGCCGGTTGGACCCCGCCAGCCTTCGCGGACGCGCCTTATCAGATCTTCACGGTCGGCTCGGCGCCGAATACCGTCAAGGTGGCGGTCATCGGCGTGACCACACCCGAAACGCCGATCATCACCATCGCGGCGGCAACCGCCGGTCTGTGCTTCAAAGACCCGGCCGATTCGATCCTGCATTACTACGACGCGATGAAGGCAAACGCGGACGTGATCGTGGTTCTCAGCCACCTCGGTTATGCCGATGGCGGCTACGGTTACGGCATCCCGATCTATGGCGACCAGACCTTGGCGCAAAAACTGATCACGGCCGGCAAACCGGCAAACCTCATCATCGGCGGACACAGCCACACGAACCTGACAACGGCGACCGTCATCGGCGGCAAGACAACCGTGGCGCAAGCCTATTACAACGGTCGGGTGGTTGGCAGGGCGGATGTCACCGTGAATCCCGATGGAACGGTCGGCGTTGCATGGACCCGGCTGGCAGTGCCAACCGGCGCTGCCGATCCTTATGATCCCACCATTGACGCGTTGATCGCCAGTTACACCGCCGATCCCGCCTACCAGGCGCTGATCAATCAGGAGATCGGCTGGACCAACGTCCCGATCGTTCGCAATTACGACGGTGACTCTCTGATGGGATATTTCGTCAACGACGCCATCTACAACGACTTGAACAACGATGGGTTCGCTGAAAACGACGTGGACATGGTCTTCAACAACTCAGGCGGATTGCGGACGGACATCGTCTGCGCCTCCTACCCCTGCCGGTTGACCTACGGCATGTTGTTCAACGTCCTGCCCTTCGGCAACCAGACCGTCGTCGGCGATATGACCGGCGCCCAAATCATGGAACTGCTGAACCAGGCAGCTTCGCTCAACAAAGGCGCCATCCAACCTGCGGGTATGCGTTATTCGTTCTACAATTACCGGGTTGACCTTGACCCCTCCCCAACGACGGCAAACTGGAAAGCCTGGTCGTGGGGTGCGTTCGATCCCTGCGTCGTGGATAAAGCCACCGGCGAGTGCGAACCGCTCGACCTCAACAGGACCTATCGCGTCGCCACGAACGAGTTCCTCGCGCCTGCCGGGCAGGACAACTTCTACGCCTTCAAATATTTGACCAACATCACCTACTGGGGCGACATGCTGGACGGCGTCAACCGCTGGGTGAACGCCAACTACACAGCCGCAAATCCCTACAGCGGCGCGCTGGACGGACGCATCACGCGCCTGGGCGGCGACGAGTACGTCGAAGGCGTCAGCCCCATCATCCCGCTGACCATCCTGCACCACAACGACATGCACGGCAATCTGTACAAGGGAACATACGTCGGCTACACCCAACTGGCGACCCTCATCAAACAGGAGCGCGCCTACAACCCCAGCCGCACCCTTCTGCTCAACTCTGGCGACAACATTCAAGGCGATGGTTTCAGTTTCTACTTCAAGACCGCGCCTCTGGGCTACGCCGCCGATGGAACGCCCATTGACGATCCTAACCTGCAGATCGCGCCGGTCATCAAAGCCATGAACGCCATGGGCTACGATGCCATGACGATCGGCAACCACGAATATAACTTCGGCAGCGAAGTCTTCACGAGCGTGCTGGGTCAGGCAAACTTCCCGGTGTTGCAGGCGAACGTCGAAGACGACGGATCGTACGGGATCGCCGGCGTTCCCGTCGAAGATTACGTGGAGAAGACCATCGGCGACGAAGGCATCAAGGTCGCCATACTTGGCATCGGCAACCACCGCGTCCCGAACTATGAATTGCCGAGCAACATCTCCGGCTTGACCTTCACCGACCCGCTCGTCAAAGCCCAGGAACTGTCCGATCTGCTGAACCCGGCGAACGACGTGGTGATCGCCCTGACGCACATCGGCTTCACCGAGGATCCCAAGAGCGTGGAAGTGGACAAGAACGTGGACACCAACATGGCAATGACCGTCACCGGTCTGGACGCCATCATCGGCGGTCACAGTCACACCAATCCCGCCACCGGCTTCGGGACATACAAGTACCTGCCCGCCATCATCGCCGACCCGGACCAGTCGCCGGTGATCGTCAACCACGCCTACCGCTATAACAACACCCTCGGCGAGATCTTCATCGGCTTGCGTGCCAGGGAGGGCGGCGGTTACGAAGTGGTCAGCCGCGCCGGGCAATATCTTTCGGTTGCCTCCAGCGTCGCTGAGGATCCCGAAATCAAGGCAATCGTGGATCCCTACGTCGCTCTCTTCAACACCTACAACAACACCATTGTTGGCAGGACCGCCGTCCCGATTGACGCCCTTCAGGCATACACCCGGGAAACCAACGGCGCAAACCTGCAGGCGGACGCGGCGGTTTACGAACTCGAATCGCATGGCATTGACGTGGATTTCCACCTCTCCGGCGCGATGAGCAACCGCGCGGTCGCCACGAGCGGTCCATATCCGAAAGACCTGAAAGTCAGCGACATGTTCACCCTCATGCCCTACGAAAACTCGCTGGTGGTCATGGAGATGAACGGGCCCCAGATCAAGGCGGTTCTGGAACGCGCCTTCCGCAACTACTATTACTACAAGTACGTTCCAGGCTATGGCGGCTATTCCTACTACACCACCTGCATGCTCGATACCAACGCCCTCGGCAGGATCACATACAACGACCTGTATCCTGCGCCGTACGATCCGAACAGAAGTTACGTGGTCTCGATGGAATTCGACGGGCATGAGGTTGACTTCGAGGACGCCGACACCTACTACCGCGTCTCCACAGTCAACTACCTGGCGGCGGGTTCGTGCAATTTCAACAACAGCGGCGTCACACTCTGGCCCCTCGATCAGATCGTCGCCGACACGCAATACTACGTGAGGGACGCGGTCATTGACTACATCTCCGCCATGGGTACGGTCTCGCCAGCCATCGAAGGCAGACTCAACTTCATCACGGATACGGCCGCCCCCGCCATCACGATCAACTCGCCGACCGCCTCGACGTACCTGCATTCCGATTTCCTGACCCTCGACTTCAGCGCCGCAGACGCGGGTCCCGCCGGTCTCAAGAAGGTTTGGGCAGATCTGGATGGGATGCCGGTCGTGAACGGACAGACGATTGACCTTCACACCCTGTCGCTGGGCGATCACATCCTGACCGTGTACGCCATGGACAAGGCTTACAACCAAAGCCAATTGTCGGTCGCCTTCAGCGTTACGGCGACCCTCGAAAGCCTCATCGCAAGCGTCAACCGGTTAGCCAGCGAAGGCATGATCGCCGATAAAGGCACGTTGAACAGCCTGCTGCAGAAATTGCAAAACGCTCAAGCCTCCCTCAAGAAAGGACAGACCAACGCCGCCGTCAACAAACTCGAAGCCTTCATCAACGAGGTGAAAGCCCAAGGCGGAAAGAAGATCAACGAAGACGCCGCCAACCTGCTCATCACTGACGCCCAATGGGTGATAACCAACCTCAAGTAACGCAACAGGATTGACGCGCAACGAACTGCCCATCGGGATTTCGGTGGGCAGTTTTCGTATCGAACAAAAAATTGGACTACAATTCGCGCATGACCTCCCTGTCATTGGAACAACTCAAAACGCATCGCACGCGAACCTTTCGATACGCTCAAGGCGACGCCTTCAACCTGCCTCCGTCAAAACGGCTTTCGACTCCAGCCCAGGCTTTGAAGTTCGTGAATGAGCGCGGCTTCGTCTATTTCTGGCCCATCAAAGGCATTGACCTGCCGAGTCTGTGGACTGCCGTCGCGGGGAATCGCCCCGTTGCCGATGCGCACGACGACCCCGGTCACATCACGTGGAGGTGGAAGGACAACGCGTTGGGCAAGAGGATTTGGTATTACGCGAAGATCCTCCGCAAAAAAGCGACCATGATCTCGCTCGATGTTGCGCCGTATTTCTACGCGCTTTCGGAAAACTACGGCTCGCCCGAAGAAGATTACCTTGTAGCATATGAAGAGGGACGCTTGCCGCAATCCGCGAAACAAATCTACGAGGCGCTGCTGAAAGAAGGCGCGCTCAACACCATTGACCTGCGCCGCGCCGCAAAACTGGCGAACGCGAAGGAATCCGAGTTCAACAAGGCGCTCGAAATTCTGCAAGCCGATTTCAAGATCCTGCCGGTCGGGGTTTCCGAGGCGGGCGCATGGAAGTATTCGTTCATCTATGAGATCGTTCCTCGTCATTACCCCGATCTGCCCGAACAGGCGCGCAGGATCGGCGAACGCGAGGCGCGGGAAAAACTGCTCGAACTGTATTTCGAGTCTGTGGGCGCGGCGCGGGCGGGGGATGCGGTCAAATTGTTCGGGTGGAAAAAGGAACTGGTCGGCAGGGCAATTGCCGGGTTGGTCAAGAAGCGGATTCTCGTCGAGTGCGAACATCCAAAGGAAAAAGGGGAGTGGTTCGCGTTGACAAGGTTGTGTAAATGATATGGAATCAGCCAGCTTGCTGGCGGGTTACGGGAGCAGGCTCCCTGAGTCTGGAGGAGGCAGCATGCTCGAGATCGCGATCATGATCGAAGGACAAAACGGGTTGACGTGGGCGCGCTGGCAAAAGATCGCGCCTCTTGTGGAAGAACTTGGATTCGTCGGTCTCTTTCGGTCCGATCACTTCACCAACGCCAGCCCACCGGATATCGAATCGCTTGAATTGTGGACATCCCTCACGTGGCTCGCCGACAATACGAAACGCATCGAGTTCGGTCCGTTGGTGACGCCGTTTTCCTTTCGCCATCCGGTGCATACCGCGCGCATGGCGTCGGCGGTGGACGATCTTTCCGGCGGACGGTTGATCCTCGGCCTGGGCGCGGGCTGGCAGGATCGTGAACATCGCCTGTTCGGATTCGACCTGCTGGAAATGAAATCGCGCTTCGACCGATTCGAGGAGGGTATGGAAGTGGTGACGCGCTTGCTGCAAAGCGATGAACCGGTGACCTTCGAAGGAAAGTATTATCAACTGCGCGGAGCGACTCTGTTACCTCGTCCGCAAAGACGCGGCGGACCGCGCATACTAATCGGGGGGAGCGGCGGCAAACGGACGTTGTCGTGTGTCGTGCGTTATGCGAAAGAGTGGAACTGTAATTTCATCACGGTGCAAAAATTCTCGGAAGCGAACGAACGCCTGACGGAGATGCTCATCCATGCGGGGAGAAAACCCGAATCGGTGCGGCGTTCGCTGATGACCGGCTGCGTGTTTGGAAAGGACGATGCCGCGCTGAAGGAGAAAATTTCCGCCCGCAAGCGGACCCTCGAGGAATTACGTCAACGCGGCATTGTTGGGGGAAACGTGGCTCAAGTAAAGGAACAACTGCGCGAAATGGAGGAGGCAGGTTTGCAACGCGTCATGTTGCAGTGGCTGGATCTGGACGATCTGGAGGGATTGGAGGCGCTGGCGAAGGCGGTCTTGTAAAGAATATGTTTTCATAACCCCGAAACTCCGCCCAAAATTTCCCGTATAATGATATTGGACTTACATGCAAAAGGAGAATTCCCATGAAACAAAATCGTTCCAGTCTTGCCCTTGGTCTCATCCTGCTCATCATCGGCGGGTGGCTTCTCGCCACAAGACAGGTCCCAGCCCTGCAGGATTGGATGGAAGACAACTTCACCTGGCCCATGTGGACCATCGGCGCGGGCTTGCTCGTGCTTTTGATCGGCTTGATCACCGGCGCGCCGGGCATGGCAGTGCCAGCCTCCATCATCGCAGGCATCGGCGGCATTCTGTACTATCAGGACCAGACCAATAACTACGCATCCTGGTCATATATGTGGACGCTGATCCCCGGTTTCGTCGGCGTGGGCTCCATTCTCGCCGGGTTACTGGGCGAACACACCCGCAGGAATCTCGGTCACGGGTTGAGGCTCATCGTCACCAGCGCGGTCCTGTTCCTCATCTTTGCCACGTTCTTCGGCGGGCTCTCGATCCTGGGCGAATACGGATTGCCCATCATCCTCATCCTGTTGGGTCTGTACGTCCTTGCGCGCGGTTTCATGCGCGGCGCAAGAGGAGGTACAAATGAGGCGCGATAATCTCTTCTGGGGCGGCGCGCTGATTCTGTTCGGCGTACTCTTCCTGCTGCAAAGACAAAATATCATCCCCAGCGTCGGTCCCTACGTGTGGCCCCTCGCGCTCATCCTCGTTGGCGGTTGGTTGATCCTCACCGTGTTCATGCCGGCAGGGCGCGGCGGGGGCGAGACATTCTCCTTCCCGCTCGATGAAGCGAAGAGCGTCAAATACCGATTCTCGCATGGTGCCGGGCAACTCGATATCACGGGCGGCGCGCCGGTGGGTCAGGCGATCGTTGGTTCGGTCGGGGCTGGGATGAACAAATCCAGCCATTTGACCGGAGACAGGCTCGAGGTCAGGGTGGAGGCGGGTCCGTCGTTCATCCCCTTCCTCGGTCCATCCGAGGGAGTCTGGCGATTCCAACTCACGCAGGAAATCCCCGTGACATTGGTCGTGGAGACCGGCGCGAGTTCCATGAACATTGACTTGAAGGATGTTCAGGCGTCGCTCATCGAATTGAAGACCGGCGCCAGCAACACCAACCTGACCATGCCCGCGCGCGGCGCTTCTCTTCTGGAAGTGGAGGCGGGCGCGGCTTCGATCAACATCCGCGTCCCCGAGGCGACCGCGGCGCGCATTCGCGTGAAGGAGGGCGTGACCGCCTTGAACGTGGACACCGACCGCTTCCCGCAACTGGACTCGGGACTGTACCAATCGTCCAATTTCGATACCGCCGCAGACCGCGCCGACATCAATGTGGAAGCCGGGCTCGGTTCGATCACCATCAAATAGGAGGCATCATGCGAAAATACGACGCGCGATTGGTCATCGGCGGTTTACTGCTGCTGGGCGGCTTGCTCTCCCTGCTGGAGGCGATGGGTCTCGTCGGAAACGCCAGCGGAATCTTTTGGGGGCTGATCTGGGGCGCGGCGGGTGTCTTTTTCATCCGCCTGCTGACGGTGGATAAGGCAAGGAACTGGTGGGCGGCGTTCCCGGGCTTCACCTTCCTCGGCATGGCGGTATCCGCCTTGCTGCCCGACCCCCTCGAAGCGTTCGGCGGGCTGGCGTTCTTCGCGGGAATTAGTTTCGCCTTCCTGTGGGTGTACTTCAACGACCCCTTGCGCTGGTGGGCGATCATCCCGGCCGGCGTGCTGCTCACGCTCGGCGCGGTCTCCGCGCTCGATGACCTTGCCGACTTCGATACGGGAGGCATTTTCTTCATCGGGCTTGGGTTGACCTTTGCGCTGGTCGCCATCCTGCCGGGCGGAGCCCAACGCGCGTGGGCATTCGTCCCTGCAGTGATTCTGGTGCTCTTCGGCGCGCTGCTCGTACCTGCGTCCGGGCTTGCGACGTATGTCGGTCCCAGCGCGCTCATTCTGCTCGGAGGTTATCTTCTGCTGAGGTTCTTCAGGACGGGCGCATGACGAAAATATGACGCGCTCTTGAACAGCCTCAAATAATTCATTCACCTACGCAGTACCGCAAGATTTATCTTGCCTCGCAAGGCAACATGAATTGTTGCGGCGTTGCGTAATATCAATTACTTATCTTACGCAGTACCGCGAGACCACGGTTTCGCATTCGCTCGCATTCGCAGGGCGACATGAATGTCGCGGTACGAATAAACTGCGTAACATCGGTCATGTTATTCAAAACGGAAACGGGAGCGCCCTGGCGCTCCCGTTTCCGTTTACCTGCCCAACTCCCGTTCATTCCAAAATCAACAATCAACCGTTCAACCCATTCTTGAGAATGGATTTGATCTGCTCATGCGCATCCTTCCAACGCCCGGAGACCGAACTTGCCAGTCTGTCCAGGATCGTCCTGCCAGCCTCGGGATATTCCTGGCACAACTTCCGCAGGTCTCTCCCCCGCATACGCATCACGTCGAGCCCCTCGATGGCAACGACGGAAGACGTGTACGCGGGACCTCCCACCAGCGCCGACCAACCGAAAAAACCGCCCGTCTCCACATGGGTGATCGTAATGGGATCGCCGTCGTAAGGTTTGTAGGTGATCGCCGCCTTCCCGTTCTCGATCAGATACAGGAAATCGGCGTCCGCCCCTTGTTCGATCACTGTCGCCCCAACGCGATAAGAGACCCGTTCGAACAACGGGCGCAGGAGCGCGAGATAGCGCGCGTCAATGCCCTTGAACAAGGGAAACGTTTCCAGATCGGGGACCATTTGATTGCATCATATCGGCGAGGGGGCGGGCAATCCTAGTGGCAAACATCATCTTTTCGATGACTTTCATCTTAACTTATTCGTGATTGCAAAATGCCGGGGTATACTCCTTTTCGCATCACACATCATAACCATCAGGAACGCGTATGACGGAAAAGAAAACGGGAAGAATCGTACCTCTGATCCTGCTGGCGTTGGGATTGACCCTGACTGCCGCCGCAGGCTATTCCATTTTGGAGGACGCTTCGGCTCGGACCGACCTTTCGGTTGTTCCCGTCCGAGTGAACTTTCCCGCCCCCGAACTGACTCTCACCGACATCCAGGGCGTGACCCGCTCCCTTGCCGATCATCGGGGACAAGTGGTGCTGGTCAACCTGTGGGCGACATGGTGTCCTCCCTGCAAGGAGGAAATGCCCGCGCTTCAAGCCTATTACGAAAAGCACAGGGACGAAGGCTTTACCATCATCGCCGTCAATGACGGGGAAGCCAGGACCGACGTGATCCAATTTGTAAACGATTATCGCCTCACCTTCCCCGTCTGGCTCGACCCAACCTACATCGCCACCGAGCAGGCATTCAAGACACTAAACCTTCCCAGTTCCTTCGTCATTGATCGGGGCGGGACGATCCGTTTGAGGTGGGTCGGCGGGGTGGAGGTCAAAACGCTCGAAAAATATGTGACGCCGATCATCAAGGAGAAACAATGAAGGCAAACGTGATCTGGAGGCAAAAATATGGGCTTCGCCGGGGAATCGGCGTCCGGTTTCCCGATCCCGCTCCACGCGGATAAAATCGCGAAGCGGTTGTCCTGCGCGCCAACGAACTGTCGGCGACCAAAAATCGCCTGACATAAGCCATGCTCGGCCAGGTCTTCCCCATGATGGACCTGCATTATGAAATTTACAAAGACAAGGGAGGACGACGGTCAAAGGCTGGCGTATCAGGGAGTCTGGCAGGAAGCGCTGGTGAGATAGAATTCCGCGTTACGGTACTTCGGATATGATCTGGCTCGCCGCATCGGAACACACACACGCCCGCACCACAAGCGGACCGCGCGTCAGCGTGCCTTCATAGGCTCTGCTCCCGTTACGCGCCACCCAGCCTTCGAAATCGAACGCCAGCGGACCATCTGCAAGGATCCATTCGCCGTTGTATTTCCGCGCCACGTGAACGTGCGTCCCGGTGGACGAGCCGCCTTCGCAGGACGGGTATCCTACCGGATCGCCGGCTTTCAATTCCTGCCCCACGCTTGCGCGTCCCTCCGTTGCGAGATGCAAATAGAACAATACCCAGCCTGTCCTTTCGTCGCCGTCCTTATCCAGGTCAATCACCACGCCGTCCACGCTCGAACGCACGACCAGTCCGTCCGCCATGGCGGTGGCGAACAGGTCTTTTGAAACGGTGTAACAACCAGATGTCTCGGAGGCTGGCGCAAAGTCCATCGCGGCGAGCGGTTCGCCGGAGCCCCATCCCGTGTGCGGACCGCCGGTGTACGCCCAGGTATATCCCGCGCGGAAGGGGAATCGCAATGCGGGTTGTTGCAGGCTGCCGGGGATGTGGATCGCGGAATCAAGCCAGGGGTCGCCGAAAAGGTCCCTGTAAACGCGCGCCAAGCCCTCGGTCCCGATGGAGGCGTAGTACTGTTCCCCCGACATCGTGCGCGAAAAGTAGTATTGAAGCGCGGCTGATCCCGCGTTCTGCCAAGGGTCGGGTCGGAACAACGAACCATCCGGCAGTTCGAATTCGGTCAGGTGGCCGGAACGCCATCCGTAATATCCATTGTTGAGCGTGTTCGCGGCGATGACGAGTTGAAGGTACGGGCTTTCGTAGTAGACCCGCCGAAAGCCGAGCAGGTAACGGCTCGCCGGAGGTTCGGGCTGGGTCAACGCGCCGCCCTGATATTCGAGGATCGCCAGCAGGAGTCGCGGGCTGATGCTGTAATTGACGGCGACGTATTCGACGAGTTCCGCGCCCGTTCGATTCCTTCCGCCTGCGTAGGCGCGATAATCCCTCAACCAGCCCGATGTGGAGGCGACGAACGCGGACGCGCTGAACCCGACCTGCGCGGGCCCGTTGACGAAGGCGCTGTCGGGAATGCTTTGGAACTCCGTGCCCCACAGCGGCAGGTAATAAATCGGAATCTGCATCGGCAAGCCCGGCGGCATGGTGGTCGCATCACGCGGGATGATGGGATTGGCTTCGTAGATCTCGGCCTCTGTGGTGTTGAAGCGGGCCGCCAGCGCGGGGATCGTATCGCCCGTTTGCGCGATGTATTCGACCAGTTCGCCAGGGTCATAAGCCGGGTGTCCCGACGTGGGGGCGGGGACCGGCGTGGACGCGAGGGGGGTGATCATGTTTCCGACGGCGGTGTGCGAGACGCGCGGCGCGCAGGAGGAGAGGATCAAGGCAACCAAAGCGACAGTCAGTTCGAATGTGACCGCCGCCCGTTCTATTTTATTCTTCATCTTCACGCGTGATCAGGGACCAGGCTTGTCCATAGACATCGGCAACGACCTCCCTATCGCCGTTTATCATTTTTCCAAGATAGGGTTTTTCGCCTGCGTGGATCGTCCATTCGCCGAACACAAACGGGACGGGCCCATCCGCCAGCATCCATTCGCCGTTGAATTTGCGCGCGATGTGGACGTGCGTGCCAGTGGACATTCCGCCTTCACAAGAGGGATGACCGATCAAACCGTTCTGATCCACCCACTGCCCTACAGCCACGCGGTCCTTTTCGGCAATGTGCAGGTACAGGATGTTCCAGCCGGTTTGCTCGGAGCCGTCCCCGTCCATATCCACGATAACCACGCCGTTTTCCGAACGGACGACCAGGCCCGCAGAGATCGCCAGCGTCCACAAAGGCGTGACGAAACAACCGGGCGTTTCGTTGCGAGGCGCAAAATCCACAGCCGCCAGCGGACCGTCCGTGCCCCATGCGCTGTGAGGTCCGCCGGTGAAAGACCACGTGGTGCCCGGCGCGAATGGCAGGGTCATATATGGCTGCTTGAAACCCGGCGGAAAGAAATTGCCGAGCGCGTCGTCGCGCGCCCAGGGGTCGCCGAACATATCCCGATAAAAGGCTGGGAACCCGCTGTTCTCGTCCATGATGCGGAACCATTCGTTGAGGGTGTGATGACGCGAGAACAAGGTCATCACTGCCACTGTGCCGGCATTCAGCGTCGGGTCAATGCGAAGCGACAACCCGTCGCTGAACGTGAGTTGGTTAATCTCCCCCCTGCGCCATCCGTAATAACCGACGTAGAGTTGATTGACCGCCCAGGTCATTTGCGCGAACATGCCCTTGTTGCGGTAGTTCTCGTGTCCCAGCGGGTAATCAATGCGGAACTGGTTTTCCGGCTTGCCGCGCACCCACCCCGCTTCGTAATCGAGCAGGGCAAGCAGGAGGCGCGGGTTGATCGAGTTCTCGTAAGCCAGCCGTTTGATCCCGCGCGCGCCCGAGGTCCACGCGGTGGTGCCGAGGTATTCGCGGTACGTCGAAAGATACCCGCCCGCGTCTTTCACGTATTGTTCGATCTCGAACCCTGCGGCGGAGGAGGAGAACACCACTTCGCTGTCGGGAAACAACCGCAGGGACGATGTGTATTGAACGGTCTTATCGAGACGGTCCGGGATGATGAGCAGCGTCCCTGCATCAATGAATCCGCTTTCGGGAAGTATCTTCGGGGATGTGATCTCGCTCGCCTCCACCCCAAACCTGCTCGCCACAGCCGGGAGCCAATCCCCGCTTTGGGTGTAATACAGGATCGTATTGCCGGACGCGGTGGAGGTCGCGTCAACGGCGGGCTGGTTGACGGCATCCACGGTGACGAAATTGGCTGGAGGTGTGGGCGTAAAGGTCGGGAACGGCGTCAGAGTTGGGAATGGGGTATCCGGCGCGGATGTGTCTGTGTATTGGACCTCCGGCGAAGGCGTAACCGGAATCCACCCCACAGGTGTGGGAGTGAGATATTGCCCCCACAGCGAGGTGTTCCCGACGCAGGAAGAAAGCAAAAAGGATAATGCAATAATCAGCGCAGCGATTTTTTTCACGGTGTCATCCAGCAGGAATTATACCTGTAGTGGAAGGTCTCTCAGAGAGTGTCTGAAAACTTTCGGAAAAGACCCTAAAGGTTTCCTTTGGTTTCAAATTGGTCGGCTAAACGAGAATTCTGTTGCGAAATTTGCGTCTGGTTTGCGGTAAAAACCTTTAGGGTCTGTCTTTTCAGACACTTTCTCACATTCGTTCGAGAGAGCGCTCGTCGAAATGACATCGCCGGGATGTTTCAGTGGCGCGACGCATTCCGGTCAACGCGAAATCAAATTGACTCCCTCGAATACGCCCTCTTCAGCCTGCAACACGATGCCTCCGCGCGTGAGGAAGCCGTTGTAGTACACGCCGTCTCCGCTCGATACCCAACCGTCCATGACGAAGGGAAGGCTGCCGTCCGCGGGAATCCATTCGCCGTTGTAACGCCTGGCGATGTGTACGTGGGTGGCGTTCGATATGCCGCCCTCGCAGGAGGGATGCCCGATGCGCTCGCCCGCGTACACGTACGTCCTCGCTTCGACGCGCTCGTTCGAAGCGATGTGCATGTAAAGCACGGTCCAGCCGGTTTGTTCGTAACCGTCGTTATCCAGGTCCTGGATCACGGCTCCATCCTCGGCGCGGACGATAAATCCATCCGCGATCGCCGTCACCCATAGATCGCTCGGCGCGCAGCCGAGTCCCTCGATGGGAGGGGCGAAGTCCAACGCCGCCCAGGCGGAGCCGGTATCCCAACCTCCGTGCGGACCGCCGGTGAAGGTCCAGGTCACGCCGGGTTCGAAGGGAAGTTGCATCGGAGGCTGGGTCAGGTTCGGGGGTAGCAATGAAGCGATGTCGTAGTCGAAGGGATAGCCAAAGAGCAGGGTATACGTCTGGAAAAGTCCCTGCGCGCCGACGTCGAAGTTCCACGCGGCGCGGTCGTTGAAAAGCGAGAAGAAATATTGCGCGCCCATCGTTCCCGCGTTGATGGTCGGGTCGAGCGGGATGTAGGTGCCGTCGCTGAGAGACAGGGTGGCGATGGCGTCGACGCGCCACAGGTAATAGCCGCGATTCAAATTATCCGCCGCCCATGCCAGTTGACGATTCAAGCCCGCATAAAAGGGGTCGTAATTACCGAGCGGATAATCCACGTTCGACGGAAACGGATTCGTCGCCCAGCCGCTTCGATACTCGAGCAATGCGATAAGCAGGCGCGGGTTGACGGAATAATTCTCCGCAACGCGTTGGATGATCTGCGTGCCGGTGAGGTATTCGCCGTTCACCTCCTCCGCGTAATTCGCAAGATAACCGCCCTTTTCCTTCAGGAACGCTTCCACGTCGAAATCGACGCTGGCGGGTCCATAGATCAATTCGGAATCGGGGATGATCTTGAACGACGAACCGGGTTCGGGATCGGTGACAATCGGGGGGATGTTGAGGACGAGGCCGATGGAAAGGATGCTCGCTTCATTCAACCCGTTTGCCTGCATCAGCGCTTCGAGCGTGATCCCATATCTGCGCGCGATGTCTCCAAGCGTATCTCCCGCCTGAACCGTGTATTGATCCACGTAATCGCGCGGAGGCGGGAGCAGGTGCGGCGGATCGGGCGTGGGGGTCGTGAGACCGATGCTCGAACCGCGCGGGGGCAGCGTCACGGAGAGCGGCGCGCGCGTCGGCGTCGGTCCCCCTCGTGGCGTGTCCTGAACGATCCCGCCGTCCTGAATAAGGGGCGCCATGCCGGTCGCGCCGACCGGCGCGAAGGGATCGTAGGTTGGGTAGGCTTGCGAAGAGGAAGCGGAACAGGATGAAACGACAAGAGAGAGGATTGCGACGCAGATGAATAAGCCTGATCTCATGCAGGGTATTCTACCAAAGAGCGTCCGCGTCACTATTGCAACTTAAGAACCGATAAGCGTAATGCGACGTTCATGTTGCTCCTGCCACGGTCTCACACTCGCAGGGCGACATGAACGTCGCGGTACGAATAAAAATCGGCGCTTTTTGTACGCGGATAACACGGAGCAGACGAGGAAGTCCGCGAAAAATACGGAAGAAATCCGTGTTGTCCGTGTAATCCGTATCCCCAAAAGGCTTATCCTGAAAATCCCGAACCCATGATGTAATTTTCGAGTCCCTTGATCTCGATTTCCTTGTTTTCCAATGCCGCCTTCATCACGTCGCGGATGGAAACGATTCCCACCAACTGGTCCTTCTCCACCACAGGCAGGTGGCGGATGTGATGCGTCTCCA
>JABWAU010000042.1 GCA_013360875.1 Anaerolineales bacterium | reverse complement strand
GGTCAGGCTTTCGATCTTCCGGGTATACCTGGCGATTGCCTCCTTTTCCATGGTGACGCTGTTGACGAGGTGCAGAGGCTGGTCCACCCCGTATTTCGCCAGCATCTCTTCGAGGATGAAGAGATTTTTTTTGTGCAGGGCGATCATTGTTTCCAGATGAGCGATTTCTTCCTTATTATCCATTCCACACCGTTTTATTATTATTGGGATTTTATGTCTTTTTCATAAACCTTCGACAAGACATCCTCGAGCCGCTGGAGAGTTTCGAGCATGGACTTTTCCGCCTCCGTCATGTTGTTCACGATGATTGGCGGCACGAGAGCGCTTCCCCATTTGGCGTATTGTTCCTTCGCAAGATGGTAATTGCGGGAGTACGTCTCCAACAACCTGACCAGGTGCTGGACCTCCGCTTCGTGGTCCCGCCACAGGATATCGTCAATTTTGGCTGCGAGAAGACCCTGCTTGACCTCTTTTGCCCGTTCCGGCTCAGGGAGGGCTGGTTCCACTTCCAGTGCCTGATCCTCGTTTTGAGCGGACGCGTCGTTCATCTTCCTCCGACGTTCGCGGCGCTCCTCCAGGATCTTGCGTCCTTCGTCGAACACGAAATCAATGGCTTTAAGCAGTATGGGAATTTGGACTGGATCGAGCATTGGCGTATTCTCCTTGCCCGAATAAGTATAGCACAGCGGGTACCGGAGTACTAACGACGAATCGCGAAAAATCCACGCGGATTGCTCTGAAAATGACGGAGGAACTTCGTCCGCTCCGTGAAATCCGCGTGCAGAATGCCTCAAATCTGGATTTCGAGAAAGCATGATGTTTGCGCCGCCGGGCTGTGTGCGAAGGCAAACGAGGGTAAAATGCGATTTGCAATGCCTGTGGAAGGAAACCCAGGTCCGCCCGCCTGAATAGGATGAACGCCTTGTTGAAGAGATTCACATCCCTCCCCTATGCCGTCCCGCTGACGCTGTTCGCCGTGACCATCCTTGCCTATGGACTGTCCTTCTGGCGGCTCGGCTTTTACTGGGACGACCAGCCCATCTCGTGGATCCGCTACCAGTTGGGTCCCGAAGCGACGGCTCGTTACTTTTCCGATTCGCGCCCCGTCTGGGCGTGGCTTTACCAGTTGACCGGATTCGTCCTTCCGCTTCGACCCGCTTGGTGGCAATTGTTCGCCATGTTCTGGCGTTGGGCTGGGGTATATGCCTTCTGGCTGGTAATTGCGAGGCTGTTTCCGGGCCGCAGGGAGGCGGCGTTCCTTCTTTCATTACTGGTGTTGTTGTATCCCGGTTTCAACCAGCAGTGGGTCAGTTATGTATACTCGCACTTTTTCATCGTTCTCTTCTTCCTCCTGTTTTCCTGGCATCTGATGCTTCGCGGCCGGACCATCCCTGCGATGATCTTTTCCGCCTTGAACCTTCTGATGTTCGAATATTTCTTCCTGCTGGAATTCGCGCGTCCGGTCATCATATTCATGTCCCTGCGCGATGAGCCGATGACAAACCGCGAACGAACCGTGAAAACTTTCAGGTCATGGCTTCCCTACATTGAAGTGATCGTCCTTGCGATCCTGTACAGGTCGCTTATCTACAGCCATCCCGGTTTCGGTTACAGCCTCACGGAGGAGGTTGCCCGCGCGCCCATCGAGACCCTCGCGCAACTTGCGGGACACATCCTTTCCAGTTTATGGATCGCGGCGGTCGCCGCGTGGGGGCAAATCTTTCAGTTCCCCACTCCCGGCGTCAACGGCTTGCGCACGAGCGTTTTGTACGCCGCCGTTGTGTTGACCGTCGGCGTCTTCGTCCTTTTGTTCAAAAACAAGCAGAACGAGACGGCAGCGTCAAACGCAAAACACGACGCCTTATGGCTGATCGGGCTTGGCGCGTTTATGTTGCTGTTGGGCGGCGTCCCTTATTGGGTGACGAACCTGCCCGTCTCACTTGGCTTTCCAGCCAACCGCGCCCTGCTCTCGTTCATGTTTGGCGCGTGTTTCCTCCTGCTTGGCTTGATCGAACTCTTGCCGGTGCGCGTGAAATATTTCGTTGCCGTTCTGTTCGTCTCACTCTCCGCGGGCAGGCAGTTCTTGTGGTCGGTGGATTACGCGCGCGACTGGAGTTCACAGAAGAATCTCTTCTGGCAGTTGTATTGGCGCGCGCCCGGCATCGAACCTGGCACCATCGTATTGATGAACGAGGAATTGTCCTTCAACGCCGATAACTCCATCAGCGCGCCGTTGAATTGGATCTACGCCCCGGAGAATCGCACTCGCAACGTGGATTACGTCGTCTTATACCCGACCAACCGCATCGGCGCCTCGTTGCCCGCGCTCGAACCGGGCATCCCGATCCGATACGATTTTCTCGCCGCATCATTCGAGGGGAACACCTCGGACGCTCTTGCCTTTTACTACAATCCGCCCGCATGTTTACGCCTCCTCGAACCCGATCTGGACTCAAAGAACCGCCTCATCCCCGACGACAGCCTGATGCGCGAAGCCTCAGCCTTATCCAACGCCGACAGGATCCTCCCGCAGCCGCGAGCCGTGATGCCCGACATCTACGGACCCGAACCTGAACATGGCTGGTGTTATTACTTCCAAAAAGCGGACCTCGCGCGGCAATTCGGGAATTGGGAGGAGGTCGCCAGCCTGGGAGACAAGGCGTTCAACCTGGACGACTATCCCAACGACCCGCTGGAACGATTCGTATTCATCGAAGGCTATGCCCATACGGGAGATTGGGAACGCGCGATCGAGTTATCGCGGGTATCGTACCGGGTCTCGAGGGAGTACGTGGGCCCGTTGCTCTGTCGGTTGTGGGAACGCGTCGAAGCAGAGACAGCCGAAAGTCAAGGGCGCGATGCGCTGGGTCAGTCGGAGCGAAGCGAGGCGCTGGCTGAAATCCACGACATGATCTCCTGTCCGCCGCCATAACCCATATGAAAAAGTATCAACCCGCCATCGTCCTGTTTCTCGTTGCCTTGTTTGCATACGGGTTGTTGATCCCGCGCCTGGGCTTTTACTGGGACGACTTGCCCATCTCGTGGATCGGGTATCAATTGGGTCCCGAGGCGCTGACCGCGTATTTTGCGACCTCGCGCCCCGTGTGGGGTGTGTTGTATCAGGCGACGAGCCGGCTCGTTCCACAATCGCCGCTGTATTGGCAGGTCATCGCGTTCGCGTTGCGATGGGCTTGCGCGTGGATCGTGTATCTGGTCGCGGCGAGATTGTGGAGGGACAAGTCGAGCCTGGCTTTGGGGATCGCGCTTCTTTTCCTTGTGTACCCCGGCTTCGACCAGCATTTTACGGCGTATCTATACAGCCATTTTTACGCTGTGTTGTTCTTCTTCCTTTTTTCGTTTTGGTGCATGTTGCGGGCAATGGAATCGCCGGGTCGTTATTGGGCGTGGACGATCGCCGGCATGTTCTTCTCCGCGCTGAACCTGTGGATGACGGAGTATTTCTTTCTGTTGGAACTTGCGCGCGCGGGGGTCATCCTGATCGCGATACGCGAGGAGAGGTTGTCCTTCAGGGATCGCGTCCTGCGCGGCTTGAGGTTGTGGGCTCCCTATCTGGCGGTGTTCACGCTGGCGGTTTTCTCGCGTTTGTTCATTTTCAACAACCCGTATGAGATGGGGCTGGCGGGCGTGGAAGAATCCGCGCCGCTGGATGCGTTGCGCGCGCTGGCCTGGAACTTCAAAGTCACTTTGCGGCTCGTTCTGAGGGACGCCTGGTTTAAGATGTTCGAGTTGCCGGAGATCGAAAACGCAGAAGCCGTACTGCGCTCCTATTATCTGGTGGTCGCGGCGGTCGTCCTGGTTACGGCTGCCGGGTTTTTGCCGACCTCGCGCGATGCGAAGAAGACCATTTGGAAGAACCTGCTGGATGGGATGTGGATGATCGGTTTGGGTGTCCTGTTACTGGCGCTTTCCGGCTGGCCCTTTTGGCTGATCGGTTTTACGCCCTCGTTGAACTGGCCCGCAAGCCGTTTTACGCTCCCGTTCATGTTCGGGGTCGCGCTGACGTTCGCGGGTTTGATCGCGCTCATTCCCTGGGAGAAGGCGCGGATGGTGATCCTGGTTTCGCTCGTGAGCATGGCGGCGGGGAAGCAATACCTGACCGCCCAGAATTACGTGCAGGATTGGGAGACGCAAAAGAATCTGTTCTGGCAGATGACCTGGCGCGCGCCGTCCATCGAAGCGGGTACGTTGATCCTGATGAACGAAGGCGCGCTCGATTATTACGCCGATAACTCGTTGAGCGCGGCGTTGAACTGGATCTACGCGCCGGATAATCGCAGCGACCGCATTCCGTATGTTCTCTTCTATCCCACCACGCGATTCCGAAATGCCCTGCCGGATATCGAACCGGGTCTGCCGATCCATTATGATTATCTGGCGGGTGGGTTCGACGGGAATACCTCGCACACGCTTTCGTTCTATTTCGATCCGCCCGGATGTTTGCGGCTGTTGGACCCGGAGGTGGAACGCCTCGACCGCCTGATACCCGAAAACAGTTTGATGCGCTACGCGGCGCGCCTGACCGATCCCAATCGTATCCTGGAGGAGCCGCGCGCGGCGATGCCCGGCGTGTACGGTCCCGAACCCGAACATGGATTCTGTTATTATTATCAACAGGCTGATCTTGCGCGTCAGTTCGGACGATGGGATGATGTGGCGAAATTCAGCAGCCTCGCCTTGTCCTTTGAAGATCATCCCTATGAGCCTGCAGAGCATCTCCTGTTTATCGAAGGCTATGCCCATGACGGGCGATGGGAACGCGCGGTGGAAATATCGAAACGCATGTATGAAGTCTCGCCGGAGGCGACGGGCAGGATGCTCTGTCAGTTGTGGGAGCGCGTCGAGACGGAGACAGCCTCAAGTCAGGAGCGAAGCGAAGCGCTATCATCGGTCAAGAGCATGTTCGCATGTACTCCATGAGAAATGTACTTGACCTCCGGGTTCGTTTTGTTCTACAATTCACGCAATTCGTTTTTCGTGATACAGTGTCTTTGTACGCACATTCCGAAAGGAGGTGACAGGCATTCCCATTCACCCCTGAAAAGTCCGAAGTCAATTCGCAACATCCATTTTCAAAAAGGAGAAGAAGAAAATGCGCAAGAACCTGATTCGCCTCGCATTCCTTGCCGTGGCGCTCACGCTTGTCGTCGCCGCCTGTGCGCCTGCGACAACCCAGGCGCCCACCCAACCCCCAGCCCCCGCGGCAACGCAGCCGCCCGCCCCGACGCAGCCGCCCGCTGATACCGAAGCGCCTCCTCCCGCGGAGCCGTTCGTTTTCGGCATGTTGCTCGTGGGTCCCTATAACGACAACGGCTGGAGCCAGGCGCACTATGAAGCCGGTTTGTACGTTGAGGAAAAACTCGGCGCGAAGATGATCTATCTCGACAAGGTCAATCCCGCCGACCGCGCAGGCACCACCCCTGATCAACTCGCCGAAGAGTTGGTAGCCCAGGGCGCAAAACTGGTCATCTTTAATTCGGACGACATGAAGGACGCCTCCACGACCTTTGCCAAAAACCATCCCGACGTTTTCGTCATCATGGCTTCCGGCGACCAGGTCTGGAAGGATGGCAAGGTCTACGAAGAGATACCCAACCTCATCAATATCATGGGACGCATGGAATACGGTAAGATGATCGGTGGCTGTGCCGCCGCCCTTTCCACGCAGACCGGCAAGATCGGATATCTTGGTCCGTTGATCAACGATGAAACCCGCCGCCTTGCCGCCTCCGCCTATCTCGGCGCGAAGCATTGCTGGGAACAGGCTGGTAACGATCCTGCCGCGCTGGAATTCAAGGTGACGTGGATCGGCTTCTGGTTCCACATCCCCGGCTTCACCACCGACCCGGTGGATGTCTCCAAGGACTTCTATTCGACCGGGTTCGATGTCGTCATCTCCGGCATTGACAATCCCGTCAACCTCAGCGAAGCGCAGAAGTATACGGCTGAGGGCACGCCGTCCCTTGGCATTGCATACGACTACGTTGCCGCCTGCGACGCCGCGCCGGATGTCTGCCTCGGCGTGCCATACTTCAACTGGGGTCCCGATTACGTCAAAGCCATCAAATCCGCGCAGGATGGCACCTGGCAGTCCCAGTTCATTTGGTCTGGTCCCGATTGGGCAGACATCAACAACCACGACACCTCCATGATCGGTTTCGTGAAGGGTAATGCGTTGAGCGACGAAGCCTCCGCTGCCTTGGATAATTTCATTGCCGAACTCGCTGGCGGGCTGAACCTGTGGACGGGTCCGATCAATCTGCAAGACGGCACACCTTATCTTGCCGACGGCGAAGTCGCCACCGACCAGCAGGTTTGGTACCTGCCGCAGTTGCTCGAAGGCATGGAAGGCTTGAGCGCCTCCGAATAATCGTACAATCGTATCCCCCGAGGGGCGCAGGTTCGACTGCGCCCCTTTCTTTCACCTGCGCGCCTCATGGAGACCTAGCGCACATGAACGTCGAACTGAAAAACATTCACAAGCACTTTGGCAATGTCCATGCGAACAAGGGCATCAACCTGTCCATCCCATCCGGTTCCATTCAAGGGATTTTAGGGGAGAACGGCGCCGGTAAAAGCACCCTGATGAAGATCCTTTCGGGGTTCATTCAAGCCGACCCGGGCGGCGAAATCATTCTCGACGGAAAGCCCGTCGTCATTCATTCGCCCGCCGACGCCATTCATGTGGGCATCGGCATGTTGCATCAGGATCCGCTGGACTTCCCACCCATGCGCGCGCTCGATAATTTTCTGCTGGGGCAATCGGGCGGACTCTTCCCGAATCGCAATGCGGTCGCGCGGGACTTCAGGCGGCTCGCTGAACAATTCGACTTTTCCCTCGACCCCGACAGTTACGTGGATTCGCTCACCGTGGGCGAACGCCAGCAGCTCGAGATCATCCGCCTGTTGTGGCTCGGCGCGCGCGTCCTCATCCTCGACGAACCGACGACCGGCATCAGCGCCTCGCAAAAATCGAAACTGTTCGTCACGCTGAAAAAACTGGCGGGACAGGGCATGACGGTCATCTTCGTTTCGCACAAACTGGAGGACGTGGAGCATCTTTGCGACAAGGTCGCAGTCCTGCGCGCCGGCGAACTGGTGGGGGAGGCGAAACCTCCGTACACCACTTCGAAACTCGTGGAAATGATGTTCGGCAAGGTGATCACCCTCGGCGCACGGCAGCCCGCGCAGGGAGGCAACGCCGTATTGTCGCTGGAGAACGTTTCGCTCGAAGACGTGCGGTTGAAAATAAGGAACGCGGATTTGGAGGTGCGCGCCGGGGAGGTGATCGGCCTGGCAGGCATGGAGGGTTCCGGGCAGGGGTTGTTCATCCGTGCCTGCGCGGGGCTGGTGAGGCCCGTCGGAGGCAGGATCATACTCAATGGTCGGGATATGACCGGGAAATCCTATCACGCGTTCAAACGCGCGGGCGTGAACTTCCTTCCCGCCGCGCGCCTGGAGGAGGGCTTGATCCCCGGTTTGAGTTTGACGGATCATTTTATCCTTGCGGAGGAACCGGATGGCTTGTTCATTGACCGCGCCATCGGCCAGCGGCTTGCCGAGGAGCGGATCAAATCCTTCAACATTCGCGGCGCGCCGCATACCCCGGTGGAGTCGCTTTCGGGCGGGAATCAACAGCGCGCCGAACTGGCGTTGTTACAGGATCCGCTTTCGCTCGTCCTGCTCGAGCATCCCACGCGCGGGCTGGACATCGAATCGGTGATCTATATCTGGGGCAAACTCAAGGAACGCTGCAGGTCCAGCACCGCCATCATTTTCATTTCATCCGACCTAGAGGAAATTTTGCAGTACAGCGACCGCGTGCTGGTCTTTTTCAGCGGGAAGGTTTCCCGCCCGCTCGACGCGGGAAAGACGAGCGTGGACCAACTCGGTCAATTGATCGGCGGTAAGAACTGGGCAGACATGGGAGAGGCGTATGATTAGGGATCGTCTTGGAAACCTTTTGTATCAACTCGCGGCGCTTCTGCTTTCCTTCGGCGTGGTCTCGTTGATCCTGATCTCCGTGGACGCCTCGCCGTGGGAGGCGTTCAGGAACATGTTCGCGGGTTCCTTCGGTTCGTTGCGCAAGTTTGCGGAGGTGCTGGTGGCGTTCGTGCCGTTGTTGCTCGTCACAGCGGGATTGCTGGTGACGTTTTCCGCCGGGCTGTGGAACATCGGCGTGGAGGGACAGGTGGTGCTGGGCGCGATCGCAACGACGTGGGTGTATCGCTTCTTCCTCGACAGCAACCTGCCTCCCGCGCTCATCATCGCTCTTGCCATCCTCGGCGGGATGATCGGCGGGGCGTTGTGGGGCTCACTGGCGGGCTTGTTGAAGGTGTTCGGCGGCGTGAACGAGATCTTCGGCGGATTGGGCCTGAACTTCGTTGCCACCGCGTTGACCATTTACCTGATCTTTGGGCCATGGAAACGACCGGGCGTCGCCTCCATGAGCGGGACGGTTCCCTTCCCGGATGAATTTTCGCTGCCCCTGGTGGAGAATTTACGCATCAGCCCCTGGGCGTTGGGCATTGCATTGGTTGGAATTGTCATCGTATATTTTTTGTTGCAGGGCACGTACTTCGGCTTGCGGCTCAAGGCGGTGGGCAAAAACTTCCGCGCCGCGTACCTGCTTGGCATTCCCACCTGGCAATATTCCATGTACTCATTCCTGATCTGCGGTGCGCTGGCGGGCGCGGCGGGAGCCATGCAGGTCGCGGCTGTGTATCATCGCCTCATCCCGTCCATTTCGAGCGGGTATGGGTATCTCGGTCTCCTGGTGGCGATGCTTATCAATTATCAAGCCCTTTGGGCGGTACCCGTCGCCCTGTTCTTCGCCGCGTTGAACATCGGGAGCATCCAACTTCCCATCCTGATGAAACTCGACTCGTCCCTCTCCGGCGTGTTGCAGGGCGTGCTGGTGCTGTTCGTCCTGCTGGCATCCGGGATGCAGCAGAAGTTTGCGAGGAGGTCGTGATATGACCCAGGAAACGCTTCTCATCGGTCTGGCTGGCGTCCTTGCTTCGGCGGCTCCCGTCGTTTTTGCGGTGATTGGCGAAACGCTCTCCGAACGCGCCGGTGTGCTCAACCTTTCGATGAACGGCACGATCCTGCTCGCGGCAATGGGCGGGTTTGCCGTCGCATACACCACGGATAACATCCTGCTTGGATTTCTGGCAGGGATGTTGATCGGCGCGCTCGTGGCGTTAGTCGTGGCGTTTGCAAGCATCACGTTGAAACAATCGCAGGTCGCGGTCGGCTTCGTCCTCGCGCTCACCTGCCGCGATCTTTCCTACTTCCTTGGGAGCCCGTACATGGGTGTGCCAGGTCCGCGTTTGCAGGTGGTGCCCATTCCGCTTCTCAGCGACATTCCCGTCCTCGGCACGCTCTTCTTTCGCCAGGATTTCATCACCTATCTCAGTTTCCTATTCATCTTTCTCGCCTGGGCATGGATCTTCCGCACACGCTCCGGTTTGATGCTGCAGGGCATCGGCGAGAAGCCCGCCGCGGCGTACATTCGCGGCGCGAACGTCACCCTGATGCGCTACGTGTATACGGTGATCGGCGGCGCGTTGATCGGTCTTACGGGACCCGCCTATTCGCTTGCCATCCGCGCGGGGTGGATGGGGACCATTTCAGGTCTGGATGGAATCGGCTGGATCGCGCTTGCCATCACCATCTTCGGCGGCTGGAACCCGCTACGCGGCGCGTTCGGCGCGTACCTCTTTGCCTTCCTGCAATGGCTGGGCTTGGTCCTCCAACCCGTGTTGACCCAGGTCCCTTCGCAGGTGTTACAGGTCGCGCCGTTCCCGTTGATGATCCTCACGCTTTTGCTGGTCAACATCGGCAATGCCGAATGGGTGGAGCGGACCCTCGCCGCCATGCCGGAATCCACGCGCAAGTTCTTTGCGAAACTGCTGCGCGCCATGCGCGCGTCGCCTCCCGCCGCGCTGGGCGTTCCGTTTATCAGTAGATCACGAAAGCGCGTATTAGGCGGTCTCTACCGCCGTATTTGCGCCAGAGGGCGCAAATTACGCGCTGTTTTCGTGAAGTACTGAATATAGATAATTATCATACGATTTCGATTACAATTTGTCTGACAAATTGGGCAGGCTTCCGATATACTGGCAGAAACAGGAGCGACCAGCCTGGCAATGAAAAAACTATTGCAAAGCGATTGGGTTTCCCGCCTGCTTGACGGGCTCCTGCCTGTCTTCGCGACGTTGGCGGCGTTGCTGGTTGGCGCGGTGATGCTGCTCTTTTTGAAGGTCAATCCCATCGAGGCGTATCTTTCGCTTTGGGACGGGGCGTTCGGGAGCGCCAATTCGCTGGCGGAGACCCTGGTCAAAGCCACGCCGCTGCTCCTGGTGGCGTTGGGGATCTGCATTTCCTTTCGCGGCAACGTGATCAACATCGGGGGCGAGGGGCAGATGATCGTCGGCGCCATCCTGGCGACCTGGGTGGGATTAAAGTTCACCAACCTGCCAGGTTGGGTCATCATTCCGGCGGCAATGCTGACAGGTTTCCTCGGGGGCGCGATCTGGGGCGGCATTCCCGGTTTCCTCAAAGCCTATTTCAGCGTCAACGAAATTCTCAGCACGGTGATGATGAATGCCATCGCCGTTCAACTCATGAACTTCCTTCTGCGCGGACCGATGATTGATCCCGCGCAGGCGGAACTGGCTTCGAAGATCCCACAGACCGCGCGCCTTATCGAAGCCTTTCGGCTGGCTCGTTTCGTACCCACCCGCCTGCACCTCGGTGTGTTGATCGCGGTGATCCTCGCGATCCTGGTCTATATTCTGTTGTGGCGCACCACCATTGGTTATCGCATCCGCGCGGTGGGGCATAACCCGCACGCCGCGAAGTATGCAGGGATCAACGTGAAACGTTATATCGTGCTTTCGCTCCTGTTGAGCGGCGCTTTTGCGGGGCTGGCTGGAGCCATTCAAGTTTACGGCGTGAACTATCGCATGATTACGGACGGGTCCGCTTCGGGATTTACGGGGAGCGCCGGGTTCAATGGGATCGTGGCGGCCCTTTTCGGTCAACTGCATCCGATCTTGTCCATCCCGGCTTCGATCCTGTTTGGCGCGCTCCTTGTGGGAGCGAACAAGATGCAGAGGGTGGTGCAGGTGCCGTCGGCGCTGGTCATCGCGCTGAATGGGTTGGTCGTGGTCTTTGTTGTGAGCAGCGAGATCTGGAGGCGCAGGAGGCAAAGGCAAAGGCTGGCGGCTGTCAGGGAAGAGGAAACTGCATCGAAACCGGGGCAGGTTCAGGTCGCGGAAAAGGAGGCGAAGGGATGATCTCCGATCTCTTCTCCGTAACGGTATTGATCGGCATCCTGGCGTCGGGCATCCGTCTTGCGACTCCTTATCTATACGCCGCCGTCGGCGAGACGTTCAGCCAGCGGAGCGGCGTGCTTAACCTCGGCGTGGAGGGGCAGATGCTCCTCGGCGCGTTCGCCGCTTTTTACGTGGCGTTGACCACCGGCAATTTGTGGCTCGGTATGCTTGCCGCGATGATCGTCGGCGCGGTGATGGGGCTGGCGATGGCGTATGTGACGGTCAATTTGCAGGCGCAGCAGGGCATCAGTGGGATCGGCTTTTATCTGTTCGGACTGGGGATGAGCGACCTGCTCTTCCAGAAATTGATGGGGACGGTGGAAACGGTAAAGGGTTTTCCGAGGATTTACATTCCCGGTTTGAGCGACATTCCGGTTCTCGGGGAGATCTTCTTCAACCATAACCTGCTGGTGTACCTGGCTTACCTGCTCGTGCCTGTGGCCTGGTTCGTTTTGAACAAGACCACGCTGGGTTTGAAGATCCGTGCGGTGGGCGAAAACCCGGATGCGGCGGATTCGCTGGGCGTGAACGTGGCGCGCGTACGATATTTCACGATCATTCTTGGCGGGACGCTTTCGGGCATTGCGGGCGCGTCGCTTTCGATCGCGCTGTTGAACGTCTTTCAGCAGAATATGACCAGCGGACAGGGTTTCATTGCGGTCGCGCTGGTCTATTTTGGCGCGTGGCGCCCGGTGGGGGTGTTGGGCGGCGCGCTGTTGTTCAGCATGGTCAACTCGCTTCAGTTGTGGATGCAGGTGAAGAACGTTCCGATCCCGCCCGACATTGCGGTGATGCTGCCCTACGTGTTGACCATTTTGGTCCTGGTTGTCACCGTCTCGAGGGTGCGGGCACCGTCCGCGTTGACCAAGCCCTTCGAGCGGGAGGAGTAACGCTCGCAAAATGGAGGTGCGCCCGTCAGATGATGAAGATGAATCTGGAAACCGAATCAACCATCCCGTGCAAAGAAGCGTATCCATTCCCAAAAAGGAGAAGAAGAATGAAAAAGTTCGTCTGGTTTTTTACGCTGGTTGTAACCTTTGCGCTCGTATTGAGCGCGTGCGGAGGGACGGCTGCCACCACCGAGCCGGCTGCTCCCCCCACAGAGCCTCCCGTTGAAGCGACCGAGGTGCCTGCGGTTCCCACCGAACCTCCCGCCGCGCCGGCCGAGCCGTTCCGTGTGGCGGTCGTCATGCCCAGCGCGATCAACGATCTGGCTTTCAGCCAGAGCATGTACGACGCGCTGGTACGCGTTCAGGAGGAGATGGGTGGACCGAGCGCCTTCGAGTTCGTGTACTCCGATGGCATGTTCGTCGTGGACGATGCCGCCGCTGCCATCCGTGATTATGCCTCGCAGGGCTACGACCTGGTGATCGCGCACGGTTCGCAGTACGGTTCGTCCCTGCAGGAGATTGCCCCCGATTTCCCGGACACCAGTTTCGCCTGGGGCACCACCGTAGACACCTTCGGTCTGCCCAACGTATTCGCCTATGAAGCCGCGTCCCACGAAGGCGGTTACGTCAACGGTGTTCTTGCCGCCACGCTCTCCACGAGCAAGGTGGTTGGCGTTGTCGGACCGATCGAGACCGGCGACGCGAAACTGTACGTGGACGGGTTCAAAGCCGGCGTCGCGGCGACCGACTCGACCGTGCAGGTGAACGTGAACTACATCGGTTCGTTCTCGGACGTTGCGCTTGCCTCCGAAGCCGCGACCACGCACATCGCCGCCGGCGCGGACGTGATGACCGGCACCGCCCAGATGGTTGTGGGCGCGATCGGCAAAGCCGAGGAAGCCAACGTGCTGTGGTTCGGCACGCAGTCGAATCAAACGTCTCTTGCGCCTTCCATCGTGGTCGCCAGCCAGGTCTATCACTGGGAGGTGGTGCTGAACGAGATGATAGGTCTCATCAAGTCCGGCACGCTCGGCGGACAGTCGTTCGTCGCCAATCTTGCCAACGGCGGCGAAGTGATGGAATACAACCCGGACTATCCGCTTTCCGCGGACGCCAAGTCGCTGGCTGACGAGACCATCCAGGGAATCATTGACGGAAGCATCGAGATCACCCTGCCGTAAAGTTGATACAGACCTCGGAGGTCTTCGAGACCTCCGAGGTCCGAGAATGTCGTGATGACCGAATCCAACCTTCTCCCCTCCGGTCGAACCCGAATTGATACGCTGGAGATACGAGGTATCACCAAGCGTTTCCCCGGCGTGCTAGCCAACGACCGCGTGGACTTCGACGTGAAGACCGGCGAAGTTCATGCCCTGCTGGGGGAAAACGGCGCGGGCAAAAGCACGTTGATGAAGATACTCTACGGGTTGTATCACCCGGACGAGGGGGAGATCCTGTTGAATGGAAAGCCGGTCGCGATTTCCTCGCCGACGGATGCGATCAACCTGGGCATCGGCATGATCCACCAGCACTTCATGCTCGTGGAATCATTGACCGTCGTCGAAAACGTCGCGCTGGGGTTGCCCTCCTCGCGCGGCGCATTGACCGACCTCGACCGCGTCTCGAAGCGCATCGTTGAACTGGCGGACATCTACGGTTTGAAAATTGACCCGTCCGCCTACATCTGGCAGTTATCTGTAGGACAGCAACAACGCGTCGAGATCATCAAGGCGTTATATCGCGGCGCGGCGCTCCTCATCCTCGACGAGCCGACCGCCGTGTTGACCCCGCAGGAAGTGGATGAATTGTTCGCCATCATGCGCCAGATGGTGAGGGATGGTCACGCGTTGATCTTCATCTCGCATAAATTGCACGAGGTGGTCGAGATCAGCAATCGCGTCACGGTCCTGCGCGATGGACGCAAGATCGGCACGCGCCCCACCTCCGAAACGACGAAGCAGATCCTCGCCAACTGGATGGTCGGACGCGAGGTCGGCTTTGCGCCGGATCGTGGGGACGTTGAATTCGGGGAGGTCCGCCTGCAACTCGAGAACGTTGCATGCGGCAGCGACCGTGGTACGCCGGGTCTGCGCGGCGTCAGCCTCGAGGTGCGTGCGGGCGAGATCCTCGGGATCGCGGGAGTTTCGGGCAACGGTCAACGCGAACTGGCAGAGATAGTGACCGGCTTGCGAAGGATCGTTTCGGGCAACGTCCGCCTCGATGGGCAGGATGTCACCAACTTCCCGCCGGGCGAACTGACCGAGCGCATGTTATCGTATATCCCCGAAGAACGCATGCGAGACGGCGTCATCCGGGAGTTTTCGGTCGCGGAGAATTTGATCCTGCGCGAACATCATAAACAACCCTTTTCGCGATCCGCCTTCCTCAACCTGCGCGAAATCTCCGCCCATGCGAACCGGCTAATCGAAAGGTTCCAGGTCAAAACGCCATCGCAGGATACGCTTGCCAAGAACCTCTCCGGCGGCAACATTCAAAAGGTGGTGCTGGCGCGTGAGATCTCACGCAACCCGCGCGTCATCGTCGCCGCGCAGCCCACACGCGGACTGGACATCGGCGCGACCGAATACGTCCGCGACCAGTTGCTCGAACAGCGTAAACGCGGCGCCGCCATCTTGCTCATCTCGGAAGACCTCGATGAGATCCTCGCACTCTCCGACCGCATCGCGGTCATCTACGAAGGGCAGATCATGGACATCGTACCGCGCGCGGACGCCACGCCCGAAAAACTCGGCTTGTTGATGGCGGGCGTCCATCCCGAAGAAGGCGCGCATGTTGTAAAATAGAAACATCATTGCGAGCGATGGTCGAGTAGAGCGAGTGTTCTTCTCGTTCGTATCGAGACCGAGCGAAGCGTTCTCCTCTTTGCAGAAGATTGCTTCGCCCTTCGGGATCGCAATGACGAGTGAATATCCATCGGTTCGGTGGTCGCTGATGTAAGTTGCATCAACGGCGTTGGGCGCAAGTCCATCGAAAAGTGCCGCCGTCTTGTTGAGAGGACACCACCAATGAACCTTTGGCAGAATTACATTCGACCCAAAAATCTATCCGAGGCAATGGACGCGTTCGCAAACGCGCCGCGTCCGCTTGCACCGATTGCAGGGGGAACCGATTTGTTGCTCGACCTCGAACAAGGCAGACATTCACCCGTCCAAACGTTGATTGACGTGACCTCTGTTGCGGAGATGACTCGTCTCGAGACGATTGGGGACGAACTCTTTATTGGCGCCTCCGTCCCGGTCAATCGCATCGCGCTGGACCCGCTGACTGTCGCGCATGCCCAGGCATTGGTCGAAGCCTGTAATTTGATCGCGGGACCGCAAGTCCGCAACGTAGCCACCCTCGGAGGCAACGTCGCTCACGCCCTTCCCGCCGCCGACGGGACGATTGCTTTGCTTGCTCTTGATGCACAAGCAGAAATTGCTTCTGTTCCAGACGCTGGTCGAGTAGCCGCGGAGCGGCGTACCGAGACCAGGCGAATACCCTTCAGAGAATTATTCCTCGGTCCCGGCAAATCCTCCCTCAAGCACGGAGAGGAATTGATTGTTGGCTTCTATATTCCAATTTGTAAGTCCCTAAAGGTCTCTGAGACCTTTAGGGTCTCCTCGTGTTTCAAACGCATCATGCGCCCGCAGGGCGTGGCGCTTCCCATCCTGAATTGCGCAGTCTGGCTTGAACGCGAAAAGGACGCGATCAAGGATATCCGCATCGCCATCGGTCCCGGCGGCGGGACTCCCTTCCGCGCGGCGCAAGCCGAGGATGTTTTGCGCGGCAAATCCCTTGACGAGGAGACATTCGAATCTGCGCTGAAAGCCCTGCTCGCCGAGGCGAAATTCCGCACGAGTGCGAGGCGGGCAAGCGCAGATTACCGTCAGCATCTGGTGGTGACGTTGTTCAAGGAAACGTTTAAGTCTGCGTGGGAGAGGGCTTGACTTAGTCCACTGGTTAGTCTACAATGCCCGTGGAGGTGTAAGATGGCTGTATTCAATATCCATGAAGCGAAAACCCACTTTTCCAAACTACTTGAGCGCGTTATGAAAGGCGAAGAAGTGGTTATCGCAAAAGCAGGCAAACCCGTAGCGCGGATTTTGCCTGTGACCGCACAAGTTTCTACGCGCACACCCGGTATTGATAAAGGCAAGGTAATTATCATGCCCGATTTCGACGCGCCGCTCGAGGAATTTGCGGTATGAAATACCTGCTCGATACGCTCACTTTCCTTTGGTGGAACATGGACGACCCGCAACTGTCCACCATTGCAAAGGAAATCATATCGGACGGCAATAACGAGATCTTCCTGAGCGCTGCAAGTGCGTGGGAAATAACCATCAAAACCGCGCGCGGACGTCTGACTTTACCGGAAGACCCCGCGCATTATGTTACCAGCCGCATGAGTCTACATAATTTCCAGGCATTGCCTGTGCAAATTCCTCATGCCACACAGGTTTATAAATTGCCCATGCACCACACCGACCCATTCGACAGATTGCTGATCGCGCAAAGTCAAATCGAGGCAATGCCGTTGTTATCTGTGGATGCCGATATTCGGAAATATGATGTTGAAGTGGTTTGGTAAATCCCGCCGCGCCAGCGCGGACCATCGTCAGCATCTGGCGGCGACGTTGTTCAAGGATATGCTCGAGTCGCTATGGGAAGGAACGGCAACAAAAAGTGAACGAAAATGAACGACCAAATACGAATTAGAGCATGTTTGGCTGTCATTCAAGACAACAAAATTCTGTTGGTTCCTCATTTTGAGACGGATGACGGAGTCGTTCAATGGAACATTCCAGGCGGAAGGATTAAATTTGGTGAAAGTGTACAAGACACTGCTGTCCGAGAATTGTTTGAGGAAACGGGTATCAAAGCTGATATCACTGGACTACTTGATGTTAGTGAAGTCATTTTGCCAGAGAGACCGTGGCACAGCATCACAATTACATATCGCGGGCACGTCATTGATGGACAATTAAATTCTGAAGCCAATCATCCTTATGGAGAAAAAATACCGCGTTGGTTCTCGGCGAAAGAACTTGTTGATGTGAAGTATCACCCCAAAACCGTCGTAGACAAAGCGTTCCAGTGCATTTGAGCACAAATATCATGTAGAGAAGGATTTTATATCATGACGAGCAACCAGATTTCTCTTACTGTCAATGGACTACAACACACCCTCGAAGCCAGGGCGAACGAAACGCTGTCGGATCTGCTCCGTTATCGCCTGCGTCTCACAGGGACAAAGATCGGCTGTGACGAAGCCGAGTGCGGCGCGTGTACCGTCCTCGTGGATGGCGAGCCGGTGGTCTCGTGTATTTATCCTGCCGAGCGCGCGGATGGGAAGACCGTGGTCACTATTGAAGGGTTGGCGGGGGAGTTTACCGCTAAGCACGCGAAGAACACCAAGGATTCAAAAGAGGAAAGAGGAAAGAATCTTCGCGACCTTGGCGGGCTTCGCGGTCCAAAGACTCTTCATCCCTTACAGGAAGCGTTCGTGGAACATGGTGCCGTCCAGTGCGGGTTCTGCATCCCCGGGCAGATCATGACGGCGTACGCGCTGCTCGAGCGGAATCCGAATCCGACGCGGGATGATATCCGTTTTGCGTTGAAGGATACGCTCTGCCGCTGCGCGGGGTATCCGACCATCGAAAACGCCATCCTCGCCGCGGCTGAGTCATTGCGGACGGGTGAGCCTGTCAGGAAGCCGACTCATGTTCCCGATTCGATTCATGAACATAAAGCCGTTGGTCGTACACACATACGTCACGATGGCGTGGATAAGGTCACTGGAAGGGCAATCTTCACCGACGATCTTGTGTTCGATGGCATGTTACACGCCAAAGTGCGGCGGGCGATGATTCCACATGGCTTCCTGAGAAGACTCGATGTTTCGAAGGCGAAAGCGCTGCCCGGCGTGGCTGCCGTGTTGACCGCCGAGGACATACCTGGCGAAAAGACTCACGGACTGGTCATCTACGACTGGCCCGTAATGGTGGGTGTAGGAGAACGCGTCAGATATGTGGGGGATGCGATCGCGGTCATAGCGGCGGAAACGCTTGAGATCGCCGAGCAGGCGTCGGCGTTGATCGAAGCGGAGTTCGACCTCCAGCCGGTCATCACGAATCCCGTGCAGGCACGTTCGGAGGGGGTCCCGCAAATTCACGAAAAGGGAAATCTGCTCAAGCACATCAAAGTCCGAAAAGGTGATATGGAGAAGGGGTTTGCGGAGTCGGATGTGATTTTAGAGCATACGTTCCACACGCCGATGTACGACCACGCGTTCATCGAACCTGAGTGCAGTATCGGTGTGCCGCTGGCGGACGGGAGGATGGAAATCTATTGCGGTTCGCAGATTCCCTATCAGGATCGGACACAGGTGGCGCGCGCCATGGGCTGGGATGAGTCGCGGGTGCGTATTGTGGGGCAGTTGATGGGAGGCGGATTCGGCGGCAAGGAAGACGTGATGGGACAGATTCACGTGGCAATGCTGGCGCACGCGACGGGGCGACCTGTGAAGTTGCTCTTTGATCGTCACGAAAGTCTGCTCGTGCATCCGAAGCGGCATGCCACGCAGATCCGAGTCAAGATCGGCGCGAAGAAGGACGGGCGGCTGGTCGCGTGCGAAACGGAGTTGTATGGCGACACGGGCGCCTATGCGTCGCTCGGCGAGAAGGTGATGACCCGCGCTACCACGCACTCGGCGGGTCCGTACGACATCCCGCATGTGCGCGCCGATTGTTATGCCATGTATACCAACAATCCGCCGGCGGGCGCGTTCCGCGGCTTCGGCGTGACGCAATCGGCGTTTGCGGTCGAATCCATGATGGATATGCTGGCAGAAAAGTTGGGCATCGAGCCGGTGGAACTGCGGCGTATGAACGCGCTGCACGTGGGGAGCGTCACAAACACAGGACAGGTCTTGCGTGAGTCGGTGGGATTGATGGAATGCATTGACCGGGTGGATGCTGAGATGCGGAAACACAACCCGCATCCTTTCAAGCCGATAACTGTTTCTGTTCCTGAATCCGATTCTCACCGCGAAGGCGCGAAGGACGCGAAGTCTCCTTTGGGAGAAGACGAAGAGAAAAAGGTATCTTCGCGCTCTTCGATTCTTCACGGTGGAAAAGATTCGCATCTTGTCCGTGCTTGGGGCTTTGCCGCGGCGTACAAGAACACGGGACTCGGTGGCGGCGCGCCCGATAAGGCAGGCGCCGATGTGGAACTCTACCCTGACGGTACGTTTCAAGTGCGCAGTTCCTCCGCCGAGATGGGGCAGGGGCTGGTCACGGTGATGCGGCTGGTAGTGGCGGAGGAAATGGCAGTGCCGCCGGAGCAAGTGAAAGTTTTGGTCATGGACACGGACCTGGCGCCAAACGGTGGTCCCACGACCGCCTCGCGTCAAACGTTTGTCACCGGCAATGCCTCCCGTTATGCGGCAAAGACTCTACGCGATGAAATCACCGCCATGATGGCTGAGAAATTCGACGTGCGCCCGGAACAGATCCGTTTCGAGAATGGGATTGTCCACGTCAACGGACATTCATTGACCTATGCGGAAATTTACAAAGAAATGACGGCTTCGGGTCAGCAGCCGCGCGTCCGCTATGAATACGAAGCGCCGAAGACCCAGCCACTCGGCACAGGCGGAGACATGCACTTCGCCTTCTCGTTTGGCGTTCAAGCCGCAGAAGTGGAGGTCAACAAACTGACGGGCGAAGTGCGCGTGCTGAGAGTTATCTCTGCCAACGACGTGGGTATGGCGGTCAACCCGCTTGGCTTGCAGGGGCAGGTCGAAGGCGGCGTGATGATGGGACTTGGCAACGCGCTCACCGAGGAATTTATTGTTGAAGATGGGTATGTGGTCACTGACCGATTGGCAAGATACCGCGTCCCTGGCATTATGCTCACGCCTGAAATTACTTCGATCATTGTCGAGCATCCTGTGGAGGCGGGTCCCTACGGCGCGAAGGGAGTCGGCGAGATATGCAGTATCCCAACCACGCCCGCGATTACAAACGCGATTTATAACGCGGTGGGGGTGAGGGTGGATAAGTTGCCTGTGGATCAGGAGTCCATTGCGCGGGAGATTTGGGAGAGGGAGGGGAAGTAGAAAGTGGAAAGTGGATAATGGGACTCTCAAGGTTTCAAGCCTGAGAGTCCTTTTTGGTTAAACCTGCCATCAGGGTACAATTGGGGGAACAAAAGGATAAAACATGGGCAAATTCATCGGCTATCGCTGTTCATTGTGCGGGACAGAATACGCTCCCGACGAAATCACCTACACCTGCCCGAAAGACGGCGGGAATCTGGACGTATTGCTCGATTATGACGCCATCAAGAACAAATACAAACCGGATGACATCCTTTCCCGGCATGACCCGTCCCTCTGGCGATATGCGCCGCTGTTGCCGGTGAAGATGCCGGGCGGAGAGGCGACTCCGCTCCACGCCGCGGGCGGGACCCCGGTATTCGAATTAACCTCTCTCGCCGAAAAAATGGATTTGCGGAATTTGTGGCTGAAGGACGAATCGAGGAACCCGACCGCCTCCTTCAAAGACCGCGCCTCCGCAATTGTGGTGGCGCGCGCGGGGGAGATCGGCGCGGAGGTCGTTGTCACCGCTTCGACCGGGAACGCCGGCGCGGCGCTCGCGGGGATGTCTGCCGCGGTGGGACAAAAAGCTGTGATCTTCGCCCCGAAGTCCGCGCCGCAGGCGAAGGTGGCGCAACTGCTCATCTTCGGCGCGAAGGTCATCCTGGTGGATGGCACGTACGATGACGCGTTCGATCTCACGATCAAATGCGCGGAGGAGTTCGGCTGGTATTGCCGCAACACGGGCTACAATCCCTTCACGACGGAGGGGAAGAAGACCGCTGCCTTCGAGATTTGGGAGTGGTGGCAGGGCGTTCATCGCGATATGCACAAACGGATCGGCGAGGAAACCGACCACACGCCGCTGACGATCCTCGTCTCGGTGGGCGACGGCAATATCATCTCCGGCCTCCACAAGGGTTTCAAGGACCTGCTCCAACTCGGGTGGATCTCCCGCCTCCCGCGCATCTTCGGCGTGCAGGCGGAGGGTTCCGCCGCGATCGCGAACGCCTTCCGCGGGAACACGGAAACGATCGCGCCCGTCTCTGCAAAGACGATTGCCGATTCGATCTCGGTTGACCTGCCGCGTGACGGCGTGCGAGCCGTCCGCGCGGCGAAGGAGACGGGCGGCGCGTATATCACCGTAACAGACGAGGAGATACTCAAGGCGATCGCGGAATTGGGCAGGGTGGGGATCTTTGCGGAACCGGCCGGGGCGGCCGCGTATGCCGGTCTGGTCAAGGGAGCAGGCTCCGGCGTGGTCGGAAGCGATGATCCCATCCTGGTGTTGAATACGGGCAGCGGTCTGAAGGACATCCGTGCCGCGATGCAGGCGGTGATCGAGGCTCCCGTCATTGAACCGACTTTGGAGGCGGTCAAGAAGGCGCTATGAAAGAAAACAATGAATGGTCGCTTACATTTCGTTACGTTGTCGGAGTTTTTCTCATCCTCGCGTTCGTCGCGTTCCTCTTTTATGCGCGCGACGCGGTAAGAAATTTTGTGATCGCCGGGTTCGTGGCGTACCTGTTGAATCCGATCATCGAGTTTCTCAGGGCGCGGACGAGGCTGTCGCGCGCGGCTTCGGTGAACGTCGTTTTCTTTTCCTCGCTGGTCCTCATGGCTGGTCTGCCCGCAGCGCTTACGCCGATCTTTTACGACGAAGCGCGCATCGTCGTCCAGGACCTGCTCGATCTTTCGAGACAACTCGGGAACACGCTTTCGCAACCGATCCAGGTCGGTGGTCTCGAATTTCATCTGGAGGGCTGGGCGGAGAACCTGTTGAAGGCGCAGGACGCCTTCCTCGCGCCCCTGCCGGAACAGATCCTGCCCCTGCTCGAAACCACCTCGGTGGGTGTGCTGTGGTTCCTCGTGATCGTGGTCGTCATCTATCTTCTGCTATCCCACTGGTCCGAGATACAGGCGGGCATGTTCGCCCTCGTCCTGCCCCCGTACCGCGCCGAGGCGCAGGAACTGTACGACCGCATCCGAAATATTTGGATGGCTTACCTGCGCGGGCAGATCGTGTTGATGCTGATCGTGGGCGTGGTCTTTACGATCGTATGGCTCATCATGGGCATTCCCGGCGCGCTGGTGTTGGGGATGATCGCCGGGTTGTTCACGTTGGTGCCGGATGTCGGTCCGTTTCTTGCCGTTGTGCTTGCGGCAGGCGTGGCATTGCTCGAAGGCTCTTCGTGGATACCCCTTTCCAACTTTTGGGTGGCGGGACTGGTGATCGCGGTTTACCTGGTGTTGATTAACCTGAAGAATTTCTTCCTGCGCCCGATCATCATGGGGCGCAGCGTCCACATGAACGAGGGGCTGGTCTTCGTTGTGATCATCGTCGCGACCATTCTGGCTGGCATCCTCGGCGCGCTGCTCGTTGTGCCGGTCATCGCCTCGTTGACTGTGATCCTCGGATACCTGCGGCGGAAGGTTTTGGGGCTTCCCGCCTTTGAAGACGACGGAAGCCGGCAATTCGTCGCCCCGCCGGAAAAGATCAACCCGCCCAAACGCGCCCGCATCAAACTCAAGAAATCGAAGGAATAAGAACCCCGCTTCGCACCCACCCGAACCTGATTCAACCTTCCAGACCGACTCACATCTGAAAACGAATCTGCCCGGAAGAAATCCATAATGAAAATCACCTATTCGATCATCGCTCCCATCTACAACGAAAAGGAAAACCTTCCCGAACTGCATCGCCGCGTGAGCGAGGTGATGCAGTCCACGCGCAAGACCTGGGAACTCATCCTCGTGGACGACGGTTCCACCGACGGCTCGACCGAGACCATCCGCGAACTCGCCAAAAAGGACAAACACGTCCGCCCCGTGATCTTCGCGCGCAACTTCGGGCATCAGATCGCCATCACCGCAGGCTGGGATTACGCGCGCGGCGACGCGGTCGTCGTCATAGATGCAGACCTGCAAGACCCGCCCGAACTCATCCCCGAAATGGTCAAAAAATGGCGGGAAGGCTACGAGGTGGTGTATGCGGTGCGCGCCGAGCGCGAGGGCGAGTCCTGGTTCAAACTCTGGACAGCCTCCCTCTTCTACCGCATCATCTACCGCATCACGGACGTGAAAATTCCCCTCGATACCGGCGACTTCCGCCTGATGGATCGAAAAGTGGTGGACGTGCTCAAATCCATGCGCGAGCGGCATCGCTTCCCGCGTGGCATGTCGGCATGGGTGGGCTTTCGCCAGATTGGGGTGGAGTACAAGCGCGCAGCGCGTGTGGCAGGCGAAACCAAGTATCCCTTCCGCAAGATGTTCCGTCTGGCGCTCAACGCCATCACCAGTTTCTCTTACTTCCCTTTGCAAGTTGCCACGTTCTTTGGCTTCTTCTCGGCGGGGGTTGCCATCCTTGCCATCCCCATCGTCATTTACCTGCGCGCCAGCGGATCGCAAGCCTTCTTCGGGCAGGCGACCACGTTGATCGCTGTGCTGTTCCTCGGAGGCGTGCAGTTGATCTCGCTCGGCATCCTCGGCGAATACATCGGCCGCATCTACGACGAAGCCAAAGGCAGACCGCTCTATATCGTCCGCGAAGCGCCGGAGGAGAAGGAGGCAGTGATCAGTAATCAGTGATCAGTAATCAGTGATCAGTAATCAGTGAGCGGCGGCGGAGGAGCGCCTTCCATTCCGCCAAGCGCAAGCGTCCCTGCTCTGAGAGCAGTAATGTCATCCCAAAGGTGATTAAAACATTGGTGATGAAAAAGAACACCACCTCTTCCAGCGGCAGGATGCCAAAGAAGAGGACGCCTGTGGTCTGTTCCTTTGAAATGCTCCAGGTGGTGTCGGTGAGTGCGACGATGTCCATCAGTGAGAGGTACGAACCAGGGACGAGAATGCTCCAGAAGACCAGTTTGCGGTGATGCCAGAGGATGTCTGCGCCAAAGAGGAGTTGCGGAAAGATGGCAGGCAATGCCCAGAAGAGGGTGATGGAGAGGTAGGTCCATTTCACATCGCCGAAGAAGAAAAGGAATGTGAAGACAGCCCACGCAAGGAATAAAACGGAAAACGGAATCAAACGCGCAGGGAGGGATGCCTTGAAGTCTGTTTTGGGCGGGGAGATGCGCCGCGCCAGAAACCACCACCACAATCCTGCAAGGAGCGTCTCCACGACGAAGAAGGTGTATTCCTCGATTGGGACATAACCGAGGACGATGCCTGTCACGAGGTCGGGGTTGTAGTACCAGACGCCTGTGGCGACGAGGTAGTTATCCCAAGGGGTGGTGTAGGCGACGGCGAGGAAGACGTGAATGGCGATGCCAATCCACACGGCGCGCGGGGATACCCTCACCCCCGGCCCCTCTCCCTGTGGGAGAGGGGGGACCCTCACCCCCGGCCCCTCTCCCTGTGGGAGAGGGGATGCCCTCACCCCAGCCTTCGTCCTCGCGCGGAGGGAGAGCAGGTAGTGGATGGCAAGCAAGGCGAGGATGGGAATTACAAGGAAGCGAAGAAGAAATCCAAAATATGTCATGTTTACCTGTGTACGTGTTTACCTGTGTACCTGCCTGCGCTTCACCCTCATCATCACCCCAGGTCTTGGCTCCAGGGTGGCGCCCATGTGGGGATGGATGGGGTGGTTGGTAAATTGGAACTGGTAGTTGCGAAGCAGGTGCGCCAGGACAACCCGCGCCTCCGCCTGACCGAACGCCGCGCCGATGCACGCGCGCGGTCCGCCGCCGAAGGGGACGTAACTCATGGGCGGGGTCTTGCGTCCGTGGGCGAAACGTTCGGGGCAGAAGGAATCGGGGTTTTCCCAAATTTCGGGATCGCGGTGGGTGAGGTAGATGGAGTAGAACAGTCGCTCGCCCGCAGGGACGGAGCCTTCGTCGAAGTGAATCTCCTCCGCCACGCGGCGGTTGCCGATGTGGATAGGCGGATAGAGTCGCAGACTTTCCTTGATGACTTGATCGAGCAGGGGCGATTTTTCGCGCGCGATCACTTCCGCTGTCAGCGTGGAGAAAACTTCGGGGTGCTCGCCGAGCAGGGCGAAGGTCCAGGCGAGAAGCGCAGTGGAGGTGTCGTGCCCCGCGATGAGCATGGTCAGCATCTGGTCGCGGATGAGGTCGTCGGTGAGTCCTGCGTCGAGGAGGTGTTGGAGGAGGTCGGGTTGAACGTCTAACGTTGAACGTTCAACGTTGGCGCGGCGGGAGGCGATGATCTGGTAGAGGTAGTCGTCGAGTGTCTGAAGATGCTTTTTGTAGCCAGGACGTGGAATGTTGCGCCAGAGAATCCACGCGCCGGGGGAGATGTATGCGATGGCTTTGAGGATGGGATCCCAGATGCGCGGCAGGTCGTCCCAAACGTCTTTGCTAAAGAGGGCTTGCATGATGATGAGCAGGGCGATTTTGCGGCTCTCGACGAGCATGTCCACGATTTGACCGTCCTGCCATGTTGAGGCGACGCGCTCGGTCTGGCGAATCATCATGTCGGTGTAGGCGGGGAGTTGCGAGGGGTGAAGCGGCGGTTCCATGAGGGCGCGGTAGCGGTCGTGTTCTTCGCCGTCCACGATGAGGACGCCGCGGCGGAGCAGGTCGGTGACGGGGTCGGTGTTGCGCCAGAGGAGTTTGCCGCGCTCGGTGACGAGGACTTTGCGGTTTGCTTCTGGACCGAAGACGACATAGGGGCGAAAACCAGGCAGCGGGATTTGAAAGAAGCGCCCGACGTGTTTTGCCATGACTTTGAGCGGTCCAAGCGGGGAACGTTCTTTGAGGAGGGCGCGCAGTGCGGCGCGTCCGAGGGAGGGGGGGATGGATTTCATAAGTCAAAAGTCGCAAGTCGAAGGTCAGAGGTCATAGAGACTTTTGACCCTTCGACATGCTCAGGGCGTTGCTTTCGACCTTTGACAGGTTATAGGCTTTCAATGTTCTTTCCTTGTCGCGTTCGATGATGGGGCGGGCGGGATAGCCTTTGACCTGGATGCCTTTTTCCCACGGGGCGTGGATGTCCGCAGCGCTCAGCCCGCGCAGTTCGGGGATCCACTTGCGGATGTAGTCGCCGTTCGGGTCGAATTTGCGGGATTGCAGCACAGGGTTGAAAATGCGGAAGTAGGGCGCAGCGTCGGTGCCGGTGCCGGCTGTCCATTGCCAGCCACCGTTGTTGGCGGCGAGGTCGCCGTCGAGCAGGTTTTCCATGAACCAGGCTTCGCCCCAGCGCCAGTCAATGAGCAGGTCTTTGACGAGGAACGAGGCGACGATCATGCGCGCACGGTTGTGCATCCAGCCTGTGGCAAGCAGTTGACGCATCGCCGCATCTACCACAGGGACGCCTGTTTCGCCCCTCTTCCACGCCTCGAACTCTGACGTCTCGTTCCGCCAGGGGATGTTTGCCAGCGCAGGGTTGAAGGCGGTCTTTGCGACGTGAGGGAAGTGGTAGAGAATCTGGATGTAGAACTCGCGCCAGATGAGTTCGTTGAGCCAGGTTTCGGAACCTTGTTTGTTCGAAGGTTGAAAGGTTTGAAGGTTTGAAAGTTTCGCTGCATGAACTGCTTGTCGCAGCCCAAGCATTCCGAAGCGGAGATACGGCGACAACGATGAAGTGCCATCCAAGTCCATGCGGTTGCGATGGTCGGTATATTGGAAAATTGGGGAAGAGGTAAATTGGTTTAAGCGGTGGAGCGCTTCTTGTTCACCAGCGGGGAAGAGCGGATTGGTTTTGTAATCTGGAATTGGCTCAGAAAAAATATTCTTGGGAGTTGGAATATTTTCAGGCGCGGGGAACAGGTGGATGGGCTCGAGGCGCGCCTTCCACGCTTTGGAGTAAGGCGTGAAGACGGTGTAGGGGGTGCCGTCTGCTTTTTTGACGAACTCGGGATGATGGACGGTTTGTCCGTGAATGAGTTGGAGGGGAAGTTCGCGGGCGATCTCTGCGTCGCGGCGGCGGGCGTAGGGGGTGAAGTCCGCTTCGGCGAAGATGGCGGAGGCGTTCGTTTCCGCGAGGAGTTGTTTCAAAATTGACAGCGGCTTGCCGTGACGAGTTACGAGATACGAGTTACGGGCGCGGAGGTCGCGGTTAAGGGCGTGGAGTCCCTCGTGGAGGAAATTCTTTCGGCGGAGGGATGAGGAGGAAAAGGCTGGGTCGAGGATAAAGACCGGGAGAACGGAACCAGCCTCGAGCGCGGCATGAAGCGCCGGGTTGTCGGTCAGTCTTAAGTCGCGCCGAATCCACCAGATCGAGGTCATGCGGTTTGCTTCTTTATTCCTCATCCTTTTGCCTCTCCCTTATCGGAAAACGGGGCGGGTTTGAGCAGACGCTTTAGCCCGTAGCCAGTCATGAACAAGCCGTAGAAGAGGAAAACCGCCAGGTATTCGATGAACGGGATGCGGATGACTTCGTTGATGCGGGCGAAGTCCCCGCTCAGACCATAGAACAGCCCCACACCGAGGACGAAGACCCCAGCCAGCAAGGCGCGCAGACGGGCGCTCAGCCCCAATCCGTGCATTTGGGTCAGCACAATCATGGCGGAAAAGCCGAAGAAGAACATGGGCCACAATCCATTGCCCTGATAGATGGCGACCAGCGTGCCATGTACCAGCACCAGCGCTTCGAGGGAGAACTTCCACCACTTATTCAGGTGAGCGCGGTTAAAGAGCAGCACCGACTGCGAAAGCAGGGCAAACATATACAGAAAGCCTGCCAGGTGACCGAAGGTGTTTTCCATGGGGTGATACCAGAAGGTGTAAATCAGCGCCCAGGAGAACAGGTATCCGTGATAGCGGCGCACCACGTCTAGAAAAGCCTGGCGGAAATTGATTTTCTTCCCGAAAAACAGCCCGCGGCGCGGCGCTTCGAGGATCAGGATGAACACCAGCATCAGGATGACCGATCCCTGCGAGGTCACTTCAGGGACGGAAATCGCCAGCCCGTCGTACCAGAGTTGGGTTTGAATCCAGTGCAGGGCAAATCCGCCCAGGTTCACGGCGACCATCGCCCAGTTGAACCAGCGGAAGCCGCTCTCGTATTTGGGTTTAGCGCGCTGCGCCGCCCAGATGATTGCCCAGGCAGCGATGTTGTGCAGCGCGTATCCCAGCCAGGCAGTGACGTATGCCATTGTCGTGGGGTTGCGGGTCTGCCAGGGATAAAAGAAGGAATAATACTTTTCGTTGACCACATCGAAGCGGGTTTGCAGCCCGTTGGCGGTGAGCCAGATGACGGCAGTGAGCGCTGTAATGGTAGCCAGGAGCGAGAGGAATGTGGTTTTTTGAGTGGTTGGTTGCATTAGAAGGGTCCTTTCAGTTTTTGAGCAGTTCGGGAGGCACAGGGGCTGGCACTGTATTGCTTGGAGTAGAACGGCAGCAGCGGGAGGATGAGGCTGAAACCGAGCAGGTCAATGAAGACCGGGCAATTCCATCCACAACGAGGAAATTGTTTCATCGGGAAAAGTGCCCTCCCCGCAACGGTGGATGTTTTGACTAAAACCCTCGCCTCTGGCCCGACCACGGGGCGGGCGCGCCGACCCGAAATTCTTCCACGCTGGGACCGCGCAGTTGGGCGAGTCGCCACGTGCCGTAGAGGTAACTCAAGATGAGCAGGGCGATGGTTGCGGGCCAACCCGTCAGCGTGTTGAAGAGGGCGAGTTGATCCACCGCGTTGCCTTGAAAGAGCATGACCTGCCAGAATAATTTCGCGGCGAAGTACAACAGCCATGCGATGGTCACTTCGGTGTACGCCGGGCGGACTCGGTCATGCCAGTACCAATCGAGCGGCCAGCGGCGGGCGAGGTAACTCGTCCATGCCACGATGGGCTTGCGGATGAGCAGGCTGACCAGCGTCAGGGCGACCGTCAACCCGCCGTTGACGATGCCTGGGAGGAAGAATCCCTCCGAACGTCCGAGCAGAAGCGCAAGCGCGATGGCGAGACCGACACTGCCCAGTCCCGCGAGCGCGTAGAGCAGGGACTGTCCGCGGCGGAAGCGCAGGATGGCGGTCACCACCGAGAGGCTGAGCGCGCCGATCATGGCGGCGGTGAATCCAGCCAGTCCGTTCAGCAGGAGGAAGAGAATTGGCGGCAGGATCGTATCCAGCAGCCCGACCTTTCCTGTCACTGTGCGGAACTCTTCGAGCAGTTCGCGCGCTTTGTCAGACATGCTTTCCCATCCAGAATTTGCGCCAGTCGCCGTTGCTGGATTGCAAGGCGAGGAAGGTGTAGAGCGCGCCCGCGAAGAAGCCAAGCGTCATCATGGCGATCGTCCACACGATGGCAACGAGCAGGGATTTCTCGCGGTAGATGATCCACATCGAGAAGAGCGTGAAGCCTGTGTAGAGGTCAACGAGTGAGACGATGCCCCACGGCATTGACAGCAGTTGACTGCCTTCGCCAGAGAAGTCACCGACGGTGAAACCGTAGATCAACACGGCGGTCATGGCAAGGATGCCGAGGAGGGAGATGATTTTTGCGATTTTCATTTCTATTCTCGCTTGTTCGAGCGGAATCCGAAAGTTCTACTTTCGGAATTTCCCGAAGTAGAACTTCGGGATTCCAACTCACAAAACCAAAATAATGCCCAGCACAATTTCAGTGGCAACGCGGATCCAGTTGGATTGGACGGAGGACTTGTCCACGAAGATGGAGACGATTCGCACAGCCGCGATGGCGAGGTACATGATGCCGAGCATTTGGTAGGTCTCACGCGTGGCGAGGACGAAGACCGCGATGCCCAGACCGATGAACAGCCCGCCGAGAATGGCGCGGATTTCGGTGATGCCGCGTCCGCCGGCGGCGGTGAGACCCGTGAAGCCTTGCACGCTGCGCGGCCAGAGCAGGGAGACGAGTCCCGTCACGATGGTGAGGATGATGGCGATGAGTTGCAGAATTTTGAGGAGGGTCATTTTTGTTCCTTTTACCCAGTACCGCGACATTCATGTCGCCTGGCTGGGCAAGATAAATCTTGCGGTACTTTTATAACCGCGGGATCAACACAGGCGTGTTCTTCTTGTACTCTTCGTACTCCGCCTGACCGCCCCATTTGGCGTCGGCTTTTTTCTCCAGCAGCGGGATGCCGCTGACGCGGGTGAGGAGCAGAGTCACGAACAGCGGGGAGATCATCGCGACCCACTGCCAGCCTTGCAAAACGGGGATGGCGATGAGGGCGACGCCGATCCACAGCACAATCTCGCCGAAGTAGTTCGGATGCCGCGAGCGCGACCACAATCCGCTTTGGATGAATTTGCCCTTGTTGGCGGGGTCCGCGTTGAAGCGGCTTTTCTGCGAGTCGGCGATGACTTCAAAGGCAAAGCCGAAAACCCAGATGAGAAAACCGATGACGGCAAAGGCATCCGGTTCCTTGTGCACAGACGAAGTGATGGCCACTAATGCGGCAGCGGCGGTGAAGGTCACCCACAAGCCTTGAATCGTCCAGGCGTTCAGGAAGCGAATGAAGGAGGGTTTGATTTCATCGAAGCGGTCGTCCTTGCCCGCCTTGCGAATGCGGCTGAATAGGAAGGTTCCGAGCCGCAGCGCCCAAATGATGACCAGCGCTGCCAGCAGAATGGAGCGGGTGTCCAGGTTGGGGCTGAACGCCAGAGCGGCGCCGGTTACGGTCAGGTAGGTGAGGCTGCCCGTCAAGTCGTAGAATTTTTCGGTTTGCAAGAGGTAGGCAGGGATGAACGCCAGCCATTGGATGATGAAGGCAAGGGCGACGAGCAGCGCAAAGACGGGGAAGCCGCCGAGCGTGGCGCCGCCCTGACTTCCTGCCAGCGCGACGAGGCAGCCGATGAGAATGAGGATGGGGAAGATGAGGAGGGAAGTGCGGTTTTTCATAGTTCATTCCAATTGGTTTGAAGCGACGCGGCCTGGAGTTTCAGCCAGTCGCTGATGATTTTTCCGCCGCCGTTCAACACCTGGTCAACGGCGTGCGCGTAAACGTCGAGATAGATCGGCAGGATGGCGGTCGGGACGTTATGCCCGATGAGCAGGTGGGCAATCCATGCCATGTCTGTGGACAGAAACGAGATGTCCCCGAGTTCGAGCGCGGCGGTCAGGCTGTCGCCGAGGAAACGGTTGGCGGTGTCGAGAAACGCGATGGGCTGTCCGCGCGCGGCGAGGGCGTCGCTCAGCGCATTTTCAACCTGCGCGCGTTTGTGCGCGAACGCGGCGGCGGCTGAAAGCGCCGATTGCGAGATCGGTTCTTCCTTTGGCGCGGGACGCGGACTGGCAAGCAAGCTTTCGATGGCGGGAACGGCAAATTGGATGGTGTTGGCCAGGAAGTGGGCTGGGATGCGCGCGGGCAATCCGTTGATGTTGTTGAAGACGCGACCGCCGAACGCGGCCTGGATTCCAATCTTGTTCAGCGCGCGCACCATTTCACGCAGATGCACCGCGGTCGTCAGCGTTTGTGCGGAGAGAATGACTAGGCTGGGCTTCGTGGTTTTGATGGTCTCCTCCATCTGGTCAACGGGGACGCTTGCGCCGAGATGGATCACGTTCCAGCCGTGCCGACGGAGGAAAAGGTTGATCAGTAACAACGGGAAGACATGCCATTCATCGGGAGGGCAGGCGAGGATGACGGTCTCTTCGCGGACGGGAGGCGGGGTTGCGCCGATGAGCGACTCCAGCCTGCGGGTGGCGATGCCCGAAGCGAAATGCTCCTGCTGGACGGAGGCTTTTCCCTTGTGCCAGTATTCGCCCACCTCATACAGCCCGCGCAGTATCACATCCGTGCAGACGATCTCGACCGAATTGACGGCAAATGCCTGGTTCAAAATGTGTTCCGCCTCCATCGTGTCGTAACGAAAGCAAGCGGCCAGCCAATCACGGCGGAGGGATTCGAGATTTGTCGCGCTCGCGGGGAGAATCTCCGTTTTGGCCGCGCCCGCCAGAGGCATTGCCCCGAGCCTGTCGAGGGGGTCCGAACCTGATGCGATTTGTTCGTTCCACAAGTCCACCGCGCGGGAGATGGAGAGTCCCTCGGCTTGCCGCGCCATCAGCCATTTGATTGTCTCGATGTCGTATTCGGAATAGAGGCGGTGTCCGCCGGGGGTGCGCTGGGGCACAGGAAGCCCATAACGGCGCTCCCAGGCACGCAGGGTGTCGGCGGCAATGCCCGTTTTATTGAGCACAACCTTGATATTAAAGGTGGGGGTTTTGCTGATGGACATGGGATTCTCCGGTCAAAGATTGAAGGACAAAAGTTTGCAAATGTTTTGCAAGGTTATTGTACCTCTTTTGCCTGTGAGAGGATGGATTTTGACCCTCGATTTTCGGCTTTTTGAGTTTTTGCCTCTTTGAGAATCCGTTCGGTGGTGAGTTTTGCCGAAAGCAGCACAATGGGTAGCCCCGTTCCGGGATGCGTGGATGCGCCGGCGAAGTAGAGATTTTTGTATTTGGCGTGACGGTTGTGCGGGCGCAGATAGCCCACCTGCCAGAAGTTGTGACTCAACCCAAACGCCGCGCCTTTTTCGAGATTGAAGCGTTCTTTCCAGACCCGGGGCTGGTACACGATCTCGAACTTGATGTGCTCCCTCAGGTCTGTGACGCCCATCTCTTTGGCAAGGCGGTTGAACACGGTTTCGCGCGCGCGGTTGACCAGCGCCTCCCAATCCTGCTTGGAGCGGGCGTCGAGGTGACCAACGGGGACGAGGATGTAGAGCGTGTCCTGCCCTGCGGGCGCGGCGGCGGGGTCGGTGCGGGCGGGCGCGTGGACGTAGAACGACGGCACTTCGGGCAGGGTGTGGTCTTGGAAGATCTGGTCGAACGAAGCCTTGTAATCGCCGCCGAGAAAGACGTTGTGATGGGCGATCTGCGGATACTGCTTATCAACGCCCCAGTAGAACATGATGGTGGAGCAGGTGTACAGTTTCTCGTCCAGTTTTTTCGCCGGCGCGGGGTCGGGCAGCAGTTCTTTGTAGATATACGGCAGGTCTGCGTTGCCGATGAAAAGATCGGCAATCCACTCTCTGCCGTCTGCCGTCTCTACGCTCTCTACTTTCCGCTTTCCAACATTGATCTTTTTCACAGGCGCGTCATACACAAATGTCACGCCCAATTTTTCGGCCACCTTCACCAATGCCTGAATGGCGGCATACATTCCGCCCATGGGATACCATACCCCCTCCGCCAACTCCGTGTATTGGAGCAGGGAGTAGGTGGCGGGGGCATCATACGGGCTCAAGCCGAGATACATATTTTGAAACGTGAAGGCGGCTTTCAGCCGTTCATCACGGAAGAAGCGCCCCGTATTGGCATAGTGTTTTTGCAGCGCCTTGAGCTGCACGATGAGCGGCAGGTTCTTCAGGCTGAAATACTCGAAGATGTTGTAGAAGTTACGCCCGACGAACTTCTCCAGCGAAAGTTTGTAATGCCTGATTCCCTCGGCAATGTAGTTGAGGAAACCCGTAAAGGCGGTTGGCTCCACTTTTTCCAGTTGAGTCTGCATCTCGCCGAGGTTGGAGGTCAGCGCGAGTTGCAAGCCGTCCTCAAAGTGGACCTTGTAGGTCGGGTCAATGCGGCGCAGGTCGAGATGGTCGCTCATCCGTTCGCCGAGGGCGGCAAAGGTCTCCTCCCAAACTTCGGGCATGAGAAACAGCGTCGGTCCGATGTCGAAGCGGTGACCGTCGCGGACGATCTGGTTGCAGCGTCCGCCTGGGGTGGATTCCTTTTCGAGCACGGTCACGTCATATCCGTTTTTGGCAAGGCGGGCGGCGGCGGCGATCCCGCCGATTCCCGCGCCAATCACAATCGCAGTTGGTTTCATTTGGTCTCCTTGTTACGAATTCCGACGCTAGAGAGTGTCTCGTACGCGCTTGCGTAATGGACGTTCTCTAGCGTCCGATGCATGTATTTGGACTTACGCAGAATTATTTGTTCCTTAAGCAATTGACCGCCGACCGCTATCTGTGGTCGGCGGCCACAGGCAATCCAATCGTCATTTTGCGTAAGTCGAGTGTATTATACATATTGTCAAATATTTGTCAATATATTTCTTTGCAAAACCTTGACAATCTCGACAAAATCCATACAATATGTCCATTCGCTGAACCACCGACAATCGGAACACTCGATTAGGAGACCAACATGCAGGCACAATGGGAACGCCACTTGATCAACCTCGCTGGGCACGCGCCTCACCCGTCCACGCGTCCGCACTTTTCATACTGGGCTGGCGACCACGCGCTCCAGTCTGCGTATAGGCACGCGGCGAGCGTCACCCGCGCCCACAGCAAATCCTTTTATCTGGCCTCCGCGCTCCTGCCAGAGGAGAAACGCTCCGCCGTCCGCGCGCTCTACGCCTTCTGCCGCACAGTGGATGACATTGTGGATGAGTCCTCCGACTACGACCGCGAAGTCCAACTCGACTATTGGCGCACGGTGACAAAAACCGCTTCCGCCTCGACCGAGGACCGGGTTGCCCTCGCCTGGGCAGATACCCTCGCCCGATACCACATTCCCCGTCACTATGCCCTCCAACTGATAGACGGCGTCAGCCGTGACCTCATCCAACCCCGTTACCAAACCTTCGACGACCTCGCCACCTATTGTTACGGCGTTGCCTCCACGGTGGGACTGATGAGCATGTACATCGTCGGCTTCAAAACCAGCGACGCGGTGCCCTATGCCATTAAACTCGGCGTCGCCCTGCAAATGACCAACATCCTGCGCGACATCGGCGAAGACTTCCGCAACGGACGCCTCTACCTGCCCCGCGAAGAACTCGTCTTCTACGGCATCCGTGAACAGGACATTGCCGAGGGGCGCCTCACCGACAACTGGCGGCAGTTCATGAAATTTCAAATTGAGCGCACGCGCCAACTGTATGCCGAATCGTGGGCGGGGGTAAAGATGCTCGAACGCGAAGGTCAACTTGCCATCGGCGCCGCGTCCGTGTTCTATCAGGGCATCCTCGATGAGATCGAAAAGAATGATTACAATATCTTCAACCGCCGCGTCTCACTGAGCGCGATAGGCAAACTCAGCCGCATTCCGTCGTTGTGGCTGAAGGTGAAATCGTTATAGGCCGCCGACCACTGGGTTGCTGCCTATCATTCGCGATCTGCGGTCGAACTCTACAAAATAACAAAGGAATCCATTCAATGAAAGACACCCTCCGTCAACTTGCCAATCTCCTCAGCGCAGCCCTCGCGCTGACCGTCAACATCCTTGCCTCCGCTCTTCCCCTCAACGGACAGAACACAGGCGAAATCTCCGACCGCTTCCAGGTCTACTTTGTCCCCGCCGGTTACGTTTTCGCCATCTGGGGCGTCATCTACCTCGGCTGGATCGTATTCATCATCTATCAGTTTCAACCGAAGCAAAAAGAAAATCCCCGCCTGCGCAAACTTGGATATTTATTTGCCGTCAGCAATCTCGCCAACGCCGCGTGGCTCTTCGCCTGGCACTACAACGCCTTCGGCTTGAGCGTGCTCATCATGCTCACCCTGCTGGGACTACTGATTGCCAGTTACCTGCGCCTAAACGTGAATCGTGAATCGGTCTCCCGCGCCGAACGCTGGAGCGTGGATATTCCCTTCGGCGTCTACCTCGGCTGGATTACCGTCGCTACTGTGGCGAACATCACCGACTGGCTGTATCTGGTTGAGTGGAATGGGTTTGGAATCGCCGCGCAAACGTGGGCTGTGATCATGCTGGCTGTCGCCTCACTCTTGGGCGTTCTCATGACTCTCACGCGGCGGGACGCAGCGTATCTGTTCGTGCTAGTCTGGTCTTTCATGGGAATTGCCGTGAAACAAACGCCTGCGCCAACGGTTGCCCTCAGCGCGTGGATTGCCGCCGCGCTCATGTTCGCGCTGGCGGTGTACGGGTTGACGCGTCGAAAAATGGCATAAACTTCCCGACTCGTCCATAGCGTGCATTTGGGAACGCACGCTGCTCGACAAATCCGTTGCGTAGCGGACGTTCTCTATACGTCCGCTATTGTTTTGCAGCCATAATCCGCCTGACGCTGCGCGACCGTCCCTAAGTGCGGCACTACCGTTGATATTGAACAATCCTTAAAGAAACGTTATACTCGCCTCTGACGGAACTTTCAACGCGTTCCATACGTCCAGATGAATTGGATGGAGAAGAGGAGAATTGCCATGAAGTCACGAACGAAAATAACGTCTGCAATGTTGTTGTTCGCTTTACTGTTCTCGCTTGCGCCGGCGCTGACGCTGCCTTCGGATGCCTCGGCGGCGACCTGCGATTGGGCTCAGTTCATCGCCGATGTCACCGTTCCAGACGGCGCGAAGTACGAACCCGGCGCAACCTTCAAGAAGACCTGGCGTTTGAAGAACATCGGCACCTGCACGTGGACGACCTCCTACTCGCTGGTGTTCGATTCGGGCGCGCAAATGGGCGCGCCTGCCTCGGTCAGTTTCCCGGCAAACGTCGCGCCGGGTCAGACCATTGACGTCAG